>NZ_CP142675.1:1326666-1658333 GCF_036365825.1 Qipengyuania sp. HL-TH1
GCTGACCGCTTCGGCGCCGGTGACGGTGCGATAAAGCCCCGGCGCGCTGGGCACCGGATCGATATGGACCTGCTTGAGCGGCCCCGCGAGCTCGGCGGTTTCGCCATAGGCGTGCCCCGCATCGAGCGCGGCGATATTGGCATCGGCGATTTCGGGCTTGGACTTGAACTTGGCCTTGAGCCAGTCGTGGATCGGTTCGCGCGGACGGTCGAACATCCACAGCGCGAGGCCCAGCGTCCACATGTTCTTGGACCGCAGCGCATCCTTGTTGCCCAGGCCGTAGGGCTTGACCGCCTCGATCGTCTTTTCGCTGATGTCGAAGGCGAGCAGGTCGTATTTGGCGAGGCTGTCATCCTCGAGCGGATTGGACTCGTAATGCGCCTTGTCGAGGTTGCGCTTGGTGAACGCGCCGGTGTCGGCAATCACCAGCCCGCCGGGCTTCAGCGCCGCGATATTGGTCTTCAGCGCCGCCGGGTTCATCGCCACCAGCACATCGGGCGCATCGCCCGCGGTGTTGATTTCGCGGCTGCCGAAATTGATCTGGAAGGCCGAGACGCCGAACAGCGTGCCCTGCGGCGCGCGGATTTCGGCGGGGAAATCGGGGAACGTGGCCAGGTCATTGCCGGCCAGCGCGGTCGACAGGGTGAACTGCCCACCCGTCAGCTGCATGCCATCGCCGGAATCGCCGGCGAAGCGCACAACGACGCTTTCGGGGGTTGCGGGGAGGCCGTCCTGCGGGGCGGTGGCGGCTGTTGCCATCCGGATATTCCTTGTCTGCGCCATCTCTTGCGGCGCCGTTTCCAATGGGAAGCGCCACCTAGGGCGCGCCCCATCCTCTCGCAATGAAGTTTCTCTGCTAGGCCAAAAAAGCCGCATGGAAAAGCGCTGCGAACACGCTAAGTCCCAAAAAGAAACGCATATGGGAGAGAACGCAATGGCCGATACCGAACATTATGTCCGCGACGATGTACGCGGGTTCCTCGACATGCTCGAAGCGATGGGCGGCAAGGGGGTCGAGGAAGTCGGTGCCGAAGAAGCGCGCCAGCAGATGCGCGCGATGGGCGCGGTGGCCGAGGCCGAGCCGCGGACGATGGCGGTGCAGCGCGATCTGACGTGCCCCGGTCCCGCGGGACCGATCCCGCTGCGCTTCTACGACGTCAAGGCCGAGCGCGCGCCCGGCCCCTGCGTGATCTTCATCCACGGCGGCGGCTTCGTGATCGGCGACCTCGAGGTCTATCACGCGCTGTGCACCGAAATTTCACACCACCTCGACCTCCCGGTAATCTCGGTCGACTACCGGCTCGCGCCCGAACACCCCTTTCCCGCCGCACCCGACGATTGCGAGGCGGTGGCGCGCTGGCTCGCCGCATCGCCCGCCGAACTTGAGCGGACGATCACCGGGCTGGTCATCACCGGCGACAGCGCGGGCGGCAATCTCACCATCGTCACCACCAACCAGCTGATGAACGAGCCCGCCGACGTGCCGGTAATCGTGCAGGCACCGATTTATCCGGTGGCCAGCGACACCTCGCAGCACAGCAGCTTCGCGATGTTCACCGAAGGCTTCCTGCTGACCGGCGCGGCGATGGCCTGGTTCAACGATCAATATGGCGGGGATGCGGGCGATCCGCGCCACACGCCGATGGTTGGCGATTGCACGAACACCCCGCCAACCGTCGTGTGCACCGCGGGTCTCGATCCCTTGCGCGATTCCGGCCGGGAATACGCCGCACACCTGGTGCAACTCGGCAAGGAAGTGGTGTATCTCGAGTTTCCCGGGATCATTCACGGGTTTACCACGCTGAGAAAAGCGATACCGAGCGGTCAGAGGGATCTCGAAGCGTTCCTCGACGCGACGAAACTGATGGTGGAGCGATACAGGTGAGCGAAACGCTGGGATACCGCCCGTGTGTGGGTGTGATGCTGGTTAACGGTGACGGCAAGGTGTTCGTCGGGCGCCGGATCGACAATAAGGAAGGCGATTGGTGGCAGATGCCGCAGGGCGGCGTCGACCAGGGAGAAGACCTGCGTGATGCCGCGCTGCGTGAGCTGGGCGAGGAAACCGGGGTCCGCCCCGAGCATGTGACCATCCTCAAGGCGATGGACGAGCCAATCCGCTACGACCTTCCCGAGGAACTGATCGGCAAGCTCTGGGGCGGCAAGTACCGCGGGCAGGAACAGGTGTGGTATCTCGCACGGTTTGCCGGCGCGGATACCGACATCGACCTCGAAGCGCATGATCCGCCCGAATTCTGCGACTGGAAATGGGTCGAGGCGGAGCAGCTGCCCGACCTGATCGTGCCCTTCAAGAAACGCGTCTACCGCGCCGTGGTGGACGCGTTTCGCGAGCTGGTCTGACGCCGCCCCAAACGCAGCCCGTGCCAGCCGGCGACACCGGCGATCATTGCGGAACTGGTTATGATCAGCCACTCGCCCAGAGTGCGCCGTTCATCAATGCCAACGAAAACGTAAAGCACCTGAACTGCGGCTGCAGCCACCAGCACCCATACCACCGGATGGTTAGCCCAGCTCCAGCGCCGGGAGAGCAAGGCCAGCGCCAGTGCGGCAACCATGTTCGGCAATGCTCCGATCACCGATAATAGAACCGAGCCCAACCAGTACAGCCACCAAGGATATTGATATTCACGCACGCGCGTCACAGAGTTTTCGAAGCCCGCGACGGATGCTCCCTGAAGGATGAGAAAGCTTAGCAGCCCAATGCTACTAAACACGCCCGCGGTAAGCGCCAAGACCCACATGATCTCGGCGGATTTCGAAACTCTTTGCTGCTGCATGCGACCTCCTTGCGGAGGTCAGTTAGCCTGCGAGGTAATACCGTTCGGTAAACTTGCCTCGGCCGTCTGTACGCGCGCCGGGGGTCCGGCGGCGATACGCGCATTGAGCTGCTGCGTTTCGGCGCAGCTCTGGCCGCACAGCGATTCCAGCTTGGCCAGGCTGCCGCGCGCCTTTTCGATCGCGCCCTTCTCGACCAGCGCCTCGCCCTCGCCCGCGATCGCCGCCAGGTTGCGCGGCTCGCGCGTCAGCGCTTCGCGGTAATAGCGGATCGCCTTGCCCTGCAGGCTGTCGGCACGGGCGGCTTCGGCGAGCCGCAGGAAGATCGGCGTATGCCCCGGATCGACCGCCAGCGCCGCCTCGAACGCGTCGATTGCGCCCTGCGTATCGCCTTGCGCCAGCGCCGCTTCGCCCTCGGCAATCAACACGGCCGCACGCGGCGTCGGTGCGTCATCCCCGGCCCAGCCAACGCTCGATGTCATGGCAAGCGCCAGCGAAAGGGCGGCAGCGGCGGGGGCAAAACGCATAATCGTCTCCAGCGGGGTCGTCCGTCGAATAGGTGGCGGGTCAGCCATAATGCTTATGGCTAACACGGGAAGTGGTCAGGCCCAAGCGTGATAATCCCCGTCTTCACGCAGCGGCCTGAACCCGCGCTGCACAGGCAATGAAGAACCCGTCGGTGGAATCGGGCCCCGGCGACAAGCGGATACCCTGCCCGCGCGGACGCCCCAGCGGCAGCGCAAGCGCGCGCGGCTGCAGGTCGGGGTGGCGGGCGAGCAGGGCGTCGAACTGCCCCGCCCCTTCCTCGTCGAGCAGCGAGCAGGTGACATAGACGATCCGCCCGCCGGGCTTGACCAGACGCGCCGCCACATCGAGCAGATAGGCCTGCAGCGTGGTTAACCGGGACAGTTCCTGTTCGTCGAGCCGCCAGCGCGCTTCGGGATTGCGGCGCCACGTGCCGGTGCCCGAACAGGGCGCGTCGACCAGCACTGCATCGGCCTCGCCGGCGAACTCGGCCAGCGCCTCCATCTCGCGCTGCGGGTTGAGCAGGATGGTGGCGATATCCGCCGCGCCCGCGCGTTCGGCGCGCGGGGCCAGCCGCGAGAGGCGGTTGCGATCGGTGTCCGAGGCGATCAGCCGCCCCTGGTTGTCCATCGCCGCGGCCAGCGCGAGCGTCTTGCCGCCCCCGCCCGCGCACAAATCGATCACCGTCTCGCCCGGCTGCGCGCCGACCGCGAGGCAGGCGAGCTGCGAACCGGTGTCCTGCACCTCGATCTCGCCCGCGCGGAAAGCCGGCCATTGCTCGACCGGCGTGCCCGTGGTGAGCCGTAGCCCGTGCGGGGCGGCGGTGGGTTCGGCAGGCTCGGGCAGCGTCACCGTGGCGCGTTCGGCCTTGAGCGTGTTGACGCGCAGGTCGAGCGGTGCGCGGTCGAGCAGGGCCTCGGCCTCGCCGTCTTCGACGCCCGACGCCGCCAGTCGCGCGATCAGCCAGGACGGCGCGACGCCGCCCTCGGCGACCGGCTCGCCCTCGGCAATCGGCGCGGCGCCGTAATTGGAACCATCGAACAGCGGCGCAATCGCGGGATCGGTCTCGGCCAGCCGCAGCATCGCTGCGCGGCCGCTGGCGGGCACCGGACCGCAGGCGCGGATCGCGGCATAGACCAGCTCGCGGATCGCGCGCCGGTCCTTCGACCCGGCGAAGCGGTTGTTGCGGAACCATTCGGCGAGGATCCGGTCGGCGGGCGCGGCTTTTGCGCGCGCGGCCTCGACGATCCGGTCGAGCAGCTCGATCGCACTCTGGACCCGGGCGGCGGGCGTCATGGCCTAGCGCGTCGGATAGTTGGGCGCTTCGCGCGTGATCGCCACGTCATGGACATGGCTTTCGGCCAGCCCGGCATTGGTGATCCGGACGAATTGTGCGCGCTTGCGCAAATCGTCGATCGTGGCGCTGCCGGTGTAGCCCATCGCCGCCTTGATCCCGCCGACCAGCTGGTGAACCACCGCGCTGGCCGGGCCCTTGTAGGGCACTTGTCCCTCGATCCCCTCGGGGACCAGTTTCTGCTGGCTGATATCGGCCTGGAAATAGCGGTCGGCGCTGCCGCGCGCCATCGCGCTGACGCTGCCCATGCCGCGATAGGCCTTGTAGCTGCGGCCTTGGTAGATGAAGGTTTCGCCCGGCGCTTCCTCGGTCCCGGCCAGCATCGAGCCGATCATCACCGTGCTCGCGCCCGCAGCCAGCGCCTTGGCGGCATCGCCGCTGGTGCGCAGGCCGCCATCGGCGATGACGGGGATGCCATATTCCTCGGCCGCCTCGGCGCTGTCCATCACCGCGGTCAGCTGCGGCACGCCAACGCCCGCGACCACGCGCGTGGTGCAGATCGAGCCCGGGCCGATCCCGACCTTGACCGCATCGGCGCCCGCGCCGGCCAGCGCCTTGGTCGCTTCGGCGGTCGCGACATTGCCCGCGATTACCTGCACGCTGTTCGACAGCTTCTTCACCCGTTCGACCGCGCGCGCGACATCCATGTTGTGGCCATGCGCGGTGTCGATCACCACCACATCGACCTCGGCATCGATCAGCGCTTCGGTGCGTTCGAAGCCCTTGTCGCCCACAGTGGTCGCTGCAGCGACGCGCAGGCGCCCGGTGGGGTCCTTGGTGGCATCGGGATAGGCAACCGCCTTCTCGATATCCTTGACCGTGATCAGCCCGACGCAGCGCCCCGCATCATCGACCACCAGCAGCTTTTCGATCCGCCGCTGGTGCAGCAGCCGCCGCGCCTCTTCCTGCCCGGTGCCGAGCGGTACGGTGGCGAGGTTCTCGGTCGTCATCAGTTCGCCGATGGGCTGGCGCGGGTTCTCGGCAAAGCGGACGTCGCGATTGGTCAATATCCCGACCAGCTTGCCGTCGCGATCGGTCACCGGGATGCCGCTGATGCGGTTGACGGACATGATGTCCTGCGCCTCGCCCAGCGTGGCTTCGGGATGGATGGTGATCGGATTGACCACCATGCCGCTTTCATAGCGCTTGACCGCGCGCACCGCGGCGACCTGTTCGTCGACTTCGAGATTGCGGTGCAGCACGCCGATCCCGCCCAGCTGCGCCATGGCGATCGCCATGTCGGCCTCGGTCACCGTGTCCATCGCGCTGGACACCACCGGGATGCTGAGGCCGATGTCGCGCGTCAGCCGACTGGCGGTCCGCGCCATCGACGGCAGGATATCGCTCTCGGCCGGACGCAGGAGAACGTCGTCGAAAGTAAGGCCGAGGGGAATGTCGAAATGTGCCACGTGGAGAATCGCCTGCCGGGGGAGAAATGTGGCGGCCCATGTAACGACGGTTGGTGAAACTAGCTAGTGCCCATAACCGCACTCTGCCGCCTGGCCGCTTTCGCACCGGCTGGCTGCCCCCTTCCGGACAGCCCGCCGTCCCGGGTTCACCGCACCGACCCCCGCCGATTGCGGTGCAGGTAGATCCGGCCGATCACTCCGATCGCACCGAGCGGAAACAAGGCGCGCATCACCTCCGGTTCCCAGCTCCCCGCCGCTGCGCTGAACGATACGGTCGGAGCCGCCACGCCGAAGAACCAGTACAAATGGTCCGGCGCATGCGGGACCAGCGCCGCACCGCCCACGCCGACGAAGGCGAGGATCGCCCATAGGGGTTTCAGCGTCAGGCCGGGTTCGCGCAGCGCCGCAATGGCGACCCCCACGCTGACGAGGAGACTTGCGGCGGCAGCCACGAGGAAGGGAACCAGCAAGCCCGGCATACGCGCTATTCCGCGGTCCAGCCGCCATCGACGCTCCAGTTGGCGCCGTTGACGTTCTGCGCCTCGTCGCGGCACAGGAACACGGCGAGCGCGCCGATTTCGTCGGGCTGGACGAACTTCTTGGTCGCCTGCTTGACCAGCAGCACATCGTTGATGACCTGCTCGCGGGTCATCCCGCGCGCCGCCATCGTGTCGGGAATCTGGTTTTCGACCAGCGGGGTCCACACATAGCCCGGGCTGATGCAATTGGCGGTCACGCCGAATTCGGCGAGTTCGAGCGCCACGGTCTTGGTCAGGCCGTCGAGCCCGTGCTTGGCCGAATTATACGCCGACTTGAACGGGCTGGCGACCTTGGAATGCGCGCTGGCGGTGTTGATGATCCGCCCCCACCCCTTGCGCTTCATCGCCGGCGCGGCGAGCCGCGTGGTATGGAACGCCGCGGTCAGGTTGAGCGCGATGATCGTGTCCCATTTCTCGACCGGGAAATCCTCCACCGGCGCGACATGCTGCATCCCGGCATTGTTGACGAGCACGTCGATCTCGCCCGCCTCGGCCATCATCGCCTCGATTTGCGCGACATCGGTCAGATCCGCACCGCTGTGCGTCGCGTCCAGTTCCTTGCACAATCCGGCGATCTCACCCGCATCGCCAAAGCCGTTGAGGACCACCCGCGCCCCCGCACCCGCCAGCGCGCGCGCGATGGCGAGGCCGATGCCGCTGGTCGATCCGGTAACCAGTGCGCGCTTGCCTTCGAGGAATTGGGCGTGAAACATTTGGCTCTCCGGACATTGTAGGAATGGTCGATTTCGGCCATCGCGCACATACTAGCGGCTGTAAAGCGGCCAGACATCGGGGGAAGACATGCGGCTCAATCCGTTCAATACCGGCAATATCAACGTACGATCGAGCGGCGGCGGCGGTGTCCCCGGCGGCAAGGCGGGCGGGATCGGCTGCGGCACGATCGTGATCGCCGCAGTGGGCTATTTCGTCTTCGGGCTCGACCCGATGCAGACCGCGGGCATGGTCGAAGGCGTGCAGCAGGGCCAGCAGCAGGCGGGCCCGGCGAACACCAACGAACAGGAAGTGTGCACCAGCAGCGAATTTGCGCGCGAGGCATGCAACGGCCTGCAATCGCTCAACCAGACCTGGGCGGGCACCTTCGAAGCGCAGGGCTATGGCGACCAGTTCCGCCAGCCCACGCTCGACCTCTATGGCGGCGGCGGGGTGAACACCGGCTGCGGCAGCGGGACCTCGGCGATGGGGCCGTTCTACTGCCCCGCCGACCAGACGATCTATATCGATACCAGCTTCTACGACACGCTCGAACGCCAGCTTGGCGCGGGCGGCGATTTCGCGCGTTATTACGTGCTCGCGCATGAATATGGCCACCATATCCAGACGATCACCGGGATTTCCAGCCAGATCCGCAGCGCGCAGCAGCAGAACCCGAGCCGGGCGAACCAACTGCAGGTGCTGATGGAATTGCAGGCGGATTGCTATGCCGGGGTCTGGGCGGGCAAGAACCGCAATCTGATCGAACCGGGCGATATCGAAGAGGGGATGCAGGCCGCCGCCGCGATCGGCGACGACCGGCTGACCGGCGGACGGGTCTCGTCGGAAAACTTCACCCACGGCACGTCGCAGCAGCGCAGCGATGCCTTGCGGCTGGGCCTGCAGGGCGATGACCGCGCCTGCGACCGGATTACCAATATCGGCTGATCGGCGCGCCCGCGTCCGTTAGGCTAGCGCTGCAGGGGCTCAGCGCGACAGCCGCTCGATCTCCGCGTCGATATCCGCGAGGATCTCGGCACGCATCTCATCGGACCAGTTCCGATCCGCTGCGAGCGACTCGCGCGTGTGCTTGAGCGCCTTCAGCGCCACCGTATCGCCATAGCTTTCGCACACATACATGGTGGTGCGGCCCTTGGCATCGACCTTGGTGGTGACCGCGCGGTCCTTGTCGAGGCATTTCATCACCACTTTCGGCGCGCTGGCGATGGCCTTTTCCGCCACTGCCTCGGCGCGGACCTGTGCCACTTCGGCATGCGCTTCGGCCAGGGCAAGCTGGACCTCCCGGCGGCTCTCCGCGCGGTCGACCTGCCGCGCTTCGATCTGCTGCAGTTCGCGCTGCACCTTGCCGCCGTCGGCCAGGTCCTCGCGCAATTGCGCCATTTCCTTCTTGAAGGCGCGCTTTTCCTTGTCGCTCATCTGGTCCCAGTTGCGGCCGTCCCAGCGGGCATGGCGCGCCGGGTCGCGCTCGACCCGTGCCATGGACTCGCGTGCCCGTTCGAGCTCGCGTTCGGCGCGCTCGATATCGCGTTCGGCGCGGTCAAACTCACGCTCGATCGTGCGCTCCATCGCGGCGACGAATTCGCGGTCGCTGGGCGGTTCGGGCGCTTGCGGGGCATCCGGCGCTTCCGGCGCGAGCGGCGACAGCGGCGCGACGGGCGTTTGCAGCGCAAAGGGCTCTTCCGGCACGTGGGCGACAATCCCTTCGGCATACCCGATGCTGGCGGTCATCGGCAGCGCGAACACGGCAGCGGCCACTGCGCTGCGTACGGCAAAGCGGCGGCGGCGCGAATGGTCGGTCATCGGCAGGCTGCGCAGCCGATGGATGATCGACTTGTCGCCGAGCACGGGACAGGCCATCGGCGCCGCCAGCG
The DNA here is from genome assembly GCF_036365825.1 of Qipengyuania sp. HL-TH1. Classification (NCBI taxonomy): domain Bacteria; kingdom Pseudomonadati; phylum Pseudomonadota; class Alphaproteobacteria; order Sphingomonadales; family Erythrobacteraceae; genus Qipengyuania; species Qipengyuania profunda. Next base: position 1,335,890 of record NZ_CP142675.1, read on the forward strand.
CGGGCCGCGGCGCGATCTGCGGACGGCGGGCGAAATCGGCGATGATCGCGGCATAGGCGGCGCGCTCTTCGCGGCTGCGGCTGGCCACCACGCGCGCATCGCAGGCGGCTTCCTGGTCGCGGCGCATGGCGGACCAGCCCATCCAGCCCAGCGGGTTGAACCAGTGGATCGCGAACAGCGGCTGTACCAGCACATTGACGAGGATGTCGTGCCCGCGGTGATGGGCTAGCTCATGCGCAATCGCGAGATCGCGCACCTGGCGTTCGCGGCTGGCCATGAAGCCATCGGGCAATGCCACAACCTTGTCGAACACCCCGAAGGCCATCGGACCCGAGATTGCAGTGGTCTCGATAAGCCGGATCGGGCCGACCTCGCCGACGGGGCGCGCATCCTCGAGCAATTCGCGGCGCAGCTCGCCATACAGCCAGAACCGGCGGCCCATGAAGATTGCCGCGCCGACCAGCCAGACGATCACCAGCGGAGTGAGCAGGTCGATGGGTGTGTCGAGCGGCGCAGTCCCGGCGGGGGAGACGAATTCACTATAGGAAAACCCGCTCTCGGCACTCGGCGCAAACGCCAGATCGGCGGCAATCACCTCGCTGCCGGCGTCGCCACCACCCGAAAGGTCGGGACGCATCCATGCAGGCAGTGTCACCGGCGGGAACAGCATCCGGATAAGCGGCAGGAACCATAGCGCATAAGCCGCGCCCGCGCCGAGATATTTGGCCACCGGGCGGCGCAGCAGCAGCGCAACGCCGATCAGTGCGCCGGTCCACACCAGCGTATCGAGCAGGAACAGGCTCCAATATTCGCGGATTAGCTCGGTCATTTGCGCATCTCCCTCAAGAGCGCTTCGATTTCGACGAGGTCGTCGTCGGTGAGCGCCTCGCTCTCGGCCAGCTGGGCGAAAAGCGGGGCGGCGCGGCCGCCGAACAGCCGGTCGACCAGGCGGCGGCTTTCACCACCGACATAGTCGGACCGCTCGATCAGCGGGCGATACAGGAATTTGCGACCCTGGGGCTCGGTGCTGACCACCTGTTTCTGGACGAGCCGGCTGAGCAGCGTCTTGACGGTCGGGATCGACCAGTCACGCCGCGCGCAGATCGCCTCGCACACTTCGGCGGCGGAGATCGGGTTGCGGTCCCACAGCACTTCCATGACGGCGTGCTCGGCTTCGCTGATCCGCTCGCCCGGGGCGTCCTTGCGCTTGCTCATTCCCACCTCCTGATCGTCGTCTGATCGTCACGCGTAATTCTTCGATTACGTCTGTAGCCACAGCGACTACGAATGTAAACCTGAAGCGTGGATGAATGCGCGGGAAAGGTCCTTGCTTCTCGACCAACGACATATCACTCTGGATCAATGACACGGATTCTGGCCGCGCTGGCCCCGCTCACCCTTTTCGCCACGCCGATCGCCGCGCAGGACGAATCGCTGCCCGAGGCGGAAATCTACGCCACCCAGCTGGTCGTGATCGAAACCACCATGGGCGATATCACGGTGGAAATCGAGACCGAGCGCGCACCGGTGACCGCAGGTAATTTCCTGCGCTATGTCGACGAGGACCGCTTCGACGGCACCACTTTCTACCGCGCGATGCATCTCGACTGGGGCGAACCGCCCAACGGGTTGCTGCAGGGCGGCACGCAGATGCACCCCGACCGCGTGCTCGACTCGATCGCGCATGAACCGACGACCCAGACCGGCCTCAGCCACACCAATGGCGCGCTGTCGATGGCGCGTTACGATCCGGGCAGCGCGACGGGGGATTTCTCGATCATGATCAAGGACCAGACCGGGCTCGATGCGACCCCGGCCTCGTCCGATCCGAGCCTGCAGGCGGGCTTCGCGGTGTTCGGCCATGTGGTCGACGGGATGGACGTGGTCCATGCGATCCACGCGCTCCCGCCCGATCCCGACAAGGGCGAAGGCTGGATGAAGGGGCAGTTGCTCGCCGATCCGGTCGAAATCATCGATATGCGCCGGGTGGATGCGCCGACCGGCACGGACTGACCGGATACCCGGCAGCTAGGCGATTGGCCCCTCGTCCTCGCCGCATACGCTGGCCCGGTCGATGCGGAAGATCTTGACCTCCCCCACCCCTTTCAGCGTGTGCAGTTCCGCGCCCGAGAAGGGCATCGCGGTCCGCGCCGAGAGATAGGTGGATTCGCTCACCGCGATGCCGCCGGGCTGGGCAATGCCTTCGACCCGGCTGGCGACATTCATCGTGTCGCCCCAGTAATCATAGGCATAGCGGCGGCTGCCGACCACGCCGCCGACCACCGGGCCGGTGTGAATGCCGACGCGGACCTGGACGTCGAGGTCGGTTTCCTGCGCGAAGACGCGGATGCTGCGGATGATGTCGCAGGCAAAAGCGATCGCCTCGCCCGCGCCGCGATCGCCCGAGGCCTGCCCCCCCGAAACCGCCAGATAGGCATCGCCGATGGTCTTGACCTTCTCCACCCCGGTGCGGTCGGCGCACTCGTCGGCAATCGAGAAAACTTCGTTGAGTACCTTGACCAGCATGCCGGGCGACAGCCTGCGCGCCAGCTTGGAGAAGCCAACGATATCGATGAAGATCACCGATACGTCGGAGAAGGAATCGGCCACCGCCTGGCCTTCGCGCAGCCGTGCGGCGACTTCGGGCGGGAGCACGTTGAACAGCAATTCTTCGGTCTTGCGGCGTTCGAGTTCGAGCGCCTGCCCTGCGGCGAAGGTCTTGCGCGCGCGGCGGTCGATGTCCCAGTTCACGAAGGTGGCGAAGGTGAAGAAGGTGGTGAAATTGGTGAAGGTATAGACCTTGTTCACGATCCCCCGATCGGCCTGCACCAGGAAGGCGAGATAGATCACCAGCACGACCCCGGCCCAGGCAAGGTAATAGCGGGTGGTCGCGACGAAGCCGACGCTGGCGAAGACCATCAATATGCCGAGGTTGATGATCGCCATGCCGAAGCGCGAAATGCCGGTGATCGCGGCTTGGTCGCCCAGCGCGTCGATCAGCATGATCATCGCCACGCCCAGCGCGGTGAAGATGAGCATGTCGACCCATCCCCGCTCGACATAGAACCGCGTAAAGGTGAGCGCGATGATCCCGACCAGCGCGGCGATGAAGATGCCCGCCGCGAGATTGTAGGCGATCACCCCCTCGCGCGGGAAATGCAGCGGATTGAAGCCGATATAGGAAAGCAGGGTAACAATGCCGATCCCGGCAAGGAAGCGCGTACCGGGAATGCGCGCCAGCCGCTCGCCCTCGACATAGGTGCGCTCAGTATCCGGATCTTCGAAACGCCCCAGCATCGATTGCCCCCCAATGCCCCCTGCACCGGCGAACCTACCCAATGCCGCGCGGCAAGACCAGCGGTTGGCGCAGGCAGGTACCCGGCCCGGCCGGGCGCCGCGCCAGTATCAGCGGGTTTCGCGCGCCAGCCGGCTCATCAGGATGGCCGAGCGCTGCGCCTGCCGCACGATCGAGCGCAAGTCGATCGTCTCGCCCTCGGCATGGCTCCCGCTGCCCGCGGGCCCCATCCCGGCCAGCCCGTCGACATGGGGCGCGACGAAGCTGATATCGGCGGCGCCGCGCCGCGACGGGGGATAGGGCTGCATCGCCTCGCGCCCAAGGTCGGCGTTGATCGCATTGAGCCGGTCGAGCAGCGCGGCATTGCCCGCGGTCGGCGCCATCGGCGGATAGCGGAATTCGATCGCGATTGTCGCCTCGGTTCCCGGCAGGTGCTGCGCGACGATGGCGCGCATCTTCTCGGCGGTCGCCTCGTTCTGTTCGGGTGTCAGCGCGCGCAAATCGCCGCGTGCCACCGCCTGCGAGGGGATGATGTTGGTCTTTCCGCTGGTGGTGGCGGACAGGCCGTCCTCGCCCAGCTCGGCCGGGGTTCCGCCCGCCATGAAACCGACGTTGTAGGTGAGGTTTTCCTCGGGCAATTCGCGCCGGAAGGCATCGAGGATGCGCGCCATTTCGTAGATCGCGCCATAGCCCGCATGGCCCGAGAATATGCCCGAGCTGTGCCCGCTGTCCGCGTGCGTGGTCAGCGTCCAGCCGCCCGAAGACCGCCGCGCGACCACGCCTGCGTCCTTGCCGTCCAGCACCGACAGCCCTTCATAGCCCAGCGCGACATCGGCCCATTTGCCCGCCTCGACCAGGTCCCGGCGCGCGGCATCCAGCGGTTCGCCCGCATCTTCCTCGTCGCCAGTCAGCGCGACGACGATGTTCGCGCCCTCGAGCGTACCCGCCGCCTGCATGGCGCGTAGCGCGGCGAGGATCACCACGATCCCGCCCTTGTCGTCAACCACGCCGGGGCCGGTCGCGCTGTCGCCCTCGCGGACGAAGCCGGTGAACGGGGAATCGGGTTCGAACACCGTATCGAGATGGCCGATCAGCAGCATCTTCGTGGTGCCCGGTGCGCCTTCGTGCCGCGCAAACAGGTGCCCTGCGCTCCCCTGCGCCGACTGGTCGATCCATTCGGTGGTAAAGCCGAGCGCCGCGAATTCGGGCGCCAGTACCTCGGCCACCGCCTTCACGCCCGCATGATTGTGCGAACCCGAATTAATGAGCGTGATTTCCTCGAGCAGCGCGACGTCGGTCTCGAACCCGTCCGCGACGGTTTCGACCATGACCTCTTCCGCATTGCTGAGCTGCGCGGAGACGGGGGCGGCAAGCAGCGCCGCAAGACCCGCGACGAAGCCGAGCGCCCCCGCCCGCATCAGTAAACCCGCTTCTTCGGCTCGATGTACTTCGCGTCGTCGGTCAGCGTGTATTCGTGGACCGGGCGGTAATCGATCTTCACGCCGCCGCCATTGCCGCCCCAGCCGTCGAACCAGGCGATGCTGTGCTTCATCCATTCGGCGTCGTTGCGATCGGGGAAATCCTCATGCGCATGCGCGCCGCGGCTTTCCTTGCGGTTTTCCGCCGAAGCCATGGTGACATTGGCCTGCGCCATCAGATTGTCGAGCTCGAGCGTCTCGATCAGATCGCTGTTCCAGATCAGCGAACGGTCGAAGACCTTCACGTCCTCCATCCGCTTGTTGATCTGCTTCAGGTTCTCGACCCCCTCGGCCATCAGCTTGCTGTCGCGGAACACCGCCGCGTGGCGGGTCATGGTCTTCTGCATTTCCGCGCGCAGCTCAGCCGTCGGCGTGCCGCCATCGGCATAGCGGAAATGGTCGAGCCGGGTGAGCGACAGGTCGGCGCTGTCGGCGGGCAGTTCGTCATGGCTGGTGCCCGGCTTGATCAGTTCCTTGAGGCGGTGGCCGGTTGCCCGGCCGAACACCACGAGGTCGATCAGCGAGTTCGAACCGAGACGGTTGGCGCCGTGGACCGAGACGCAGGCGGCTTCGCCCACCGCGAACAGGCCGGGGACGATCTTTTCGGGATCGTTCTTGTCGCCCGCCATCACTTCGCCGTGATAGTTACAGGGGATGCCGCCCATGTTGTAATGCACCGTCGGGGTGACGGGCAGCGGTTCGCGGGTCAGGTCGACCCCGGCGAAGATCTTGCCGCTCTCGGTGATCCCCGGCAGGCGCTGGCCCAGCACGGTCGGATCGATGTGGTCGAGATGGAGGTAGATGTGGTCCTTTTCCGGGCCCACGCCGCGGCCTTCGCGCATTTCCAGCGCCATCGAGCGGCTGACGACGTCGCGGCTGGCGAGGTCCTTCGCGCTCGGCGCATAGCGTTCCATGAACCGCTCGCCCTCGGAATTGGTGAGGTAGCCGCCCTCGCCGCGTGCGCCCTCGGTGATGAGCACGCCCGCGCCGTAGATGCCGGTCGGGTGGAACTGGACGAATTCCATGTCCTGCAGCGGCAGTCCGGCGCGCAGCACCATGCCGCCGCCATCGCCGGTGCAGGTATGCGCGCTGGTCGCGGTGTAATAGCAGCGGCCGTAGCCGCCGGTTGCCAGCACCACCGCCTTCGCGCGGAAGCGGTGGATCGTGCCGTCGTCGAGGCACATGGCCATGACGCCGACGCAAACGCCGTCCTTCATGATCAGGTCGAGCGCGAAATATTCGATGAAGAAGTCCGCGTCGTACTTCAGGCTCTGCTGGTAGAGCGCGTGGAGCATGGCGTGACCGGTCCGGTCGGCCGCGGCGCAGGTGCGCTGCACCGGCGGGCCTTCGCCCATGTTCTGCATGTGCCCGCCGAACGGGCGCTGGTAGATCGTGCCGTCGTCATTGCGGCTGAAGGGCACGCCGGCGTGCTCCAGCTCGTAAACCGCCTGCGGTGCTTCGCGCACCAGATATTCGATCGCGTCCTGGTCGCCGAGCCAGTCGGAGCCCTTGACCGTATCGTACATGTGCCACTGCCAGTGGTCGGGCGTGTTGTTGCCGAGGCTGGCGGCGATACCGCCCTGCGCCGCGACGGTGTGCGAACGGGTCGGGAAAACCTTGGTGATGTTGGCGGTCTTGAGGCCGCTTTCGGCGGCGCCCATCGTGGCGCGCAGGCCCGAACCGCCGGCGCCGACGACGATTACGTCATAGGTATGCTCGACGATCGGATAGGCCGCAGCGCCGCCCTGCCGTTTCGTTCCGGGGGCGGATCCGGGCGTTGCCGGAGCGGTTGTCGGAGATTGGTTGGAACTGTCCACATTGCCCGTATTGGTATCGTCGCGCCCACCGTGCGGCGGCGCGCCATTGTTCGCACCACTAGTCATCAGGAAATTCCTCCAAGCGCGATGCGCGCAATCGAAACGAGACCGAAGACACCGCCGCCGATCGCCGCGAGATTGAGCGCAGCGATACAGGCAAACTTGTTTCCGGGAGTATGGACATAATCCTCGATCAGCACCTGCAGGCCGAGGCGGGCATGCCAGAAGACCGAGACGATCAACAGCGCCAGCGCGGTGGCGGGCACCGTCTGCGAGGCCCAGCCGGCGACCGAGCCGTAGGAATAGTCGGGCAGCAGCGCGAGGCTGACCGCGAGAAACAGCATCAGCACCAGATTGCCGATCGCGGTGAAGCGCTGCAACAGCCAGTGATGCGCGCCTTCATGCGCCGAGCCGAGCCCGCGCACGCGTCCGATGGAGGTTCCGTTACCCATGGGTATTGCCCTTTAGCGAAGCAGGATGAGGGCCCAGAAGCCCGCAGTGAGAAGGATGCCGAACAGCGGTGCGAGGACCGACCAGGTCTTGTTGGTGTCGAGTTCGTAGCCGGCCCCGAGATCGAGCACGAAGTGGCGCAGGCCGCTCATCATATGGCTGAAGAAGGCCCAGCTCAGCCCGACCAGCACGACCATGCCCAGCGGCGAACCCATCAGGGTTTCGAACTGGCCATAGGCTTCGGGTCCCGCGGCCATCGCGCCCAGCCACCACAGCAGCACGCCGAGGCCGACCAGCGCCATGCCGTCGCCGGTCACGCGGTGGAGGATCGAGACCGCCATATGCGGACCCCATTTCCAGATTTGCAGGTGCGGCGCCATCGGGCGGTTGGCCATGGTCATCTTCCGGTTGAGACAATTGGAGTGCTTCCCTTAGCGATATGGGCGTGTGTGACAAGGCGCGCGGCCTCGACAAGTTGCGCAAATTTTTCGAATAGGGTTTGCATGACATGCATTCTTCTTACCGGCTCCAGCCGCGGGATCGGGGCAGCGGCAAAAACCGCGCTCGAGGCCCGCGGCGCCCAGGTCATCGGCCAGGCCACGTGGAGCAATTCGATCGACACCATCCCCGCCGATTTCTGCGAACCGGGGGCGCCGCAGGAAGTGTGGCAGGCAGCGCTCGCGCGGGCGGGCGGGCAGATCGACGTGCTGGTCAACAATGCCGGGCTGTTCGATCCCAATCCGATCGACCGTTCGGATATCGCCTGGCTCGATGCATGGGAGGATACCATGCGGATCAATCTGACCGCCGCAGCACAGCTCAGCCGGTTCGCGGTGCGGCACTGGCAGGAGCGCGGCACCGCGGGCCGCATCGTCCATGTCGCCAGCCGCGCCGGGCACCGCGGCGATTCGCCCGCGCATTGGCATTATGCGGCAAGCAAGGGCGGGATGCTGGCGATGCACAAGACCATCGCCCGCCAATATGCGCGCGAGGGTATCCTGAGCTTCGCCATTACCCCGGGCTTTACCGATACCTCGATGGCGGGCGATTACCTCGACAGCCGCGGAGGGCCCGGCCTGCTCGCGGATATTCCGTTGGGGCGCGTGGCCGAGCCCGAAGAGATTGCCACGCTGGTCGAATTCTGCGCACTCGATGCGCCGCCCAGCCTGACGGGCGCCACGCTCGATGCCAATGGAGCCAGCTATGTCCGCTAGACTGTTGTCCGCCCTCGCCCCGGCGCTGCTCGCATCCGCCTGCGCGCCGCCGATCCAGACGCTGGCCCCGCTGCCGCCGAGCGAACAGGTCACCCCGCAGCAATGGGCGGCGACCTGTTCCGAATGGGACGAATGGGACAAGCCCGCCCCGCCCTACCGCATCCATGGTTCGACCTATTACGTCGGCACTTGCGGTATCTCCGCCATCCTCGTCGCGGGCGCGCAGGGACACGTGTTGATCGACAGCGGCACCGTGGCTGGCGCGCAGGTAGTGCTCGACAATATCGGCAAGCTCGGCTTCCGCCCCAACGAGATCGCCAGCCTGCTGCACAGCCACGAACATTTCGACCATGTCGGCGGGCATGCGGCGATCAAGCGGGCGAGCGGCGCGCATGTCGTCGCCTCGCCGCGCGCCGCCGCGGTCTTGCGCAGCAGCCAGGACGACCCAGGCGACCCGCAATATGGCATGCACGATCCGATGGAACCGGTCGCCGTCGATGTCGTGGTGCATGGCGGCGAAACCGTGCGCAGCGAAACCGCGACGCTGACCGCGATCGCCACGCCGGGGCATACGCCGGGCGCGCTGAGCTGGGCGTGGGACTCCTGCGATGCGGCGGGCGAGTGCATCGGCATCGTCTATGCCGATTCGCTTTCGCCGGTGAGCCGCGACGACTACCGCTTCGGCGATCATCCCGATTATGTCGCCGCCTATCGCGCGGGCCTGCAACGCCTGCGTGAGCAGAATTGCGACCTCCTGCTCACACCGCATCCCTCGGCCAGCGAGATGGTCGCGCGCGCGGCCAGCGGTTCGCTGATCGGCGGGATGTCCTGCGCCGACTATGCCGATGCGGTCGAAGCCCGGCTCGACAAGCGACTGGCGGATGAAGCCGGTGGCTGATGCGTGGAAGATCCTCGCCGAAGTATCGAAGCCCGTCGCCAAGGCCGCGCTGGTCGCGCATGAGGACGCGCTCGACTGGCCGGTCGAATGGGTGGTCACCGGAATGGAGGTCGCCGACCATTTGCCCGATGACTGGACGGTCGAAGTCTATCTCGATCGCCAGCCGAAATCCTCCGACCTGCAACGCGTGGCGGCGCTGTTTGAAGGCAAGCCGCCCGCTTTCGTGGTCGAGAAGCTGCCCGATACCGACTGGGTGACCGAAAGCCAGAAAGGCGTCGACCCGATCCGTGCGGGCCGGTTCCATGTCCGCACACCCGAACATCCGGCCGATCCGGCGATGGTCGATTTCATCGTTCCGGCCAGCCAGGCCTTCGGGACGGGGCAGCACCAGACCACTGCGGGCTGCCTCGCCATGCTCGACCTGATGAAGCGCGAGGGCGTGGTCGCGCGCAACCATGCCGATATCGGCACCGGCACCGGCCTGCTCGCCTTTGCCGCGATCCATCTGTGGCCGCACGCCACCGCCACCGCATCGGATATCGACCCGGTTTGCGCGGGCGTGGTGCGTGACAACATGGCGACCAACGCGGTCCGCCAAGGCCACGGTCCCGGCGAACTGACCATGGTCATCGCCGACGGGATGGACGATCCGCTGCTGGCGCTGCGCGGTCCCTACGACCTGTTCATCGCCAACATCCTGGCCGGGCCGCTGGTCGAACTTGCGCCGTCCTTCGCCGCCGCCATTGCGCCTGGAGGGAACCTACTGCTCGCAGGGCTGCTCGAAACGCAGGAGGCGCGCGTGCGCCGTGCCTACCGCGCACAAGGCTTCCGGCTGGCACGGCGGCTGGTCCGCGGCGACTGGTCCATCCTGTGGCTGCGCAAAAGCCGAGTGCGGTGAACCGCGCGGCGAAATGGGCCGCCTGGGCGATCGCGGTGCCGCTTTCCCTGCTGACGCTGTTCCTCCTCGCCGCGTGGATCGGCAGCGCGCTCCCGCGCAATGGCGACTGGGTCGAACCCGCCACCGGCGTCGAGATCATGATCGAAACCAACGGCGTGCATACCGCAATCGTCATGCCGCTGGTGACCGCGCAGAAGGATTGGCGGCCCGCCTTTCCCGTGGGCGATCTTGGCGCACCCTATCGCCCCTATACGCATGTGTCGGTCAGCTGGGGCGAACGCGAGGTCTTCCTCAACACGCCGACCTGGGGCGATATCACACCCGCCACGATCCTGGGCGCGGCGGTGGGCGGCGACAGCCTGCTCCATATCGCGCATTACACCCGGCCCGCACCCAGCGACACGATCCGCCCGCTGCGGATAAGCCGGAGGCAATATGCCCGGCTGGTTGCGGCGATCGAGCGCCAGGTCCTGCCGCCCGCTGCGCGCATATCCTATCGCGGATATTACGCCCATGACGTCTTCTACGACGCGCCGGGGACCTATCATCTGGGCAACACCTGCAACCAGTGGACCAGCGACACGTTGGCCGAAGCGGGTATCCGCACCGGCCGCTGGACCCCGCTGGCGGGCGGCGTGATGCGCTGGATTCCTTACGAAACGCTCGACAGCGCCCGCTAGGCGCGGCTAGGTGGCCGCCATGCAAGACGCTCCCGAGCCTTCGATATCCGGGCCCGAGACCGGTTCTTCCGCCTCACCCGTCCATCCGCTGATCACCCGCCGCCGCTCGCTCGCCAAGGCGGTCTCGTGGCGCGTGGTCGGCTCGCTCGACACGCTCCTCCTGTCCTTCCTGCTGATCACCTATCTCGGGCCGATGTTCGGGCTCGAACACAGCCCGCGCGAGGCGATGGGTGCAGCCAGCCTGATCGCGCTGACCGAAGTGGCGACCAAGATGGTGCTCTATTATCTCCATGAACGGTTCTGGGAATGGAACCGCTGGGGTACCGAGCTGCTGGGGACCCGGCGCCGCGAAAGCTACCGCCGCAGCACGACGAAAACCGCGACCTGGCGTGTACTTGCCTCGCTCGACACGACGCTGCTGGCGTGGCTGTTTACCGGCAGCGTGGCCACCGCGCTCTCCATCGGCGGGCTCGAAGTGGCGACCAAGCTGGTGCTCTATTTCTTTCACGAGCGCGTGTGGGCGAACATCGGCTACGGCATCGTCGCAGGCGCGCCAGCGGCCCGCGTGGCAAACGATCCGCTCGACGCGCGGCTGTCCGAAAGCGCCGCCTCCTAGCGCAGCGCCTCAGGCGAGACCCGCATCCGCCGCGGGCACACCTGCCACCGGGCGCCCGACATCGAGCATCGCGCGCACCCGTTCGGAGAACATCAGCTGACCTTGCGGATAATAACGGCGGTGGATCCGCATCAGCTCGGCCAGATGCGCAGTGTCCAGCGTCTTGCAGAACTCGGGCCCCAGCGCGCTCTTGCCGAAATGCGGGCGCGTATCGGGTTCGTAATGCATCACCAGCCGCTGGATCCGTTCGAGCCAAGCATAGTCGCGCGGGTCGGCGAACAGATCGATCGCGGCCATCGGGCGCTCGGCATTGGCCGCGAAATGCGGCCCCGCTTCGCCCGGCATCTCGCGCACCGAGATGATCCCCTTGAGGAAGAAGCCGAGATCGCGCAGCCCGTCGGCCTCGCGGATGATGAACTTGACCACCGCGGGCGCTTTCTCGAGCGGGACGAAGAACGCGAGATTATAACCGGTATAAGTGGTCGAGAAGAGCCCGCGGGTGATGCTCGGCGCACGGTTTTCCTTCAGCCCCGGCTGCGGATCGTAGAGGTAATCGAGATCGTCGGGATCGGTGATCACCCGCTCGCTTTGCTTCAGGTCGAGCCAGTCGATGATCCGTTGCATCGGGCGGCGCAGCTTGGGCAGGAACCGGTCGAGCTTGTAATAGCGGCGCAGGAACCAGGCGGCGAACTTGCCGCTGCCGCCGCTGGCCTTGGGGTGCGTGGCGATGGCCCCCGCCTGGTCGCATTCGGCCAGCGCGTGGAGCATGATCACCGGGTCTTCGGGGTTGGTATAGGGCATCACCGCCCAGTTCACCGCCAGCGCGCCCTGCTTGAGCTCGTCAAGCTTGGACAGCCGGCTCATCGAGCTTACCGAGACATAGGATTCGAGCGGCTTGGTCTCGAGCACCAGTTCCACGATCGGCGCGATCGTCCCGAAGGACAGCGCGACATAGGCAAACTCCGGATCGCCGCGCTTGAGCGTCACGCGCTGCCCGCTGCCGTCGAGGAAGGTCAGCTCGACGATCGCATCGGCCATCACCGCGCGCGGGCCGAAGCCATGCGTCCCGGTCGCCAGCGCGCCGATCACCGATTGCTCCATGTAATTGCCCGCATTGTACAACCCGCGGCGATGCTCGTCGCGCAGATATACTTTGAGGTCGCGCACCGAGACCGAGGCGCCCACGCGCACGGTTTCGCTCGCCGGGTCATAGGCCAGCGTCGTCAGCCCGCCCTCGCGCATCATCATCGCGGTGACGCTGGGGACCACCTGCACGCCGTTATAGGAATGCGACTTGCCCACGCAGCTGAACTCGCCCTCGCAGATCAGCTGGGCCAGCTGCGCCTCGTCCTGCGGCACCCGCGCTTCGGTTTCGGTGCGGAAGACATTGATCCAGGTGCGAATCCAGCGTTTGCCATTCGTGCCCACGGCCCGCGCGTCCGCGCGCCGTTCGCAATAGCGACGATAATACCCCATCATGGCGTTTCCCCCTGCCAACCCCTTGTCCGCACGCCATAACCCGCCACGCGCCGGGAATCGAGGACAGGAACGACAATACGCACCGGAACCTCCGCCCGGCCGGACCGCTGTTGGAGGAGCATTCAGAACCAGGAGACCTCATGACCAAGACGCTGCTCATCACCGGCGCCTCGACCGGCATCGGCGCCGCCACCGCCCGTGCTGCGGCACAGGCGGGCTGGAACGTCGCGCTGCTCGCGCGCTCGAAAGAGACATTGGCAGACCTTGCCGGGGACATCGGCGAGCAGGCGCTCGCGCTGCCCTGCGATGTGACAAGGCGCGACGAGCTGGACGAGGCCGTCGCGCAGGCGGTCGCGCATTTCGGCGGGCTCGACGCGGTCTATGCCAATGCCGGCAAGGGCACCTCCACTCCCGGTATCGAGCAGGGCGATCCCGACGAGTGGCACGCCATGATCCATCTCAACGTACTCGCCGTGCTCACCACCGCGCATGCCACGCTGCCGCATCTGCGCAAGACCAGGGGGCATTTCGTGGTCACCGGGTCGAAGGCCGGGCGCGACCACATGAAGGGCTCGGTTTACGGCGCGACCAAGTGGTTCGTGCAGGGCTTCGCCGGCAATCTGGCCGAGGAAATGCGCGAATGGGGCGGCCGCTGCACGCTGATCACCCCCGGCATGGTCGACACGCCGTTCTTCGACGAACCCAAGCCCGACAAGATCCAGCCCGACGATGTCGCCAATGCGGTGGTCTTCGCGCTGTCGCAGCCGCGCAGCGCGGATGTGCGCGAGATCCACATCATGCCGGGCGGCTGATCAGCCGCGCAGCGCGTCTTCCAGCGTCTGGAGGGCAGCGCGCGCAAAGGCTTCCATATTGCCGATCCGGTCGTCGCTGCCGGTCTCGGTCCGGCGGGTGAATTCGAACCCGCCGGGCCCCGCCACCGCCGCACAGCTGCGCCCCGCGGGTGCACCGCTGGGATGGTTCGACCCGCCGACCGAACCGCTTTCGGCCAGCCCCCATTGCGCGCCGAAATTGTCGCGGATCGCGCGCGCCTGCAGCAGCGCGTAATCCTCGCTCGCGCCGGTCATCCCGGCATAGGCGTCGCGCGGCAGGTCGAACAATATGTCGCGGGCGCGGAAGGAATAGACCACCCCGCCCCCGACGAAGAAGTCGAGCGCGCCGGGCACGGTCAGCAGCGATGCCGCGACCAGCCCGCCGGTCGCGCCATCGGCTACAGCGACCTTCTCGCCGCGCTGACGCAGCAGATCGGCAATACGCAGCGCCTGTGCGTGGGTCTGATCGAGCATGTCAGCCCGCCGCCTTGACGATTTCGGCCCAGCCGGCCTCGTCCACCACCTCGATCCCGAGTTCGGCGGCCTTTTTCAGCTTGCTCCCCGCGCCCGGCCCCGCAACCAGCAGATCGGTCTTGGCGCTGACCGAGCCGCTGGCCTTGGCGCCCAAGCGCTCGGCCTGTGCCTTGGCCTCGTCGCGGCTCATCGTCTCCAGCTTCCCGGTGAAGACCACGGTCTTGCCGCTGACCGGGCTTGCGAGGGTTTCCACCTCATAGCGTTCCGGTTCGACCACGCCCTCGCCCGGTGCCTCGCCGATCAAATCGTTCCACACGCTGCGATTGTGCTCTTCATGGAAGAAGTCGGCCAGTGCATGGCCCACCGCAGTGCCGATGCCGTCGGTGCGGACTTCGAAAATGCGTTTCACCACCTCGACCATGCGGGTCTTGAACGGGCTTTCCTTCTCGCCCTCGGTGCGCGGGTGTTCGAGGCAATAGGTGCGGAACTCGGCGGCCTTTCGGGGCAGCAGGCGGATATCGCCCAGCCCCTTCATCAAATCGCGCGCGGTGACCGCGCCGACATGGCGGATTCCCAACCCGAACAGCAGCCGCGCGGCATCGGGTTCACGGCGCGCTTCCACAGATTCCAACAAATTATCCACAGACCGCTCCTTCCACCCGTCGAGCGCGAGAATGTCCGCGCGCCGCTGCTTCAGGCGGAAGATGTCGGCAGGGCTCTCGAGCCAGCCGAGCGCGAAGAACTGGTCGATCGTCTTCTCGCCCAGCCCGTCGATGTCGAGTGCGCCGCGGCTGACGAAATGCTTAAGCCTTTCCGTGCGTTGTGCGGGACATATCAGACCGCCTGTGCAGCGCACATCGACCTCGCCCTCTTCCGCCACCGCCTCGCTGCCGCATTCGGGGCAATGGTCGGGGAAGTGGAAGGGATCGCGCTCCGCCTCGGGCGTGAGGTTATCCACAAGCTGTGGAATAACATCGCCCGCACGCTGGACCACCACGCGGTCGCCCGGACGCACACCCAGCCTCGCGATCTCGTCGCGATTGTGCAGCGTGACATTGGTTACCGTGACTCCGCCCACCAGCACGGGGGCGAGCCGCCCGACCGGGGTCAGCTTGCCCGTCCGCCCGACCTGGATGTCGATGCTCTCGAGCGTGGTCTCGGCCTGCTCGGCGGGGAATTTGTGCGCCAGCGCCCAGCGCGGCGCCTTGGCGACAAAGCCGAGCCGTTGCTGGTAATCGAGCCGGTCGACCTTGTAGACCACGCCGTCGATTTCATACGGCAGGTCAGGCCGTTGTTCGGCAATTCTGGCATATTGCGCGAGGATTTCCGCCGCATTGTCGAACCGCGCGAACAGCGGCGAGACGGGCACGCCCCAGCGCTCGATCACGCGGACCACTTCTTCCTGCGTTCCGCCCGGCACATCGGAAGCCGCACCCCAGCCATGCGCCCAGAACTTGAGCGGGCGCTGCGCGGTGACTTCGGCATCCTTCTGTCGCAGCGATCCGGCGGCGGCATTGCGCGGATTGGCGAACTGGCGGACCTTGGCCGGGTCGAGCTCCTCGCCCTTTTCCTCCGCCGCGGCGCGCGCATCCTCCATCAAGCGCCTATTGAGCGCCTCGAAATCGGCGCGCCCCATATAGACCTCGCCGCGGATCTCGAACACGTCGGGTGCATCGCCGGACAATTGCTGCGGGATGTCGGGAATATGCGCGACATTGGGCGTCACATCCTCGCCCACCTGCCCGTCGCCGCGCGTCGCCGCGCGCACCAGCTTGCCCTTCTCGTAACGCAGCGAGCACGACAGGCCGTCGATCTTGTCCTCGGCGGTGAACGCCACCGGATCGTCTTCGGACAGCGAGAGGAAGCGCCGCACCCGCGCCACCCATTCCTCGACCTCTTGGGCGTTGAAGGCATTGTCGAGGCTCATCATGCGAACCTCGTGCGTCACCTTGCTCAGCGGCGAGGTGGTGGCCGTGTGCCCAACCTTGCGGCTGGGCGAATCCTCACGCACCAGATGCGGAAATTCCGCCTCCAGCGCGGCATTGCGCCGCACCAGCGCGTCATATTCCGGATCGCTGATCTCGGGGGCGTCTTCGGCATGGTAGAGCCGGTCATGATGCGCGATCTGCTTCGCCAGCCGCATCAATTCATTGGCGGCTTCGGCTTCGGTAATGTCGATTGCCATTCTAGGCCCCCTCTTCTTCAGAGGAGGGGGTTTGGGGGTGGTGTTCGCGACTTTTCGGCCAGCGATCCGCAGTCTCTTCAAGCACGCTTGTCACCTTCTCCAGCACCCCGTCCAGATTGCGCATGATCTGCTGATTGGTGAAACGCACGGTCGTAAATCCATGGTCCCGAAGCATCGTTCCATCGCGGTCCGCATCGGTCACCGGGTTATGTGTATCGCCATCCACTTCGATCACCAGCCCTTTCGCCGGACAGAAGAAATCGACGATCCGGTGCCCGATCACGACCTGTCGCCTGAATTTCAAGCCGGAAAGCCGCTTGCCGCGCAATTCATTCCACAGGCGCCGTTCGGGCTCGGGCATATCGCGGCGCATTCGGGCGGCTCGGGCGCGAAGCGTCTCTGGCGAGACGCCACCACCCCCAACCCCCTCCTCTGAAGAAGAGGGGGCTTTGGGCGCGGGCATCACACGCCCTCCAGCAGCCGATCGGCCTGCGCCCTCGCTTCAGGCGTAACCTCGGCTCCCGAGAGCATGCGCGCGATCTCTTCCTGCCGCCCGCCTTCGTCGAGCAGCGCAACGCTGGTCTTGGTCACCGTGCCGTCGCTCGATTTGGCGATCATGTAATGCATGCGCCCGCGTGCGGCGACCTGCGGGCTGTGCGTTACCGCGAGCAACTGTCCATCGGCGGAGAGCCGCGCGAGCCGTTCGCCGATCGCGCTCGCGACCGCGCCGCCGACGCCGCGGTCGATCTCGTCGAAGATCACCGTCGCCGCCCCGCCCTGCTCGGCCAGCGCGACCTTGAGCGCGAGGATGAAGCGCGACAGTTCGCCGCCGCTGGCAATCTTGGTGAGCGGCGCGAAATCGGCGCCGGGATTGGTGGCGATGAGGAATTCGACCGCATCCATGCCGCTCGCGCTCCATTTGTCCTCGGGCAAGGCGGCCACCGCAGTGCGGAAACGCGCGGCGTCGAGCTTCAGCGGCGCCAGTTCGCGCGTCACCGCTTCGTCCAGCCGCAGCGCTGCCGCAAGGCGGCTGGCATGCAGCGCTTCGGCCGCGGCGCGGTAGCCTTTGCCAGCTTCCTTGGCCGCCGCCTCGAGCGCGTCGAGTTCGGCCTCGCCGCCTTCGATGCTTTCGAGCCGGCTGCGCATGGCGCGCATCGTCTCGGGCAATTCGTCGACTTCGCAGCGGTGCTTGCGTGCCAGCGCGCGGAGTTCGAACAGCCGCGTTTCGGCGGCATCGAGCGCGGCGGGGTCGTGAACCAGGGCCTCGGCGGCAGCCTGCAGCTTTTCCTCCGCCTCGCCCGCTTCGATCACCGCGCGGTCGAGCGCGCCCAGCGCTTCGGCCAGCAGCGGGTGTTCGGGCGCGATCCGGTCGAGCCGCCGCGCCGCCACCCGCAGCGCTGCGAGCGGCGAATCCGAGCCTTCCCACAAATGCCGCAATTCCTCGAGATCGCCCGACAGCTTCTCGCCCTTCTGCATGTCCGCGCGGGTTGCGGCGAGCCGCGCCTCTTCGCCCGCCTGCGGTTCGAGCGCAGTCAGTTCGGCGAGATGCGCGAGCAGCAGATTCTGGTCGGCCTTGGCGGTCTCGACCGCGCCGCGCGCTTCGGCGAGCGCGTCCTCGGCGCTGCGCCATGTGCTCCACGCGTCCGCGACCCGCGCGGTATCGGCCCCGGCGAACCGGTCGAGCAGGACGCGGTGACCGCGCGGATTGACCAGCCCGCGATCGTCGTGCTGGCCATGCAATTCGACAAGGAAACCCGCCATCTCGCGCAGCAGGGCCACGCTGACCGCCTGGTCGTTGACGAAGGCCTTGCTCTTGCCGTCGGCTCTAAGCTGGCGCCGCACGATCAGCGGTTCGCCGTCCTCCAGTTCGATATCCGCATCGTCGAGCAATCGGGCGAGGCCGCGCGGCAGGGTGTTGAAGTCGAAGGTGGCCGAAACGCTGGCCTTGTCCTCGCCGCCGCGCACCAGCCCGCTGTCGGCGCGGTTGCCCAGCACCAGCCCCAGCGCATCGAGCAGGATCGACTTGCCCGCCCCGGTTTCGCCGGTGAGCACGCCGAGCCCGCGCCCGAAGGCGAGGTCGAGCGCTTCGATCAGCACGATATTGCGGATGGAGAGCCGGGTCAGCATGCCAGGCCCTGTTAGCCGCTGCCGCAAGCCAAGTCAGCAAGCCTTTGCGCGCAATCGACAAGCTTGGCAGCCGCACGATCCGGCGCATCCGTAAACGTCGAATTAGCAAATGCTATATTATGGCATAGGGGTGTTTTGGCGAAGCATCCTGAACGGCCTTGGCGGGCCGGGCATTCCCGCGCATCTGCGGGACGACTTCACCATGCTCACTGCCCACCACATGATCGGCCAGGCGCGGCTGCTGTTTGCCGGCTTTATCCTCAGCCTGCCGGTGGTCGCCTATGGGGCGAGCCCGGGCGCGGGGCCGCTGGTCGCCTACGGGCTGCCGCTGGTGGTGCTGGCGCTCGCCACGCTCGGGCTGATCCTGCTGGCGCGCCCGATCGATTTCGACACCTCGACCACGCAGGATGCGCGGCGGGCTATCGCCACGGTGTGGAAGCTGTGCCTGCTCTCCGCCGCGGTCGGCAGTGTGTGGTGCATCGCCAGCTGGGCAAGCGCACCGGTCGAAACGCGGATCTACTATCCTGCGATCATGTCGCTCGGCGCGCTGATGCTCGGCTATTGCCTGACCGCGGTGCGCGGCATCGGCCTATCGGTGCTGCTGGTGACGCTGGGTCCGGTGGCCGCCGCGCTGGCGAGCACGGGTCAGGTGATGGATGCGGTGCTGGCCACTGCAGTGGTCATCGCGGTGGGGTTCCAGCTGCTGATGATGCGGCGCCACCACCATTTGCTGCTGAGCCTGGTCGAGGAACGCTACAGATCGGCCGAGCTGGCGCGGCACGATCCGCTCACCGGCCTCGCCAATCGCCGCGCGCTGATGGAACATTTCGAAGGCTTTGCCGAGCGCGGCCGCGCGGTGCGGCTGATGGTGGTCGATATCGACCGCTTCAAGAATATCAACGACCGCTTCGGGCACGATATGGGCGACGATGTGCTGCGCGCTTTCGCCGAACTGCTGGCAATCCATGCGCGCGGCGAGATCTGCGCGGCACGGCTGGGGGGCGAGGAGTTCGCGCTGCTCGCCAGCGCCGACACGCTCGACCCGGCGATCGCATTGCAGGTGCTGGGCGAAATCCGCGGCGCCTACATGCCGCATGGCGAACAGATCACTGCGAGCATCGGAGTAGCGGATGCGGTGGTGGCCGGTCCCGAGGACTGGACCGCGCTCTATGGCGAAGCCGATCGCGCGCTCTATCGCGCCAAGAACGAAGGCCGCAACCGGGTCATGTCATTCGATGCAGAGGCGGCGTCCAGCGCGCAGATCGAGGCCTTGCGCGCACGCCGCGCCTGACCCGGGGGCGCGGATCAGCTGGGGTTCACGCCCGCTGCGTGGTCCTGCACCAGCTCATACGCCTTGTCGTACCAGTCGTTGCCCGGATAGTTCGCGCCGAGCACTGCGGCATATTTCACCGCTTCGGCCGGAATTCCCAGCGCAAGGCTGGTTTCGGTCAGCCGGTAGAGCGCTTCGGGCGCGTGGCTGGTGGTCTCGTAATTGTCGACCACGTTCTGGAAGCGGATCTGCGCCGCGATCCACTTGCCCGAGCGTTCGTAATGCCGGCCGATCTCCATTTCCTTGCCCGCGAGGTGATCGCGCACGAGGTCGATCTTGAGCCGCGCATCGGCGGCGTAATCGCTGTTGGGGAAGCGGCGGTTGATCTCGTTGAGCGCGGTCAGCGCCTGGTCGGTGATCTTCTGGTCGCGCTGGACGTCGCTGATCTGCTCGTAATAGCTGAGCGCGATCAGGTAGAAGGCGTAAGGCGCGTCCTTGTTGCCCGGGTGGATCTGCAGGAAGCGCTGCGCCGCCTGGATCGCCTTGTTGTAATCCTGCGCAACGTAATAGCTGAACGAACCCATCAGCTGCGCCCGGCGCGCCCAGGGCGAATAGGGATGCTGGCGCTCGACCTCGTCGAACAGCGCGGCAGCCATTTCGGCCTGGCCATTGTCGAGCCGGCGCTTGGCCTCCCAGTACAGCGATTCCACGTCGCGTGCGACATAGGCGGTGTCGCGGGGGCCGTTGTCGCGGCCCGCACATCCGGCGGTGAGGAGCGTCGCACCCGCCAGCGCGGCGCCGAGGATGAGCTTGGGGGTGGAGCGGGTCTGGGTTGTCATGGGAAGCAGCCTATAACCAGCGTCCCGATGAACGCCAAGTGAAGTTCGCGCCGCTGTCCCCCGAGCGCTATTGTGCGCTGGAAATTTCTTCGGGGGCATCCCACAACAGGTGGCGGTTTTCGAGCATCACCAGATTGGCGCTGCGGATCACTTCGCCCTTGGTGCGATAACCGAGCAATTGTTCGGCCTGCGTATCGGGATTGCTCGTCAGCACGCGCAATTCCTCCGAGGTGAAATCGCTCAGCCCGCGGGCACGTTCGATGCCTTTGCTGTCGTAGATATGGAGCACGTCGCCGCGCGAGAAATCGCCGGTCATCGAAATCACGTCGCCGCGGCGGATCGGGCGATCGCCCCCCAGCCCCGATGCGGTGGTGTCGGAAATCACCAGGCTGCCCGCCATCTGCAGGCGGTTAGCGATCCAGCTGTCCCAGCCCGACAGCGGATTGGGATGCGGGAGAATCTTGGTCGAACGGCGCGTCTGGGCCAGCACGCTGGAGACCGGGTGATCCGCCTCGCCCTGCGCGATCCAGGTGGTGACGCCCGCTTCCTGCGCCATGTTGGCGGCCAGCAGCTTGGTCTCCATCCCGCCCGTGCCGAGCGTGCTCTTGCCCTTGGTCGCGTCCATATACAGGCTGACATCCTCGACCTCGGGCACGAATTGCGCCTCGGGATCGTCGGGATTGCGGTCGTAAAGGCCGTCGACGCCGGTGAGAATCACGAAATCGTCCGCGCCGACCATCTGCGCGACCTTGGCCGCCAGCCGGTCGTTGTCGCCGACACGGATTTCCTCGGTGGTGATGGTATCGTTCTCGTTGACGATCGGGACCACGTTGGACTGGAGCAGGCGGTGCACGGTGTTGCGCGTGTTGAGGAAACGGCGGTGATCCTCGAAATCGCCCAGCGTCAGCAGCACCTGCGCAATCTCGAAGCCAAACTCGTGCCCGACCTGCTTATAGGCATTGAGCAGCAGCGGCATGCCGCAAGCGGCGGCGGCCTGCTTGTCGGATACTCCGGCGCTTTCGGGCGTTTCCCCGATGATGCGCAGGCCCAGTGCGACCGAGCCCGACGAGCACAGGATCACATTGGTACCTTCGGCGCGCAACTGGGCAATGTCTTCCAGCAGACGCTGGAGGAAGCCATAACGCGGAGTGAGGAGCTGTTGGTTGGCAAGGAGGGCCGAACCGATTTTGACGACGATGTTTCGTTTTTGGGTCATATTTTTCGAATGTTGCGTAGGCTTGAAATTTCTCGAGCACAATATAGATAGTGGTTGTGCACTGCACAACCGCCTTTTTGAAAATACCGGCCTAACATGAATAAGATCGTATTTGGTATAGTTAAGGCAGTAAGCTTCCAGGAAGCTCTTCTTATAGTCAAGTAAGCACAAGATTACACAAGAGCCATGGCGCTCGGAAACGGATTTTAGTCATTATAAAAACTGTTTGCATTGTCGGATGCGGAAAAATGGGCTCCGCTTTACTTTCGCAATGGGTCGAGGGGCCCGAAAGGATCACCGTGGTCGATCCAGCCGGTAGCGATGTGCCCGAAGAGGTCACTCTCGTCACCGACCGCGAACAGATCGCCGACAAGCGATTCGACTGCATCGTTGCCGCGGTGAAGCCGCAGCTGATCGACGATATCCTGGCCGATTATATCGAGCATCTGGCGCCGGGAGGATACGTCCTCTCGATCGCTGCCGGCTATTCGGGGGCGCGCCTCTCCAGGCTGATGGGCGATGCGCCGGTCATCCGCACGATGCCCAACCTCCCCGCCGCGATCGGCCGCGGCGTCAGCGGCATCTGCCCCGGCCCGCATGCCAGTTCGATCCATGTCACCCATGCCGAGGCGTTCATGCGCCGCGCAGGCGCAACCATTACGGTCGGCAGCGAAGACAAGCTCGACAAGGTGACCGCCGTGGCGGGTTCGGGCCCCGGTTACGTCTTCGAGATTGCCCGCGCTTATGCCGAAGCGGCCATGGCGCAGGGTTTCGACGAGGACGAAGCGCGCGACATGGTGCTCGGCACGATTGGCGGGGCGATCGCCATGGCCAGCGAACCGTCGGCGCCCAGCCTTGAGGAATTGCGCAATTCGGTGACCAGCAAGGGCGGCACCACTGCCGCCGGTCTCGGCGCCCTCAATGCAGATGGCGGCCTTTCCAAGCGCCTGCATGATACCCTGCAGGCAGCCTACGACCGGGCGGTCGAGTTGCGCTGAACGCCAGCGACTCCCGCCCCGAAACACGATATATGAGAGATACTATGACCGACCAGACACTCGACCCGCAATTGCATATCCACGACCTCGGCCAGCGCGCGCGCAAGGCAGCTCGCGGCCTGCTGTCGGCCAGCACCGAGGCGAAGAACACCGCGCTGCGCGAAGCCGCCAAGGCGCTGCGCGACCGCACGCCCGACCTGCTCGAAGCCAATGCCAAGGATGTGAAGAGCGTCGAAGGCAGCAAGCCCGAAAGCTTCATCGACCGTCTGCGCCTGACCGAGGAGCGGATCGCGGGCATGGCCGGCGCGCTCGAGGAAATCGCCGAACTGCCCGACCCCGTCGGCCGCCAGCTGGCGACGTTCGAGCGGCCCAACGGCCTCACGATCGAACGCGTGGCGGTGCCCATCGGCGTGATCGGCATGATTTACGAATCGCGCCCCAATGTCGGCGCGGACGCCAGCGCGCTGTGCCTCAAGTCGGGCAATGCGGTGATCCTGCGCGGCGGCAGCGAAAGCCGCTATTCGACGCGCGTGATCGTCGATTGCATGGGCGCCGGGCTGAAGGCTGTCGGCCTGCCCGAGGATGCGGTGCAGACCGTCGGCACGACCGACCGCAATGCCGTCGCCGCGCTGCTCAAGGCCGATGAATTCGTCGATCTGGTGATCCCGCGCGGCGGACGCGGGCTGGTCGAACTGGTCCGCGACCAGGCCAGCGTGCCCACGCTGCTCCACCTCGACGGCAATTGTCACAGCTACGTCCACGCCGCCGCCGATCTCGACAAGGCGGTCAAGGTGATCCGCAATGCCAAGCTGCGCCGGACCGGCGTGTGCGGCGCGACCGAAAGCGTGGTGGTGGACCGCGCAGTAGCAGCGGACTTCATCCCCAAGTTCGCCGACACGATGGGCGGCGATTGCGAATTGCGCGGCGATGCCGATGCGGTGGCGATCGACGGCCGCTTGAAGCAGGCAACCGAGGAAGATTGGAATACCGAATATCTCGACCCCATCGCCAGCGTGAAGATCGTCGACGGGCTCGATGAAGGTATCGCCTGGGTGGAAGCGCATTCGAGCCATCACACCGATGCGATCCTGACCGAGGACGACGACGCTGCGCGCAAGTTCATGACCAGCATCGACAGCGCCATCGTGATGCACAATGCCAGCACGCAGTTCGCCGATGGCGGCGAGTTCGGCATGGGCGCGGAAATCGGCATTGCGACCGGCAAGATGCACGCGCGCGGGCCGGTCGGCCTCGAGCAATTGTGCAGCTTCAAATATCTCGTCCACGGCGACGGCCAGATCCGTCCGTAAACGTCCCGCCCGCTCCGGCGGCTGAGTAGAATTAAAGCCTCCCCGGTGCCCTTGTCGGTATCCGGGGAGGTTTGCATTTGGGCCGCCTAACGGATCTCGCTGGCCGCGGCGACCGCCGGGTCGAACACTTCCTGCGGCACGTGCACTTCGACATTCTCATAGCGGTAAACGGGAATCGCCGGTTGCACGGGTCCGGGGTCGGGCGCGTACCAATCGGCGCTGGCAGCGCTGTTCGCCGCCGATGCCGCGGGCGCCGCGCCGGCCCGTTCGCGCAGGATTTGCTGGCCCTGGCGCGCGTCCTCCGCATCCATCCCCGCCAGCCGCGTCACCGGCCCATCTTCGCCCATCGTCGAAGCGACGACCAGCAAGATGCCGCCCGCCATGCACAGCGCGAATTTCTTGTCCATCATGGGTACTTTCAAGCCGTAGGGTCGCCCCCGCCTAACAGGAATTGGCCTAACAGGAATTGGTCGCCAGATTCTGCGTATTGGTCAGGTTCTGGTTGGTCCGTTCGCGCACGTTGAACGCGCTTTCGTAACGCAGCTCGAGACCGTTGGCGACGATGCTCGGGAGGATCCGCGGCGTGTAGCGATAAGACACTTCGGCAAACATCACCGCGGTCCCGTCGGCGGCTTTGATCTTGCTCGCCGTCGAACCCAGCCCATCGCGGAGCGAGCCATCGGTCCGGCCCGCGTCCTGCGTGCCGTAGCGCGGTGTGGCGGCCAGCGCGCCGTAGCAGCGCTGCCAGTTGATCATCTGGCCTGCCTGGCCGCCGGTCCTGCCGTTCGGTTCGAGCGAGGACAGGATCACGCGCCCATTGGTGGCGAAATCGACCCCGCGCCCGACCTGGTCGGCACCCGCGAACACTTCGTAGATATCGGCCTCGTCGATCCCCTGGCGCACGCGTCCGGCATTGTCGGCGACCGAAATCGCGATCTGGCTGATGCGCATGTGGGCCATCACCAGATTGATTACCTCGAGCCCGCCGAACAAAAGCGTGACGAAGATCGGCAGGGCGAAGGCGAATTCGGTCAACGCGATCCCGCGCCGCGAACGGATCAGGGCTCGGATGAAACGCCGCGCCGAGGAGGGTGTTTTCCGGCTCATACGCACACCGTCGAAGGCACTTTCTGCGCCGCATAGGGCTGGTTGCGGACCGCCGCCGTGGCATAGATGTGATAGTCGGGCGTCGTGTCGATGAATTTGTGGATCGGGAACAGCCGGGGCATGCTCAGCCGTACTTCATAGAACACCACATCGTCCGCCCCGCCGACGCCGGTCCGGCCCGCGCTGGTATCGTAGGCCCCGTTGGCATTGAGATCGACGAAGCAATCGCCCAGGTCGTATTGGCCGTTCGAATTGTAATCGGTGACCAGCTTCTCGCTGCGGCCGATGCCTGAGAAATCGTAGAAATTGCGCATGGTGATCTGGTAGGTGGCGCCGCGCGCGATCACGTCCGAACGCGTCTGGATCGCACAGCCGATCTGCTCCTCTACCGTGTCGCCCGTGCAGTTGAAGGTCGGCCCCTCGAGCGAACCGGTCCGCGCGACATCGTTGAGCGCACCCTGGATGACTGAACGGAGATAGGCCTGGTAGCCGAGGTCCAGCCCGCCGATCAGGAACAGCAGCAGCGGCGTCAGCACCAGCGCGAACTCGACGATCGCCGCGCCCTGCTCGTCCCGGCGCAAGCGTTTGACGAGGCCCCTCATTGGGTCAGCCTCAGCGCGCCGATCTGGTTGCCGATCTGGCGGAACTTGCTGATCAGCGCGGCGCGGTCGGCGACGGTCGAAGCCTGTCCGGGGCTGCTGGCACAGCCGCTCAGATTGGCAGTGAGCGCAGTGTCGAAACCGATGACCCACAGCGAGGCGCCGAGGTTCTTGGCTGCGTTGCAGGCCATGCGGAAGCGCTGCTCGTGGCGCGCCAGCTGGTTCGAACAATTGCCCGAACCGGTCGTGCGCATGTCGTTCTGCTCGACCCCGTAAGCGGTATAGACGTTGCAATAGGCGGTCTGCGCGCCATCGGTCATGAAGATCACATGGCGGTTGCAGGGCATCGAATTGTAATAGTCGCAGCCATCGCCGAACACGCCGCCGGTCGAGATGAACCGCGCGCCCCAGATCATGCCGATGTCGTGATAGGTCCCGCCGACGGTCTGCAGGCCCTTGACGTAAGTGTCGAGCGCGGTGCGATCCCATTCGGCGAGGCGGCGCGCCTCGGTCGGACAGGCCCAGTAGCCCTGGCTATAGGCATAGTTCTTGATCCAGCCGGTGGTGTTGGCGGCATCCGCATTCGAAGTGGTCGAGGCGGTGCCCGCACTACGGGTGAAGATCAGGTCGGGCACCATCGGGCGCCAGCGCGTCGCATCGCTGCCGGGGATCAGGTCGATGTCGAGATCCTTCGCGCCCGACGGGATGGTCATGCTGGTCCCGCCGTCGATCCCGGTGGTGGTGTCGCGTTCCTCGATACAGCCGTTCCACACGGCGTCGGCCGTGCTCACGCCGGTACCCACTGCGGCGAGCTGCTGCGCATTGTAGCTCCCGCCCGGCGCCGGCACGGTGCCGGCCGCGCTGGTGGCGAAGGTCAGCTTGCCGCCCGGCCGGATATAGTCCGACGTGTCGTACTGCACCTGGCGATAGGTCCAGTTGCTGAAGGCCTTGGTGCCGCTTTCCTTGTAGGTCGTGGTCTCGACGCTCTTCCAGCGGCGGCAGCTGCGGTTGGTGCCCGAAGTGTCGGGCGCATTCGACCAGCCCCAGTTCTGCGACTGGTTGTAGTTGTTGCTCGACGACGTCCCCTGGTAACGGGTCACCGTCGTAGCGCTGGGCGGCGGGCCCCCGCCGCTGGTGTTGGGCGCACCCACGTAATTCTCGCATTCGCTGTTCGACAGGCTGCCGTTATAGACCTCCCACGACCCGCTCTGCGTCGGGGCATTGCTGGTGTAGACCGCCTGGTTGAAGTTCGCCACGCGCGAGGGGACGGTCACGTTCGAGCGCATGTAGCCCGCGTTCTGGCCATAGACGAGCCGGCCGACATTGACCGTGCTCGAATAGGGCACCACGCCGTAGCGCAGCCGCAATCCCTGCGCCTGGAGCTGCGCCTGCGTCGGCGCGAGTTCGTCATACAGCGCCAGCACCGCGTCCTGCAGCGCCGCGATCTTGGTCGAGCCGCTGATGCTCTCGGCCATCGAGCCGGTGACATCGAGCACCAGCACGATATCGGTGTTGACGAAATTGAGCGAGGCATCGCAGCTGACCGAGACGGGCAGCGAACCGAAGCCGAACAAATTCATCACCACCGTCGGGATCGTCGTCTCCGCCGCCACGCGGACCACGCCGGGGCCCGAGCGGCTGATCACGGGGGTGAACCCGGCGGTGCCGTACAGCCCCTGCGGGAAGTTGAAGCCGAAGAAGTCCTTGCCGGTGGCCTCGACCTCGCTCGACAGCGCATCGTCCTTCATCACCCGCCGCGCGGCGAGGCTGGCGGCGTCGCACGCGCTCTGCATCTTGCTCTTGGCCATATAGGCGCGGCTGAGGTCGACCCCGCTGCCGATCATGATGGTCAGCGGCACCAGCGCCGCGCCGACGATGGGCAGGACGTTACCCCGTGTATCCCGCGACAATTGCGCGAGCAGACGACACAGCAAGGCCATCGGTCAACACTTTCGAAATGGGGTTGGACCCGGCACCGATGTACCGCCCCCGCCTGATCGTTATCGTGACGAGGTTAAGATTCGGTAAGCGGCGGAGAGATTTCGCATACGCACCGGATCTGCGGGGGAGTTTTTTGTGTTACGCACCCGCATCCGCGGGCGCATCCTCGGGGCTGTTCCTCCGTCGCTGCGCTCCTGCGGGCCCCTGCGGGCGGCCGGTCGGCCTTGCCGTTCGCTGGTCGCGAACGGGACTCGCGCGATAGGATAGCGGGCCGCGATGATCCCGAGCCGCAGGCGAGGCAAGGGCGACCGCCCGCCCGCAGCGGGTGCAGCTTGCTGCACGTCTAGCGAGGACGAACCCGCGGATGCGGGTTCGAAAAGCAAAGAATCCTTCTCTTCCTCCTCCTCCTCCCCTCTCCCCCCCTCCCCCAAAATTTTCCTACACGCGCCAAATCTGCTCCATCCCCGCAGATGGACGACCCGAACCCCGACCCCACCGCCACCCAACACCCCCACACCGCGCGCGGCACGTTGCCCGCCTTCACCCCCGTCCCGCGCCTGCGCGAGCGATCGAACGGGTGGAAGCCGCAGGTCCAGCGCGCCTTTATCGAGGCGCTGGCGGATACCGGCAGCGTCGCCAGCGCCTGCCGCCAGGTCGGCCGCGCCGAGGTCGGCGCCTATCTCCTGCGCCGCCATCCCGAGGCCGCCAGCTTCCGCGCCGCGTGGCAGGCCGCGCTCGATCTGGGTATGCAGCGGATCGAGGATGTCGCGATGGACCGCGCGCTGAACGGGGTCGAGGTGCCGGTCTATTCCTATGGCAAGCTCGTCGGCAGCCGCACGGTGCATAACGACCGGCTGCTGATGTTCATGCTGCGCAACCGCGCACCCGAGCGCTTTGCCGAGGGCAAGCCCAAGGGCCTCAACGCGGTGGGCAAAATGGAGCTCGAGCGGCTCAAGAAGCAATGGCGCAAGGAATGGGAGGCCGAGCGCAACGCCGCCGCGGGCGAGGAAGAGGCCGAGACGCTGCGCTCGCTCAACACCAAGCTGAACGCGTCCTACGAGAACTGGTACGCCCAGCTAAGCCCCCGCACCCGCGCCGCGTGGAAGGAATACCGGCGGCTGGAGGCGCTCGACCGCGAGGAAGGCTACCTCTGCTACGACGACCCCGAGCACGAGCTCTACCAGGACCCCGAGGCGCAGTGGGACGAGGTGGACGAGGCGATGCCGCTACCGTCGCCGGAGAGGGGCGCGGGTGAGGCGCCGGAGGAGCCAGCCGAGGACACGGGGCCTCGCTGTCGGTCGATCAAGGATGAAGGGTGGGATTGAGGGCGCATATCCCGCACTTCCTGCGGTTCGCCACGTGCTAACAACCTTGCGCTAGCACGCGAGGCGCAGCCGAGTGCAAGCGAGACCGCGCGCCGCGGCTTATGCCGCGTAGCCAAGGGGCGCGGATGCGCCCCGCCCGGCGCTTGAGGGCGCAAACAAAAAACGTGTCACTCGGAATGACTTCACGGAACAGGGCTGAAGCTACGCGTCGAACCCGTGAAACTCCCGATGCCACGACAGGAACTTAGGATGCGGACGATAGGACTCGATCTCCGGCGCCTTGAGCTTACCCGTGGGATTGATGATCGCCTCGACACCCTCGCGGTCATTGACCTTGCGGTGCACGATGATCTCGAGATCATCCCTGAAGCCGATCAGCCCCCGATCAAACATCCAATGCGCCGTACCTGAAAGAGCGAGGCCATTGCGCACGCTGTCAGGGCCGCCATGCTCAACCGGGCGGATATGTGCAGCCTGCGCTTCCAAGCGGCCGCCGCCATTGACCAGCTTCCAGCCAGTCACCGCGCAGCGGCCATCATAGGCGTGCATCACGGCGCGGCGAAAAGCGCGGTCGCGGAATGGCTTGGAAACAAGCGACAGTACGATGGGGCGCTCGATCTCAAACGGGGTTTGCGGCTCGTGGAGAAGTTTGTCCTCGACAACTTCGTCATCGCTTCGAGGTAGGAAGTCCTCGTCCGGCAGGCCGAGCGCGATGATGCGGGCGAAGTCGGATTGCGACAACGGACGCACGGCAGCTTGGGCGCGGCCGGAAACCTTGCCGGAGTCATTGAGAACCCCCTGCTCAACTTGCTCGCCATTCACGACATGCGCGACCGTCGGCTCGAACGGCAGGTAGCTACCTTCTTCGATGAGCGCCCGGAAGTGATCGGCTTTATCGGGATCAGGAATGATCCGCTCGACCTTCGCCACGGCGAAGAAACCTTTTGAGTTTCGAATTTTGACCGGCTCGCGATAGACAATCCAGTCGCCGACCATCTGCTGGGCGCGGCTGAGATAGCTTTTCGGAAACTGGTAATGCACTTCTGGAATGTCGTCGTAAATCGACCCATCCTTGTGCATGAAAACGCCGAACGTCATCGTCAATCAAAGCTTGTCAAAGACCGAACCGACTCTTGGTGCGAAAAGTCGTTCGTAGGTTTTGAGAAGATATGTATCTGTCATTCCCGCAACGTAGTCGCAAATATCACGCATCGGATCGGCACTGTGTCTATACTTCTTGTAGATGTCGGGAGGCAAGAAGCTCCTCGGATCAGACTTCATTACTTCGAAGACTGAGATAACCATCATCTGACCCTTGAATTCCAGATGCTGGACGCCTGGGCTAAAAATCACCTCCTCACGGATAAAATCCTTCACTGCCTCAACAAACCGTGCCACTGGCTCAGGTAATCGAGCACGATATCTTAGGCGCGGCTCATCAAATTCCGATAATTCGTCAATCTGTACATTAGTGATAACGAAGTTCAGAATGCGATTTATCTGGTGCTTCCGTTCGGTCCCACTCGCAAAAATCCTTTCCACGAATCCGCCGTAAACATCATTGCCGTACTTCCCCGCATAGTTGCTGTTTAAATAATCGAGCAGTCCCTCACTTCTCTCCGGGGTCACATGTCGACGAAAGCCCTCTTGGTCGACAAGACGGAGGGCCAATGCATCCTCCATGTCATGAATTCCGAAGCTAATGTCGTCGGCCAAGTCCATGATACTGCAAGCAAAGGACTTGTGGCGAGCCTTCGCATGCTTGCCCTCCTTCAAATCGAAGGATTGGAACGCCTCCCTGTCAGTTCCAGAAAGAGGTTCAAGCAACCATTCCACCACGTCCGCTTCACTATCCATGTAGCACTTCGGTGGCTTTGAAGCCGTGCGATCCAACAACGGCGTGCCACTCGTATTAGGTAGCATCCGCGGGCTCTTACCTAAATTTACAACTGCGCTGAAAGCCACTGGATACTTCAACACGCCAAGGAGCGTCTCGCGGCAAAGATCAGCACCATCTTGCTCTGAAAATTTCTCTAGCTTCGAGAGGATTCTTAGCGTCTGGCCATTGCCCTCAAAACCACCCTCGTCGCGCATGCAGTAATTGAGCGCGACCTCTCCGCCATGACCAAAGGGTGGGTGCCCAAGATCATGGGTAGACGCGATGGCCTGTAGCATGCTCCGATCCGGGATGAAGTTGACAGCATCGTGGCCCGAACAATTTTGGCGGAGCTGAGCGCCTAGGCTTCCAGCAATCTGCGCCACTTCCAGCGAGTGAGTAAGACGGGTACGATAGAAATCACTGTCGCCAAGGTTAAGTATCTGCGTCTTACCCTGAAGTCTGCGGAATGAGGCTGAATGGATCACCCGTGCATAATCAATATCGCCAGCCGTGCGCGCATCCTGCGGCTTTTTCACCCATTTGGAGCGACGTGTTTCCCACGCATTTTGGTGGTCAAGCAAATGAACCTCCTACCCGTATTCGGCGCGCAACTTGTCGCGTTCAACAACTAGCCGAGCATAGCGCGCGCGAAACTCGATTTCTTCCTCACCACTAAGTGGCGTGCGGTCGATGGAAAACGTGTTACCACGGATGATATCCAAAATCCGCAACTCGCTTGGCGGAACAGTAGGAAAAGATTGAGTTAAAACCCACAGACCCAGGCGAGCAGCGTCGGCAGAAAGAGCGGGCTCGGGGGCAAAATATGAATATACGACATGTTCGTCACCCTTGCCGTCTACGACAGTCAGAATATTGTCAATTTTAACGACTGCGTCGAATCCAGGAAATTTGAAGCGAGCTTTAAGCTTGCGTCCGGGATTGAAGGGGAGGTTTGTCCAACGCCTTCTCTCGTCCCACCAGCTTAGAAAACCATCTCGCAATTGCGGGTACAAATTGCTTCTGCGAGCGTTGGCCGCAATCCTTTCTGCCGTGGATACCCTAAGGTCCGGACCCCCAAACACGTGCGCCTTCGCATCGGCCCAGAACGGAGAGTAGAAGTCTCCGCCACCTCC
The DNA here is from genome assembly GCF_036365825.1 of Qipengyuania sp. HL-TH1. Taxonomy (NCBI): domain Bacteria; kingdom Pseudomonadati; phylum Pseudomonadota; class Alphaproteobacteria; order Sphingomonadales; family Erythrobacteraceae; genus Qipengyuania; species Qipengyuania profunda. The sequence continues at coordinate 1,367,948 of NZ_CP142675.1, forward strand.
ATCCTCCCCTGCTTCGCGCCGGAGGTCCTCACGGATGTCTGTCCTCAAGGCTGAACGACGCGTGTTCGGCTCAAGGTACATGAGCTTCAGCAGCTTCCGAAGATGTATGTTCTCTAACGCCATTTCTTACAACTCGCTTCAAAGCTGAATTGGGTTGTGGAAAAGCCTGTTGAAAGCCTGTTTGCCAACCCAATTCATATTTAGAGCAGTTGCTTGACGGGTCTTGCCCCACGAGATCATACACGCGAGGTTTCCAGCACGGAAACGACCTCCACCACAACCGCTCAGGTTTCGGTGGTTGAAGGGGGGTCAGGCGCCAATCCTGGCTCCCCACTTCAGTCAACTTCCGCGAATCGCATTGCCTTGGTTAATCTGCAAGTGCCGAGATTTAACAATCCACAGCCATTACTTGTCGCATGGACCGGTAGCGGTTCGTCTAGGCATCCTTGAATGCAGCGCAAACACGGCTCGCCGTTCCGCGATTGCTGGCGCAATCGCTCCATGCGCAGCGTGATGTCCTGACGCGCACCGGCTTACAGCTTGTCGCGTGGCCAGTTAAGCGCCTGCCGTAGGCGCATTTACAGGCTGCGCTTTACAAGCTCCTCCCCGCTCTCCCCTACCCCTTCTTCCGCTTCTTCCGCGCCGCATATTTCGCATCGCGCGCGGCCTTCAGTTCGGCTTCGGTCGGTGCGGGGACCGCGTCGGCTTCGGCCTTGGCCTTGGCGGCGGCCTGCTTGTCGGCCTTGGCCTGCGCGATCGCGGCGCGCTTGGCGGCGCTCTTCTCGGCGATGGCGGCTTCGCGCGCTTCCTGTGCGGCCTTGCGCTTGGCAATCGTCGCCTCGTCGAGCTTGGGCGCGTCGGCCAGTTTCTTCAGCGCCTGCTCGCGCGCCTTCTGCGCCAGGGCGAGGCGGTCTTGCAGATTGGGGTCCTTGTATCCGGACATAAGCGGTAATCTCTTTTCTGGTTGGCCGGCGGGGTGAGCCGCGGGCGGATGGGGGCTGGACAGCACTGGCGCCGGGGGGCGGGCCTATTCCTCGCCCATGCGCAGCGCGGCGATAAACGCCTCCTGCGGGATACTCACATTGCCATACTCGCGCATCCGGGCCTTGCCCTTCTTCTGCTTTTCGAGCAGCTTTTTCTTGCGGCTGATGTCGCCGCCATAGCATTTGGCGGTCACGTCCTTGCGCATCGCGGCGATGGTTTCGCGCGCGATCACCTTGCCGCCGATCGCGGCCTGGATGGGCACCTTGAACAGGTGCCGCGGGATCAGGTCCTTCAGCCGTTCGCACATGCCGCGCCCGCGGCTTTCGGCGACATCGCGGTGGACGATCATCGACAGCGCATCGACCGGTTCGTTGTTCACCAGGATGCTCATCTTGACGAGGTCGCCCTCGCGCAGGCCGATCTGTTCATAGTCGAAGCTGGCATAGCCGCGGCTGATCGACTTGAGCCGGTCGTAGAAATCGAACACCACTTCGTTGAGCGGGAGTTCATAGGTCACCTGCGCGCGGCCGCCGACATAGGTCAGATCGACCTGGATGCCGCGGCGGTCCTGGCACAGCTTGAGGATCGAGCCGAGATATTCGTCGGGGGTGTAGATCACCGCCTTGATCCACGGCTCCTCGATCTGCTCGATGCGGCTGGGATCGGGATAATCGGCGGGGTTGTGCAGCATCAGCTCCTGCGCCGGGTCGGTCCGCGACTTGTTGAGCTGGATGCGGTAGACCACCGAAGGGGCGGTGGTGATCAGGTCGAGATCGTATTCGCGCGTCAGGCGTTCCTGGATGATCTCCAGGTGCAGCAGGCCGAGGAAGCCCGCGCGGAAGCCGAAGCCCAGCGCGGCGCTGCTTTCGGCCTCGAAGCTGAAGCTGGCGTCGTTGAGCCGCAGCTTGCCGATGCTTTCGCGCAATTTCTCGAAATCGGCGGCATCGACGGGGAACAGCCCGCAGAACACCACCGGCTGGACTTCCTTGTAGCCGGGCAGCGCCTTGACCGCCCCGCCCTTGACCGTGGTGATCGTGTCGCCGACGCGCGCCTGCTCGACTTCCTTGATCTGCGCGGTGATGAAGCCGATCTCGCCCGGGCCCAGTTCGGGCAGATCGGTGCGCTTGGGGGTGAAGCAGCCGACGCGGTCGATCAAATGCTGCGTGCCGCCCTGCATGAATTTGACGTTGAGGCCCTTCTTGATCGCGCCGTCGATCACGCGCACGAGGATGACCACGCCGAGATAGGGGTCGTACCAGGAGTCAACCAGCATGGCTTTCAGCGGCGCGTCGCGGTCGCCCGTGGGCGGCGGGATGCGCGCGACGAGCGCCTCGAGCGTGTCCTCGATGCCGATGCCCGACTTGGCGGATGTGAGCACCGCGCCGCCCTCCTGCCACGGGCCGGTGGCCTCGATGCCGACGATTTCCTCGATTTCCTCGGCGACGCGCTGCGGTTCGGCGGCGGGGAGGTCGATCTTGTTGATGACGGGGAGGATCTCGTGGTCGTGCTCGATCGACTGGTAGACATTGGCGAGCGTCTGCGCCTCGACCCCTTGTGCCGCATCGACCACCAGCAGCGCGCCTTCGCACGCGGCGAGGGAGCGCGAGACTTCATAGGCGAAATCGACATGGCCGGGCGTGTCCATGAGGTTGAGCTCATAGGTCTCGCCATCCTTGGCGGTGTAGTTGAGGCGCACCGTCTGCGCCTTGATCGTGATCCCGCGTTCCTTCTCAATGTCCATGTTATCAAGGACTTGCTCGGACATCTCGCGATCGGTCAGCCCGCCGCAATGCTGGATCAGCCGGTCGGCAAGCGTCGACTTGCCATGGTCGATATGGGCGATGATACTGAAATTGCGTATTTTTGTGAGATCGGTCATACAAACTGCTTAAACGGAAAAGGCGGCACACGCAGTGCCTTGCGCGCGCCTTAGCCGTGGGAGGCTAACTCGCCAAGCACCGTATCCTCAAGGGGTCAGTAACCGGTGCCCGGTTTGGGTGTCCCCACCTCGACCTCGACGAACTGCTTCGGCGTCCCCGCGCCCTCCTGCTCGCCCATGATCAGCGAATAGGGATCGTCCGGCAGCGCGGCCAGCGGACGCCCGGCGGCTTCGATCTGATAGGGCGAGACGCGGTGGCGCGTACATAGCCCCTCGGCGCCGTCGCTGATCAGCGGGTTCTCGAACTCGACGCCCTGCAGCGCTCCCTTCGAACGCCGCACGGTTGCCACCGCCAGTTGCCCGCCGCCGAGATCGAGCACCACCTGCGTGCCCAGCGGGACGTCGAGCAGGCCCTCGATCATCGCCCCCGTCTTCGACAGGTTGCGCATCACGACCTTGTAGCGATTGTCTTCATGGATCAGCCCAATCCGGCGGAACACGGTCTTGCGCGCAGCGCGATATTTGGCCGGCCCCCGCGCGTCGTAGATCAGTTGCCCATCGGCCAGCCGCTCGAGGAAATCCGCGTTCGGCATCGCGCGGGCGAAGATAAAGCCCTGGACCAGCGTGGCGCCGCGCTGGGTGACGAGTTCGAGCTCGTCCTTGGCCTCGACCCCCTCGGCCACCGTTTCCATACCCAGCGCATCGGCAAGACCGACGATCGCAGTCAGAATCGCGGCGTTGTTGTTGCCTTCCTCGGTCGCACCGCGAACGAAGCTCTGGTCGATCTTGATCGTGTCGAACGGCGCATTGCGCAGATAGCTCAGCGAACTGTAGCCGGTACCGAAATCGTCAAGCGCGAGTTTGACGCCCAGTTCCTTGAGTTCGGCGAACATGGCCTGCACGCGCCCGGTATCGCCGAGAAACACGCTTTCGGTGATCTCGAGTTCGAGACGTGCAGGCTCCAGTCCACTGTTGGTCAGCGCCTTTCGGACGGTCTGCGCAAAATCGTCATGCGCAAACTGCATTGCCGAGACATTCGCTGCGACGCGCAGATCGACCGGCCATTGCTTGGCGTCGCGGCAAACCTCGTTGAGCGCCCATTCGCCCATATCCCTAATGATGCCCATATCCTCGGCGACCGGGATAAAGACCGCGGGCGGGATATCGCCATGTTCGGGGTGATCCCAGCGCATCAGCGCCTCGCAGCTCTCGACCTTGTGGGTCTTGGCGCAGACGAGTGGTTGGTAGTGCATCGAAATCTGGCCATTGGAGATCGCGTCGCGCAAATCCTCCTCGACCTGGCGGCGATGTCTCGCCCCATCCTTCAGATCGCTCGAATAGAACCGGTACTGGCCGCGCCCGCCGCCCTTGGCCGCATAGAGCGCCAGATCGGCCGCGGTGACCAGTTCCTCGGTATCGAGCCCGTCATAGGGCGCGATCGCGATGCCGATCGAGGCCCCGATGATCGCGCGCGCGCCATTGATCGAATAGGGCTGCGACAGCATCTGGATGAGCCGCTGGCCAAGTTCGCCGAGCGCGCCGCGATCATCGACATCGGGCATCACGATCTGGAATTCGTCACTGCCCAGATGACCGATTTCGCCCGCGCCAGCGACAATCCGTTCAAGCCGCGACGCGACCTGCTTGAGCAGTTCGTCGCCGGCCTGATGGCCCAGTGTGTCGCTGACCTGCTTGAACCGGTCGAGATCGAGCGTCAGCAGCGCGCAAGCGCGTTTGGAGTTGCGATAGGCCTTGAGCGTCTCGGTCAGGCGCGTGGTCAGGCGATGACGATTGGCCAGTCCGGTCACGGGATCGAATTGCGCCAACCGTTCGGCGTCGAGCCGGCTTTCGCGGCTGGTAGAGATGTCCTTGGCGCTGCCGCGGTACCCTGTGAAACGGCCCTTGTCGTCGAATTGGGGTTTACCGGCGATTTCCCACCAGACTTCGTCCTTGGTAAAGGCCAGGCGGACATTGAGCTGGCTGATCGAATTGCGCGCGCTCAGGAGGAAGGCGAGCGGGCGCTGGGGCTTGTTGGGGTCGTCGGCCCGTTCGGGAATGAACAATTCGCCCAGGGGTTTGCCGATCGCCTCGCCATCGGACCAGCCGAGCTTCTCGGCGGCATTATCGGACAGATAGATCAGGCGTCCCTGCGCGTCGGTGGCCCAGAACCAGCCAAGTCCCGCGGCCTCGAAACTGTCGAGCAGTTCGACCCGGCGGATGGCATCGGAAGCAGCGATCGGGCGCAGCGGTGCCTCGTCCGACGCTGCATCCTCATCCGCCGTTGCCCGCACCGATCGCGAGAAGAACCCTGCCATGTGTATTGATGCTCCGATTGATTGCCCACGGGTGCAGTCCGGCGCCCCCCGGCGAAGTCCAATCATAGCAAATGTACCTTAACAGGCGGCTAACCATGTTTACCGGAGGTTTACGGTTGCCCGCATCGGCTTGCCAGCCAGCGGGCGCGCGTGCATGGATTGTCCGTCTTGTGGGAGAAGGACATGCGGCACATCGCGATCGTGGGGTCGGGCCCGGCGGGCTATTACACGGCCGAAGCGGCGGTCAAGAAATGGGGCGAGGACGCCCGCATCGATGTGTTCGACAAACTCCCCGTACCCTTCGGGCTGATCCGTACCGGGGTCGCTCCCGACCACCAGTCGATCAAGGCCGTTGCGCGGCGCTACGAGAAGACTGCGATTGGCGATACCGTCCGCTTCGTCGGCAATGTCGCGGTGGGCGAAGACATCACCATTGCCGAACTGGGCGAGCTTTACGATGCGGTGGTTCTGGCCACCGGGGCGCCGGTCGACCGCGCGCTGCCGATTGCCGGGGCCGATGCGAACAACGTCCTCGGCAGCGCGGCTTTCGTCGGCTGGTACAATGGCCATCCCGAATTCGCCGCGCTCGGCCCGCAGCTATCGGGCAAGCATGCTGTCGTGATTGGCATGGGCAATGTCGCGCTCGACGTCGCACGCATCCTGGCCAAGACCGAGAGCGAGTTTGCCGGTTCGGATATCGTCACCCATGCGCTCGACGCCCTGCGCACCAGCAGTATCGAGACGATCACCATCCTCGGGCGCCGCGGCCCGCACCAGATCATGATGACGCCCAAGGAGCTGGGCGAACTCCTGCATCTCGAGCGCGCCCGCCCGCAGGTCGATGAGGCCGACCTGCCGCCGGTCGATGACGACGCCGTGCTCGAGCCGGGCCAGCGCAAATCGGTTGCCCTGCTACGCGAATTCGCCGCCCTCCCCGCCGAGGCTGCGGAGAAAAAACCGCTCACCATCGCGTTCGATTTCTATGCCAGTCCGCAGGCGATCCTGAGCGACGATGGCAAGCTCGCCGGTGTCGAGGTCGAGCGGACGGCGATCGAAGCCGGGCGCGCGGTGGGCACGGGCGAGACCTACCGCCTGCCCGCCGATCTGGTGGTGACCTGCATCGGCTACCAGACCTCCCCGATACCGGGAGTGCCCTTCGACGAGCGCGCCGGCCGCTTCGCCAATGAGGAGGGGCGGATCGGACCCGGCCTTTACTGCGTCGGCTGGGCCAAGCGCGGACCCAGCGGCACGATCGGCACCAACCGGCCCGATGGCTATGCGGTGATCGATGTGGTGGACGCGGACATCGGCGCTGGCTCGGACAGACGCGGCCGCGACGGGTTCGACCAGCTCGCCCGCGAGCGCGAACTTGACGTGGTGACCTTCCGCGACTGGCAGAAGATCGAGGAAGCCGAGATCGCGGCCGCCCGCGCCGGCGCGCCGCGCGAGAAGTTCGTCGATATCGCCAGCATGATCGCTGCCCGCGGAGAATAAGCCGCGCTTGCCTAATTCGCGTCGCCGCAGCATGAACCACCGCGGTCGCAACTATAACGATAAGAATATCAGCGGAGAGACCCTCGAACATGACCAGGCTCGACAGCGAAGCTGCCCGGCATACCGGCGGCTGCGGCCACCGTGACCGACCGGCGCAGGAGAATGCGTTCTCCTTGCGCCCCAAGGACAGATCGTCGGGGAGCCCCAGCTAGGTGGCCGGCGACCCGGCGCTGGCTGCCAATCCGCTCTCGCATCAACACATTCGCCGGACCTCCGGCGAAGGCGGCGCACTGGGCCGAACCGGCTTTGCCTGGGCGGTCTTCGAATGGGCCCGTAATCCCTATTACGTCCTCGTCGTCATCTACATTTTCGCGCCCTATTTCGCGCGTGACATCATTGGTGCGGATTTGCTCGCCAGCGGGACGCTCGACGCGATGGAGCCCGAGGCGGCGCTGGCCGCGGCCAATGCGCAAGGCCAGGCAACGATCGCCTCGGTCACCAAATGGGCCGGGATCATTGCCGCGCTGACCGCGCCCTTCCTGGGCGCGGCACTCGATCGCGGGGGACGGCTCAAACCGATCCTGGTCATTTTCCTCGGCTCGATCGCAATCTGCTCGGCGCTGCTATGGTTCGCCATGCCGGGCGGTGCGGGCCTGCCGGTGCCGATGATCATGGCGCTGCTGGTCATCGCCTATGTCAGCTTCACCTATTCCGAGGTCACCCATAACGCGATGCTCAGCGTCGCCGGGGAGCCGCGGCGGCTGGCTATGATTTCGGGGCTCGGCCTGGGCCTGGGCAATCTTGCCGCGACATTGATCTTCATCGCGATTGCACTTTTGTTCGTCCTGCCCGCGATGATCGGCTGGCCCTTCGCAGTCCCGCAATTCGGCGTCGATCTGGCGAGCTTCGAGCATGCCCGCATGGTCGGCCCGATCTGCGCGGTCTGGCTGGTGCTGTTCTCGATCCCCTTCTTCCGCAACGCCCGCGATACGGGCGTCCCCGGGGCAAGCTGGATCGCGGCGTTCCGCGATGGCGCGCGCAGCGTCTGGCGCACGGTGCGCGAGGCGGCGCAATACCGCCAGCTGATGACATTCCTGGTCGCGCGCATGTTCTACGCCGATGCCATGGCCGCGCTGCTGGCGCTCGGCGCGGTCTATGTCGCGCTGTTCCTCGGCTGGAACTTCCTCGAAATGCTGTGCTACGCGATCTTCGCCAGCGCCTGCGCCTTTTGCGGCGGGATCTTCGGCGGCTGGCTCGAGGGCAAGGTCGGGGTGAAACGCGCGCTGGCGCTGGAGATCCTCGCAATGATCGTCGTCGGGCTGGTCCAGCTCAGCATCACGCGCGACAGCCTGTTTCTCGGGCTGGTCGAGAATGTCGTGGTGTGGGACGGACTGGTCTTCCGCACGCTGTCGGACCTCGTCTATCTCGGGCTGATCAGCGTCATCGCGGTGACCGCCACCGCCAGCATTTCGTCGAGCCGGAGCATGCTCGTCACCCTCGCCCCGCCGGGGCGCAGCGGTGAATTCTTCGGCCTCTACGCCATCGCCGGGACGATTACCGTGTGGATGGGGCCGCTGCTGGTCGAACAGTTCACGCTGTGGTCGGGCGACCAGCGGATCGGAATGACCTCGATCCACCTGCTGTTCGTCATCGGCCTCGCTGCGCTGCTGACAGTGAGGATGCCCGACCGGGCCACCTAGTCTGCGCTGGACTCATCGGTTGCATTGTGGAACCTTCCTCCGTGGAGAGAGGAGCACAAACATGCCCGCATATGATCTGATCATTCGCAACGGGACCATCGTCGATGGCACCGGCCAGGACCGCTTCACCGGCGATATCGCCGTCAAGGATGGCCTGATCGCCCAGGTGGGCAAAGTCACCGGCGATGCCGCCGAGGAAATCGACGCGCAGGGGCATCTGGTCACGCCCGGCTTTGTCGACATCCATACGCATTATGACGGTCAGGCCACCTGGGACCAGGAAATGGCCCCCTCGAGCTGGCACGGCGTCACTACCGTGGTGATGGGCAATTGCGGCGTCGGCTTTGCGCCCGCCAAGCCCGACAAGCACGAATGGCTGATCGGCCTGATGGAAGGCGTCGAAGATATTCCCGGCACCGCTCTGGCCGAAGGCATGAACTGGGACTGGGAGACCTTCCCCGAATATCTCGACGCGCTCGAGAAACTGCCGCGCACGGTCGACGTCGGCACGCATGTGCCCCACGGTTCGGTGCGCGCCTATGTGCTCGGCGATCGCGAACGCCCCGGTGCCGTGCCGACCGCCGAAGACATCGCGGCCATGAGCCGCATCGTCGAAGACGGCGTGCGCGCGGGCGCGCTGGGTTTCTCCACCTCGCGCACCGTATTGCACCGCGATATCGGCGGCGAAGTCGTCCCCGGCACCACCGCGACCGCCGAAGAACTGGTCGAGATCGGCCGCGCGATGGGCCGCGCCGGGCACGGCGTATTCGAAATGGCCAGCGACATGATGCGCGAATGGGACGAGTTCGGCTGGATGGGGCAGATGAGCCGCGAGACCGGGCTGCCGGTTACCTTCGCTGCGCTCCAGTCGATCGCCAAGGAAATGCCGCTCGACGAGCAGATCGAAAGCATGCGCGCCGAAAACGACAATGGCGCCAATATCGTCGCGCAGATCGCGCTACGCGGCAACGGGATCGTGATGGCGTGGCAGGGCACCGTCCACCCCTTCCGCCTCAAGCCGAGCTGGAAGGAGATCGAGGACCTGCCGTGGGAGGAGCAGAAGGCGAAGCTGTTCGATCCCGAGTTCAAGGCGCGCCTGATCGCCGAACAGCATGATTTCTCCGAGGTCAATCAGGACATCATGGGGCTGATCATGGTGGTCTGCGGCGGATGGAACATGCAGTTCGAGATGGACCCCGACTTCAATTACGAACCGACCGCGGAAGAAAGCATTCTCGAACGCGCCAAGGCCGCCGGGCTGTCGGGCGACGAATATGCCTACGATCTGCTCTGCCGCGACGGAGGCAAGGGCTTCATCTACCTGCCGATCCTCAATTATGCCGATGGCAATCTTGATTTTCTCAAAGACCTGCAACATGCCGACGACACGGTTAATTCGCTGTCCGATGGCGGCGCGCATTGCGGGACCATCTGCGATGCCGCCTCGCCCACCTTCATGCTGCAGCACTGGGTGCGCGACCGGGCGCGCGGCACGATCGGCCTGGAAAACGCGATCAAGCGCCAGTGTAACGATACCGCGCGGCTGTACGGGCTGGAGGATCGCGGCGTGCTCGCGCCGGGCTATCTCGCGGACATCAACATCATCGACATGGACCGGCTCAAGCTGGGCAAGCCATGGCTCGCCTTCGACTTGCCCGCTGGCGGCAAGCGCCTGCTGCAGAAGGCCGAAGGCTATGTCGCCACGATCAAGAACGGCAAGGTTACTTTCCGCGAAGGTGAATGGACCGGCGCGGCACCCGGGGGACTGATCCGCGGCCCGCAGCGGGTCGAACTGCTGGAGGCAGCCGAATGAAAGCGATCCGTACGGGCGCGACGCCCTCCACGCTGGACGCGCTGGAATATTGCGACATCGACGATGCCGCCGCGCCCGGTCCCGGCGAGATTACGGTCGGGTTGAAGGCAAGCTCGCTCAACTATCACGACTATGCGGTGGTCAAGGGCATGATCCCCTCCCCGCAAGGCCGCATCCCGATGTCCGATGGCGCGGGCGTGGTCACTGCGGTGGGCGAAGGCGTGACCGAATTCGCCGTGGGCGATCACGTCGTCAGCACCTTCTTTCCCGACTGGCTCGACGGCTCTCCGCCCACCAGTGCCTTCACCCGCGTGCCGGGTGACGGCATCGATGGCTATGCGCGCGAAGCGGTCACCGCGCCGACGCATTGGTTCACCCGCGCGCCCAAGGGCTTCAGCCATGCCGAAGCGGCCACGCTGACCTGCGCCGGACTGACCGCGTGGCGCGCCTTGTTCGTGGATTACGCCCTCAAGCCCGGGGACACGGTGCTGGTCCAGGGCACCGGCGGCGTGTCCATCTTCGCGCTGCAGTTCGCCAAGGCGGCCGGCGCGATGGTGATTGCCACTTCTTCTTCGGACGAGAAGCTCGAGCGGGTGAAGGCGCTCGGCGCGGACCATCTGATCAATTACAAGGAAGTGCAGGCCTGGGGACCGAAGGCGCTGGAGATCACCGGCGGCCGCGGGGTCGATTGCGTGGTCGAGATCGGCGGTGCGGGAACGCTCGACCAGTCGATGCTGGCAAGCCGCGTCGGCGGGCATGTCGCGCTGATCGGCGTACTTGCGGGTTTTGCCGGGCCGGTGCAGACCGCGCTGCTGTTCTCCAAGAACCTCAAGGTGCAGGGCCTGACCGTGGGCAGTCGCAAGATGCAGCAGGATATGGTTGCCGCGATCGAGGCGAACGGGTTGAAACCCGAAATCAGCGATACATTCGCGCTGGAGAATCTGGCCGATGCCTTCCGCCATCAGGAAAGCGGCGGTCACTTCGGCAAGATCGCGATCGAGATCTAGGGCTCGATCACGATCCCCCTCGCGGGATCGACGCTGCCGCCGACCATGACGGCAAAGATGTCCCGCGCGGCGGCGAGGCCCGCGAGCCGTTCGATGGTCACGCTGTCGCCCGCATCGGCGAGGAACGCGCGCCAGCTGGCTGCCATCTGCTTGCCCGCTTCTTCGGGACCAAGGCCCTTGAACAGCGCGACCGCGTGATCGGGGGCAAAGAACAGCGTCGGCGTCGGCCCGGGAAGCTCAGCGGTGCCCCCGCCGCGTTCGTCGATATGCGTCGCCCCGACGAGGCAGGAATAGTGCAACGTTTCGTCCAACCGCTCGTGAATCTCGCGCAGGAGGCCGGCATTGCCCGCGAAGTCGACCGCCACGCTCGGCGCCTGTTCCAGCTCGGCGACGCGGTCATAGGCGATCACCCGATCGTACAGCCCGCTCGCCTCGACAAATGCGACATTGCCCGCCGAGGTTAGTCCCACCCGCCGCACTTCGGGCGAACGATGCTTGGCCACGCTCGCCAAACCCATCGCGGTCTTTGACGAGGCGCTGGTGATGACCAATTGCCGCGCACTGAACCAGTCTTGCGAGCGCATGAAATATTCGATCAGGAAACCGGTCTTGAACAGCGGCCCGAAGATCATCCGTTCGCCCTCGCGCGCCGGGTCATGCTCGGGGTCGGCGGCGAGCCGTGAATACTGGTTGTAGATCGGGCTCATCGGCTGGCGATGTTCGGCCATGTCAGCGAAACCGCCCGCCGAAACCTTGCCCGGCACGACATCGAGATGCGTCGCCATGGGCAGGTAGCCATAGACCCGCTCGCCCACCGCGATTTCGGGATGATTGCTCTCGATCACCCGCGCGTGCCCCCACATGGGCACGATGCCCATGCCTTCGGGAGCGGGGAAGAAGTTCCAATAGCCGAAGCCGTCGCCAACGACGGCGTAGGTCACATTATTCGCAGTAACCGAGAAGCTCTCGATCGCGAGGCGAATGGCGCCCGCGGCCAACTCCCCTTGCTCACACTCGACCAGTTCGGCCGTGGCAATGGCATCCTTGCGGACATGAACCTGCTGCATTCGCACCTCTCCTTGTGGAGCGAGGCTACCGACCTGCCGGTGCGAATGCGAGCGATTAAACCCGCATTGGCATCAGCACGTAAAGCGCGGGCGAATTCTCGTCCTTGCGGATCAGCGTCGGGGCGCCGGCATCGGCCAGGTGGATTTCCACCGTGTCGGCATCGATCTGGTTGAGGATGTCCTTGAGATAGCCCGCGTTAAAGCCGATCTCGAACCCGTCGGACGAATATTCGGCCGGCACTTCCTCGGTCGCGGTGCCGTTGTCGGGGCTGGTAACCGTCAGCGTGACCTTGTCCTTGTCGAGCCCCATCTTGACCGCACGGGTCTTCTCGGTGGCGATCGTCGCGACACGGTCGACGCCCTCGTGGAAGCTCTTCGGATCGAGCCTCAACAGCTTGTCGTTACCCGTTGGAATAACGCGCGAATAATCCGGGAAGGTGCCGTCGATCAGCTTGCTGGTCAGGACCACCCCGCCCGTCCCGCCAAGCTTGAAGCGGACCTTGCTGGCCGACAGGTCGATCTGGACATTACCGTCGAGCGATTCGTCGAGCAGCTTGCGCAATTCGGCCACCGCTTTGCGCGGCACGATGACATCGGGCATGCCCTCCGCACCCGCGGGGCGCGGCAGGGTGAAACGCGCGAGGCGGTGGCCATCGGTGGCGGCAGCCCTGAGCACGGGTTCATTGTCGTCCGAGACGTGGAAGAAGATACCGTTGAGATAGTATCGGGTTTCTTCGGTCGAGATCGCGAAGCGGGTGCGGTCGATCAGTTCGGACAGCGTCTTGGCGGGCAGTTCGAAGCTGGTCGGCAGGTCGCCTTCCACGATCACGGGGAAATCGTCGCGCGGCAGCGTGGGCAGCGAGAAGCGGCTGCGCCCGGCGTTGATCGCCATGCGGTTGTCCGCCGCCTCGAGGCTGACCTGCGACCCTTCGGGCAGCTTGCGCGCGATATCGAACAGCAGATGCGCCGAAACCGTGATCGCGCCCGCGCTGTCGACGCTGGCATCCATATGCTCGACAACCTGCAGATCGAGATCGGTCGCCATGACCTTCAGCGAATTGTCGCCTTCGGCCTCGATCAGCACATTGGAGAGGATGGGGATGGTATTGCGGCGTTCTACGACCGACTGCACGTGGCTGAGACAACGCAGCAGCGTCGCGCGTTCGATGGTGGCCTTCATGGTCCTACTTTCGTCCCTTTTGGGCGCCTGGCAGGCCGGAATCGCCCCACCAGCGCCGGAATACGGATAGTCACCCTAGCGGGGCGGGCTTGGGGGGCAAGGCCGGACGCCGCGGCGCCGCAATTCCTTGGGGAAAAGTGGGCGGAATCAGCCCATCATCGCCATGCCGCCGTTCACATGCAGCGTCTGGCCGGTGACATAGGCTGCCTCGTCGCTGGCAAGGTAGGCCACAGCGGCGCCGATCTCGTCGCCCTCGCCCATGCGGCCCATCGGAATGCGGCCGTTGATCGCCGCCTTCTGATCGTCGGTCAGCGCCTCGGTCATCGCAGTGCGGATGAAGCCGGGGGCGACGCAGTTCACGGTGATGTTGCGACTGGCCAGTTCCTGCGCGAGGCTTTTAGACATGCCGGTAAGCCCCGATTTGGCAGCGACATAGTTCATCTGCCCCGGATTGCCGGTATGGCCGACGACGCTGGTGATCGAGATGATCCGCCCGCCCCTGGCCTTCATCATCGGCCGCGCGCTGGCGCGCATCAGGCGAAAGCTCGCCTCGAGATTGATGCGGATGACCTGGTCCCACTCGTCATCCTTCATCCGCATCGCCAGATTGTCGCGCGTGATGCCGGCATTGTTGACGAGGATGTCCATGCGCCCGAGCGTATCGACAGTGGCCGGGATCAGTTCCTCGACCTGCGTCGTGTTCGACAGATCGCAGGTGATCTCGACATGGTCGTGGCCGAATTCATCGTTGAGCTGTTCGCGAAAGGCGCGCAGCTTGTCGCCATTCGAGCCCGACAGCGCGAGGCGCGCGCCCTGCTTGGCCAGCGCATAGGCGATCGACGAGCCGATTCCGCCGCTGGCACCGGTGACAAGGGCGGTTTTGCCTTCGAGGCTGAACATCATGCGTTCTCCTTGGCGAAATTCTCGAGGTCTTCCATGGTCACGAGGCTGACCGTGGTCGCCTCCTTGTCGATGCGGCCCACCATCGGGGCAAGCACCTTGCCGCCCACTTCGACGAACCGTTCGATCCCGGCTTCGCGCATCGCCAGTACGCTTTCGCGCCAGCGGACGCGGCCGGTGATCTGCTCGACCAGAAGCGCCTGCTCTTGCGCCGGATCGGTGACACGCGCGGCGGTGACATTGGCGAACAGCGGTACGGTGAAAGCCTGCGGCGGCGTCGCTTCGAGCGCGTTCTTCATGCGCAGCGCAGCGGGGCCCATCAGCGAACAGTGGAACGGCGCCGAGACGGGCAGCTTGATACCGCGCTTGATCCCGTGATCCTTGGCCATTTCGATCGCGCGGTCGATCGCCTCGGCATGGCCGGAGATAACCACCTGCGTCGGGTCGTTGTCATTGGCGACTTCGCAGACCTGGCCCTGGGCCGCTGCCTCGGCCAGCGCGGTGGCCTTTTCGATATCCGCGCCGAGCAGCGCGGCCATCGCGCCGACGCCGATCGGAACCGCATCCTGCATGGCGATGCCGCGCAGGCGCAGCAGCTTGGCGGTGTCGGTCAGCGAGAATGCCCCGGCGGCGCACAGCGCACTGTATTCGCCAAGCGAATGGCCCGCGACGCAATCGGCGCTCTGGGCGAGAGCGATCCCGAATTCCTTTTCGAGCACGCGTGCGGTGGCCACCGAATTGGCCATGATCGCGGGCTGGGCATTGGCGGTCATGGTCAACTCGCTCTCCGGCCCATCCTTCATCAGCGCCGAGAGCTTCTGCTTGAGCGCCTCGTCGACCTCTTCGAACACTGCGCGGGCATGCGCGCTGGCGTCGGCGAGGTCGGCGCCCATGCCGACTTTCTGGCTTCCCTGTCCGGGAAAGATGAATGCAGTCATGTAATTCTCCTCGCCGCCGCGCCTAGTCGCGCGCGGCGCGCGCCTCAAGCCCGAAGGGGACAATCTTGTTGGCAGCATCGTGGCCGATATCCGCCCTGCCGAGGTAGGGAATGCCGCTACGCCGGCACCAGTCCTGCGCAATCGCGACCTCGTCGCTGCCGAAGGGGCGGTCGTTCTCGGGGATATCGCTGATCCGGCCGAGGCGCAGGCCCGCGATGCCGCCAAGGTGCTGCGTCACATGAAACAGCAGCCGGTCCACCGCATAGAGATGCTCTGCCACTTCCTCGATCATGACGACATGGCCCGACAGGTCCGGGGCAAGCTCGGTCCCGACCAGCATCGCCAGCGTGGCGAGGTTGAAAGCCACCGCGGGGCGCGTATCGAGGCCGGGTTCGAGACCGTCCTCCTCGCCCTTGAACCAGACGAGCGCACGCTCGATCGCTGCGGCGCCGCCCTCGCGCCGGACATCGCCCGCCAGCGGCCCATGCGCGACGCGCCCGATGCCATGCCTGTACAGCGCGGCGAGCAGGAAGCCGGTGTCCGAATAGCCGAGATAGGACTTGGCCCGCGCTGCCGCGTTCATTTGCGCGACCGCCTGCGGGGCGATGCGGTTCGAACCATAGCCGCCCATCGCGAACCACACCGCATCGAAACCGGGATCGTTGGCGCAATCGAGCAAGGCGGCGAGCCGCACGTCGTCGCTACCGGCGAAATGCCCGTCTTCGGCAAAGCATTGTTCGTGGAACTGCAACGATACGTCGCTGCGCCCCGCCACCAGCGCTTCGACCGCCTCTGCCCGTTCGCGCTTCAACCGCTTTCCGGGGGCGCAGATCGCAATTCTGACCATGCGCCCTGCTAGCGTGCTTGTATCGCGCGGCACAACTCAATAGCTGCACGCGCATGAGCGATATGCCCACTCCAGATGAATTGTTCGCCCGTCCCTTCTTCTTCTGCGGGATCGGCGGATCGGGAATGCTGCCGTTGGCGCAGATCCTCAAAGGTCGCGGCTGCACGGTCGAGGGATCGGATCGCAGCCACGATCAGGGCCGCACGCCCGACAAATTCGCCGCGCTCGAACAACAGGGTTTTACGCTGCATCCGCAGGACGGCAGCGGGATCGTCTCGGCCGGGCATATCCTCGTCGCCAGCGCTGCAGTGGAGGACACCGTACCCGATGCCAAGCGCGCCAAGGAACTGGGCTGCCTGCGGCTGACCCGCGCCGAGCTCAATTCGATCCTCTTCAACACCAGCGGTGCGGGGCTGGCGGTGGCCGGGACCAGCGGCAAGTCGACCGTCACCGGGATGCTCGGCTGGATCCTCCATGCCTGCGGGCGCGAACCGACGATCATGAACGGCGCGGTGATGAAGAACTTCGTCTCGCCCGAACGCCCCTATGCCAGCGCGGTGATCGGCGGGCAGAGCCTCTATGTCAGCGAAGTCGACGAGAGCGACGGGTCGATCGCGCTCTATCGTCCGGCGGTCGGCGTGCTGCTCAACGTCAGTCTCGACCACAAGAGCATGGAAGAGCTGCGCCAGCTGTTCGGCGATTACCTGTCGCGCAGCCGCATCTCGGTGATCAACGCCGACGACCCCGAAGCGCTGGCGCTGCTGCCGCATGCCAAGGAAGTCGTCACCTTCGGGATCGAGCAGGAGAAGGCGCAGATCGGCGTGGTCCCGGGCTCGATCGCGGAAGGCCCGATGCGGCAGGCCGCTCTGGTCATCGACCGGCATGACGGGAGCGAGCATGCGCTGACGCTCGACCTGCCCGGGCGGCACAACCTGTCCAATGCGCTGGCGGCCATCGCCGGTGCGGCCGCCGCGGGCATCCCGGTGGCCAAGGCGGTCGCCGCGCTGGCTGGCTTTGCAGGGCTCGCGCGCCGCTTCGACATTATCGGCACCAGCGCCTCGGCCATCACCGTGATCGACGATTTCGGCCATAATCCCGAGAAATGCGCCGCCACGCTGCGCACGCTCAAGGCGCACCCGGGCCGCGTGCTCGCCTTCTTCCAGCCGCACGGCTACGGGCCCCTGCGCCAGATGGGCGAGGAACTGGCCCAGACCTTCGCGCAAGAATTGGGCGATGGCGACCGCGTGATCCTATGCGATCCGGTCTATTTCGGCGGCTCGGTCGATCGCAGCGAAGGCAGCGAGCGGATCGTGCGGCTGATCGAGGAAGCGGGCGGGCATGCGGAACACATCCCCACCCGCGAGGCAGTGGGCGACCGGCTGGCCGAAATCGCCCAGCCCGGCGACCGGATCGTGATCATGGGCGCGCGCGACGACACGCTGAGCGTATTTGCCCGCGGCCTGTTCGACCGGCTGCTCTAGATCGCGGCGGGGCCCGCGGCCTCACGCGCCACTGCGCGGCGATATCCCTCGCGTGCGGTCAACCGGTCGCGGTAGTCCCTGAGCGATTGCGGTAAGCCCTCGTCCAGCCCGACGCGGCCCGCCAGGATCAGCGCATAACCGCAGCAGATATCCGCCACGGTAAAGCGATCCGCGCACAGGAATTCACGCGTTTCGAGGCGCTGCTCGAGCTTGACCAGCCGCTTCCAGAACCACTTCGCATAGGCTTCGCCCGCCTCGCTCCAGCCCTTGTCCTTCTCGAACAGGGCAAAGCGCATATAGACGGTCTGCGGGAAGGTTATCGTCGCATCGGCGTGATAGGTGAAGTCGAGATAGGCGGGATAATCCGGCTCCCCCGGTGCCACAACCAGCGATTGGTCCGCGCCTTTGGTCGCCAGATAATGCGCGATGGCGCAGCTTTCGGTCATCTGCACCTCGCCCTCGACCAGCATGGGCACCGTACCCAGCGGATTGGTCTCGAGATATTCGGGCACGGTGAAGCGCGGCGGGAACGGCAGCAGCTTCAGCTCGACATCGACTCCGGCCTCCTCCGCCGCCCATGTCGCACGCAGCCCGCGCGAACCGGCGCAGGTGTAGAGAACCGGCCGCTCAGCCATGGCCGTGCGTCTTCCCGATCTTGAACACATTGTGGATCACGATAGCGAGCACGAAACCCAGCCCCAGCCCGGCCAGTGCGGACAGGCCGGCATAGGTCGTCCAGCCGAGGATACCCGAGAGGCCGCCGGTGACGCCCTCGACCATGTGCTGCACGCCATGCGCCCAGTCCGAAGGCCCATGGAGGCCAAGCTCGTGGAGGCTGTGCAGGATGATCCCGCCGCCGACCCACAGCATCGCGATCGTGCCGACGAAGGACAGCGTCGTCAGCAGATAGGGCACCGAGGTGACGAGGAACTGGCCGAAGGTCTGCGCCAGCTCGGAGCTCTTTTCGCGCAGGTGCAGGCCGATGTCGTCGAGCTTCACGATCAGCGCCACCGCGCCATAGACGAACAGCGTCACCGCTATCCCGACGATCGCGAGCACACCCGCGCGGACGATGAAATCCTCCGAGGCCACTTCGTTGAGCGTGATCGCCATGATCTCCGCCGACAGGATCAGATCGGTACGGATCGCGCCCGCGACCCGCTGTTTCTCGAAGGCGACGGGATCGGCGATCTCGTCGTCCACCGTCAGGCCGTGTTTTTCGCTACCCAGTTTCTCCATTACCTTTTCCGCCCCTTCGTAGGACAGGTAGCCGCCCCCGAGCATGAGGATGAAGATGATCGCGCTGGGTAGCAGCCAGCTCAGCAACAAGGCGCCGGGCAACAGGATGATCAGCTTGTTCTTCAAGCTGCCCTTGGTGATATTCCAGATGATCGGCAGCTCGCGCGCAGGGCTGAGGCCGGTGACATAGCTCGGCGTGACCGCCGCATCGTCGATCACGACGCCCGCCGTCTTCGTGCCGGCGCGGCTGGCCGCCACCCCGATATCGTCGACCGAGGCGGCCGCCGCGCGGGCGATGATCGAAACGTCGTCGAGCAGGGCTACTAATCCACCGGGCACGCAATACTCCTTTGTTGCAGACGCAATGCCGCCCTGCCCTCCCGGTTCCGCGCTGCCAAGCCCCGAACGTGGCTTGCATTCGCGGCCAATCCCGCTATGTGCGCGCATCCCTCATGTCCGGCGATACCGGATTCGGGGATGACGAAGAAAGCCGGAGGGGCCCCGCAATCCCGCGGATCAGCCAGCGATCGGCCATATGTGAAAGGACAAGGGCATGGCTCTATACGAGCATGTTTTCCTGGCGCGACAGGACCTGAGCCAGGCTCAGGTCGACCAGCTCGCCGCCACCGCTACCGAAATTGTCGAGCAGAACGAAGGCAAGGTCACCAAGACGGAGACCTGGGGCCTCAAGAACCTCGCCTACAAGATCGACCGCAACCGCAAGGCGCATTTCGTGATGCTCAACATCGAGGGCCCCGGCGCCGTCGTGCAGGAGCTCGAACGCCAGACCCGCATCAATGAAGACGTCATCCGCTACATGACCATCCGTGTCGAAGAGCACGAAGAAGGTCCCAGCGTGATGATGCGCAAGAACGAGCGCGATGCGAAGAAGCGCCGCGACCGCGAGGAGCGTAACTGATGGCCCGCCCGTTTTTCCGCCGCCGCAAGTCCTGCCCCTTCTCGGGCAAGAACGCTCCCGCGATCGACTACAAGGATGTGCGCCTGCTGCAGGGCTTCATGTCCGAGCGTGGCAAGATCGTCCCCAGCCGCATCACCGCCGTCAGCGCGAAGAAGCAGCGTGAACTGGCCAAGGCCATCAAGCGCGCCCGCCACATCGGCCTGCTGCCGTACATCGTGAAGTAGGGGAATAACCATGGATATCATTCTCCTTCAGAGGATCGAAAAGCTCGGCTCGATCGGTGACGTGGTCACCGTGAAGGACGGCTATGCCCGCAACTTCCTGCTTCCGCAGAAGAAGGCCCTGCGCGCCAACGAATCGAACAAGAAGGTCTTCGAAGCGAACCGCGACCGCCTGGAAAAGGAAAATGCGGAACGTCGCGGCGAAGCCGAGAAGGCTGGCGAAAAGGTCCAGGGCGAAGAAATCGTCCTGATCCGCGCAGCGTCGAACACCGGCCAGCTCTACGGCTCGGTCAACGTGCGCGACATCGCTGCATCGCTGGGCGAAAAGGGCCACGAGATCGACAAGAAGCAGGTCATCATGGGTGATCCGATCAAGGCGATCGGCATGCATGAAGTCCGCATCGACCTCCACCCCGAAGTCTCGGTCACGGTGAAGGCCAACGTCGCCCGCAGCGACGACGAAGCCGAACTGCAGAGCCAGGGCATCGACGTGATGGCGCAGATGTTCGAAGACGAACAGCGCGAGATCGAAGAAGCTGCCGAAGCCAACCGGACCGATCCGACCCTCGAACCCGGCGAAATTCCCGCCGATATGCTCGAAGACGGTGTCAGCACCGAAGACGGCGTGAGCGAGACCGAAGCGAAGATCGAAGCCACGGCGCTGGACGGCGACGAAGGCTGATCCCCGCGATCACGATCAAAACAGGGCGCGGCGGCTTCGGTCACCGCGCCCTTTTTGTAAGTACCGCCCGCACACCCTATGTGCAGGCACGAGACGCGAAAGCGAAAACAACAAGAGGCAGGAGGAACGCCCATGGATTCGATCGAACAGACCCTCGACCGGCTTGAGAAGATCTACGACGCCGCGGTGGAACGGCTGCGCGAGGATGTGATCGCCTTTGGCCGCGAACGCGAGATTCCCGCCCCCGAACGGCGCAGCGACGGCAGCTATGCCTATCCCGAACTGCGGCTGCGGTTTCGCGGCGGCGACCAGCCCGAGGATCGCAACCGCGCCTTTGGACGGCTCAACGCGCCGGGCCTCTACACCACCACCGTCACCCGCCCCGCGCTGTTCCGCGATTACCTGCGCGAACAGCTCGAACTGATCGACGAGAATTACGAAGTCGAGATCGAGGTCGGATCGTCGAAGCAGGAAATCCCTTTCCCCTATGTCCTCGACGGCCAGGCCGGCGCGGAGCTGGTCGGCGTCGACCCCAACCTCATCGCGCGGCATTTCCCCTCGACCGAGCTGGCCGATATCGGTGACGAGCTGGCCGACGGCATCATGCTCGAAAATGCCGACGATCCCATCCCGCTGTCGCTGTTCGACGGTTTGCGGACCGATTTCAGCCTCGCGCGGCTCGCGCATTACACCGGCACGAGCACCGAGCATTTCCAGCGGTTCATCCTGTTCACGAACTATCACCGCTATGTCGATGAATTCGTTGACTGGGCCGGTTCGCAGCTCGGCAAGGACGGCTATACCGCGCTGGCCGGTGCGGGCGGCATGATGCTGACCGAGCAGACCGACAACGCTCGCGCCCAATTGTCCGACACTGCATGGCGCCGGCACCAGATGCCCGCCTATCACCTGGTTGGTCCCAACCGCGAAGGCATCACGCTGGTCAATATCGGCGTCGGCCCGAGCAATGCGAAGACGATCTGCGACCACCTTGCAGTGCTGCGACCCGAAGCGTGGCTGATGATCGGCCATTGCGGCGGCCTGCGCCCGAGCCAGAAGATCGGCGACTACGTGCTTGCCCATGCCTATCTGCGCGACGATCACGTGCTCGATTCGGTGTTGCCGCCGGAAATCCCCCTCCCCGCGATTGCCGAGGTCCAGCAGGCGCTCGCGGGCGCCGCGCAAGAGGTATCGGGGACGCATGGCGCCGACCTCAAGCGGCGCATGCGCACCGGCACCGTGGTCACCACCGACGATCGCAACTGGGAGCTGCGCTATACCAGTTCGGCGCATCGCATGAGCCTGAGCCGTGCGGTCGGGGTCGATATGGAAAGCGCAACGATCGCCGGCCAGGGATACCGCTTCCGCGTACCCTATGGCACGCTGCTGTGCGTGTCCGACAAGCCGCTGCACGGCGAGATCAAGCTGCCCGGCCAGGCCAATGCCTTCTACGAGGAAGCCATTGCGGCGCATCTCCAGATCGGTGTGACCGCGTGCAAGCTGCTGAAGGCGGAAGGCCCGCGCCTCCACAGCCGCAAATTGCGCGCTTTCAACGAACCGCCGTTCAGGTAAGCTCGCTCCCGACAAGGGGAGAAATGCATGACCGAGACAGTGGACCGCTCGCGCTCGATCGCGGGGCGGGTGGCAATCGTGACCGGCGCGGCGAGCGGCATGGGCGCGGCCACCGCCAGGCTGTTCGCCGCCGAAGGCGCGCAGGTCGCGGTGACCGACCTCGATCTGTCGGCATGCGAAGAACTGGCGGCAGAATGCGGCAATGGCGCGCGTGCCTACGCGCTTGATGTTGCCGACAAGCAGGCGATCGCCGGTACCGTGGCGCAGATCGCGGCGGATTTCGGGCGGATCGATATCCTCGTCAACAATGCCGGCGTGTCGAGCTTCGCCCCGCTCGATGACGGCGATGCCTATGAAGAGGTCTGGCACCGCGCGCTGGCGGTCATGCTGACCGCGCATCAGCGCATGGTCCGCGCCGCACTCCCGCATCTGCGCGCCAGCGATGCCGCGCGGATCGTCAATATCGCCAGCACAGAAGGCCTCGGCGCGACACCCGGCGACACACCCTATGTCGCCGCCAAGACCGGCGTGACCGGTCTGACCCGCGGGCTCGCCGTCGATCTCGGGCCGGAAGGGATCACCGTGAACTGCATCTGCCCCGGCCCGATCCGCACCGCGATGACCGCCGCGGTGCCCGACGAACACAAGACGATCTACGCCAAGCGGCGCACCGCGCTCAAACGGTATGGCGAACCCGAGGAAGTCGCGCATATGACGCTGTCGCTGGTGCTGCCCGCGGCAAGCTATATCACCGGGGCGGTCATCCCGGTCGATGGCGGGTTGATGGCGCGCAACGCATAGGCCCTGCGCGCACTCAGCCGGTGACAGTCACCACGCAGCGCAGCCCTTCGGGGCGGTAGTCGAACTCGACCTGTCCCGCGCCGCCAAGCACGATCGACATCATCCGCGTACCGAAGCCGGGCTGTATATCCGCCTCGACCGGAGGACCGCCGCTTTCTTGCCAGACCAGCTGCATCCCGCGAGCGGTTTTCTCGATATCCATCGCCACGCGTCCTGCCGGACTGGCAAGCGCGCCATGGGCGATGGCATTGGTCAGGAGCTCGTGCACCACCAGCGTGAAGCCTTCGGCGACATTCCCCTCCAGTCGGGGTCTGCCGCTCACTTTCACCGTTACCCTGTCCGCGACATCCTCGAACGCCGCAAGTTCGCCTTCGATGATCGTTCGCGGGCTGAACAGCTGGTCGGCATTCTCCACCAGCAGGTCATGCGTGCGCGACAAGGCGGCGACGCGGCCCTCCAGCGCCCTGCCAAACCGGCCGACATCGCTTGCCTTGCGGGACGACATCGAAATCATCGCGCGGATCGTGGCGAGCATGTTGCGGACGCGGTGGTTGAGTTCCGCGGTAAGGGTTTCGAGCCGCGTCTCGTTGCGCTTGGTATCGGTGATATCGATCACATGGCCGATGATCTTGGTCGGCGCGCCATCGACTATCAGCGGCCGCCCCGCGCCGCTGATCCAGCGTTCTTCGCCCTCGGCCCGGGTGATGCGGCACTCGAAAACCCAGTCCTCGCCGCGTTCCAGCGCTTGCTTCTGGCGGTCATCGACCTCCCCCCGATCCGCAGGGATCACATGGTCGAGGAATTGCTCATAGGTCCATTGCGGAAGTAATTCATCGTAACCGAATATCTCGTCATGCCGGAAATTGCGCCATGCGGTGCCGGTTTCCAGATCGAGCTCCCAAATGCCGATCTGGCCGGCGGCAAGGACCAGCCTCAGGTGATCGAGCGACGATTCGGCAAGGTGCTCAAGCTCAGGCATGCGGCCAATCTATCCACGTTGCGGGCGGCGCCCAAATATTTTTCGCATAGCGCCATGCGGCGCAGGGAAGATCACCCCTGCCCCTTGGTCTTGGTCTTCCCGTCCCTCGCGCGCTTCTCGATGAATTCGATGATCATCCCGGCGATATCCTTGCCGGTCGCATTCTCGATTCCTTCGAGCCCCGGCGAAGAATTGACTTCCATGATCACCGGGCCGTGGTTGGACCGCAGCATGTCGACGCCGCAGACGTTGAGGCCCATGCGCCCCGCCGCACGGACGGCGGTGCTGCGTTCCTCGGGAGTAATCTTGATCAGCTGCGCGCTGCCGCCGCGGTGCAGATTGCTGCGGAAGTCGTCGGGCGCGCCGGTGCGCTTCATCGCCGCGACGACCTTGCCGCCGACCACCAGCGCGCGGATATCGGTGCCGCCCGCTTCCTTGATGAATTCCTGCACCAATATGTTGACGTTCGCGCCGCGGAAGGCCTCGATCACCGATTTGGCGCTGCTCATGGTTTCGGCCAGCACCACCCCGATGCCCTGCGTGCCTTCGAGCAGCTTGATCACCACCGGCGGCCCCTTGACCGCCCTGATGATCTCTTCTGCGGCCTTGGGATCGTTGGCATAGGCGGTCAGCGGCAGGCCCAGCCCGTGCTTGGCGAGAATCTGCATGCTGCGCAGCTTGTCGCGGCTGCGCCCGATCGCCACGCTTTCATTGAGCGGCCAGCAGCCGCGCATCTCGAACTGGCGCAGGATCGCGAGGCCGTAATTGGTGATCGAGGCGCCGATGCGCGGGATCACCGCATCGTAGCCGATGCAGGGTTCGCCATTGTAGAACACTTCGGGCTTGTGGCTGGCGATATGCACCGTGCAGCGCGTCGTGTTAAGGATATCGAACTGGTGCCCGCGTTCCTCCGCCGCCTGTTGCAGGCGCTGGTGCGAATAGAGATTGGCGTTCCGCGCCAGCATGGCGATCTTCATCGTAGGCTCCTCAGGGCTTGTGCCCCTTCGTCGTTTTGCGCTCGGGCGTCTGCAACCAGGAATAGCCGCTGTCGACTACAAAACGCCGGCGCAGCGACGAACGGCCGATCAGCATGGGGAATTTCATATCCCGGCGGTCGGCGAGGCTGATTTCGGCGCGGAATTCCAGGTCCCCGATCCGCATGGGCGTCTTGATGACATAGCGCCGCTGCGTCTCGCCGTTAGAGCTGGTGATGCCGCGGATATCGACATGCACCGCCTCGCATACCTGGCGCACGTGCTGCTGGTCGAAATCGACCGCGAAGCGGACGAATTTCTCGCCGCCGCGCTCGAATTCCTCAAGCACCGTACCGTGCAGCGAGGACGTGCGCGCGCCGGTATCGATCTTGGCCGGCATGGCATGCAGCCCCAATTCGGGCAGGTGGACCAGCTCGCGCCAGCCGACGACGGGCAATGCGTTGCGTTTCGCGCTCATTCGACGATCGCGATCCCGTCACCGCCGCCTTCGCCCGGCAGCCGGCGCAGCACTGTGCCGCTGGCGAAATCGACCTCGGCGATCGTGTTCGCGGTGGTTTCGGCGACATATATTCGCTCACCATCGGGCGAGAACAGGATCGTCACCTGCGTGCGCGCCTCCGCCTCTGCCGGACTCGACACGGCGATACTGCGCACGACTTCGCCGCTCGCGGTATCGATCACGCTCAGCCCGCCATCGGCGAGATCGGAGGTGACCGCGTAATCGCCCTGCGGACGCAGGGTGATGCGCAAGGGAAACGCGCCCGTTTCGACCCGCTGGCGGATCGCGAGCGTCTGCTGGTCGAGCTCGAAGGCAGCGTTGGAGCCGCGCGCGGACACCCACAGCGTGTCACCGTCCGGAGACAGCCAGATGCCTTCGGGTTCCTCGCCGATCTCGACCGAACGCGGTGCGCGCCGGGTCTTGAGATCGATCAGGCTGACCGTCCGCGACCCCAGATTGGTGGTCCAGGCGTGCAAGGCATCGGGTGCGATGGCGAGCATATGCGTGCCCTGCTGGCCCGAGGCATATTCGAAGGCTTGCGCTGCGCCCAGCGGGTCGCGAATCCAGACAATCGACTGCCGGCCCTCGGCGGTAGCGTAGAGATCGCCCTTGGCATGCCATACGATCCCGTGCGGGCGCGCATTCTCGCCCAGATCCACGCTCGCGACGCGTTCGAGATCCGCAGTGCGGAAAATATCGACCGTCTGCCCGCCGTAACAGGCAAGCGCGACATGCGCCCCGCCGGGGGCGGTCGCCAGTTCATGCGGGTTGGCGCAGCTGGCGACCGAAGCGACCACCGCGCCGCTCTCCAGATCGACCTTCGACAGCATATTGCCGAACTTGCCCGCCACGAACAGCGCGCCATCGACATCCGCAGCGGTGGGAAGCGAGGGAGCATCCCCGCCCCCCATGACGGGCGCACAGGCGGCCGCCAGCGGGAGCGTGAGGAACGAGGCGAAGCGGCCTACCACCCTTCGGTCTTGCCCGCATTCTGCTCGTCGAGCCACGCCTTGAGCGGCGCGAAATACTCGACCATTGCGGCGCCGCTCATCTGGCGCTCGCCAGTAAAGGCTTCGAGCGCATCGGGCCACGGCTTGCTGGCGCCCATTTCGAGCATTGCATCGAGGTTCTTGCCGACCTCTTCATTGCCGTAGAACGAACACCGGTGCAGCGGCCCGTCCCAGCCCGCCTGGTCGCAGGCCGCCTTGTAGAACTGGAACTGCAGGATCCGGGCGAGGAAATAGCGCGTGTAAGGCACATTGCCCGGGATGTGGTATTTGGCGCCGGCGTCGAACCCGCTTTCATCGCGCGCGACCGGCGGCGTGATGCCCTGGTATTCCAGGCGCAGCGCATTCCAGCCGGTGTTGAGCTGGTCGGCGGGGATCGACCCGTCGAACAGGCCCCAGCGATAGCGGTCGACCATCAGGCCGAAGGGCAGGAAGGCGACCTTGTCCATCGCCTGGCGCAGCAGCAGCCCGATATCCTTGTCGGCGCTGGGCACGTCGGCCTCGTCGAGCATGTCGATCTGGACGAGATATTCGGGGGTGATCGACAGCGCGATCATGTCGCCGATTGCCTCGTGGAACCCGTCATTGGCGCCGTTGAGGTGCAGGTAGTCCTGCTGGTTGTAGGCGCGCTGGTAGTAATTGTGGCCCAGCTCGTGATGGATGGTGACGAAATCGTCTGCATTCTTCTTGATGCACATCTTGATGCGCAGATCGTCGACATTGTCGACGTCCCAGGCGCTGGCATGGCAGACGACATCGCGGTCCTGCGGCTTCACGAACTGGCTGCGCTCCCAGAAGGTGCCCGGCAGCGGGTCGAAGCCGAGCGAAGAGAAGAACTGCTCGCCCGTGCGGACCATCTGGATTTCGTCGAGGCCCTTGGTGGTAATCAGGTCGGTGAGGTCGTACCCGATGTCGCCCGCGCCTTCGGGCGCGACCAGCGGGTAGATATTGCCCCATTCCTGCGCCCACATATTGCCGAGCAGATCGGCGCGGATCGCGCCGGTGGCGGGCTGCACATCGTCGCCGTATTTCTCGTTGAGCTTGCTGCGGACATAGGTGTGCAGCGCCATGTAGAGCGGCTTCACTTCTTGCCACATGCGTTCGGTCTCGCCGGCGAACTGGTCGGGGTCCATGTCGTAGTTCGAACGCCACATCGCGCCCAGATCGGCAAAGCCGAGTTCCTTCGAGCCTTCGTTGGCGATGGCGATCATGCGCTGGTAATCCTCGCGCATGGGCGCACCGACATTTTCGTGCCAGCTGGTCCACATTTCGGCGAGTTCTGCAGGCGTGCGCTCGAGATTGCCCATCTCGGCCTCGATATCGCTGCCGTTGATTTCCTTGCCATTGAGCGTGCCCGTGCCCTGGCCATAGGCCGCGCCGAGCTTGGTGGCGATTTCGTTGAGTTCGGTCGCCGCGCCATCGCGGACGGGCGCGGGCATGACGATGCCGTTGCGCAGGATATCGAGCTTGCGAGCGACTTCGGGGTCGAGCCCCGCAACGCGCGCATATTGCGCCGCTTCATTGGCATATGTCACCGATTTCTCGGTCGCCTGCGCGCCGTATTTCGCTGCCAGCTGGTTGCTGTCATGGACGATATAGGTGTTGTTGAGCCACAGCACCCGGCCGTATTCGACCGAGAAATCGAACATGTCCTGCTCGACCATCGCGACCCAGTCGGCGGCGCCCTGCGGCGTCATCGGATAGGCGGATACGGCCGCTTCGGATGTCTCCGCATGATGATCGGCCATGGCCGGGGCGGCGAGCGAGACGGCAAGCGCGGAGAGCGCGACGGATGCGAATTTCATGCGGGTCCTCTCAGGATCGGAATGATGTGGTTTCACGTGCTACCGGATTGCACCTGCCGCGCAGCTTAATCAAGCGGTTGGCGCGGCAAACCGGCGGATGATCCATGCCGCGATCACCCCGAGGAAGGTGACGATCCAGGCGGCGACCTTTACCGGACGCGCAGTGGCAGCAATGCCCGCCAACTGGTCCGACCCCTGATCCCGCAGCAATTGCACCAGTTGTAGCAGCGTTTCGGTATAGTCGGTCAGCACGAATACCACCGCCGCTGCGGCCACACCCGCGCCGATGATCCGGACGATACCGCCCATCGCCATGAAGCTGCGCCCGGCGAGCCAGCTACCCCAGCCATAGATGGCGATGAACACCAGATCGCCGATCATGGCGAAGATTGCCAGTGGCCGCACGCCGCCCGCGTGCCATTGCGCATGGATTTCATCGACCCGCGCGGCCGTCGCGGCGGCCTGGTGTTCGGCAATACCGAGCGTCACGTCCGCTGGCGCGGTCACCGCGAGACTGAGCGCGACGACCACGGCGAAGGCCACGAGGCCCCACATCCACCAACCCAATACGGGGCGTTTGCTGCTCATGTCTTGTCTCCCAGCCAGTCGGCGATCGCCTGCCCGAGGTCGGGCTTGGTCACGCTGCTCATATGCGTCCCGGGTACTTCGGCGAAATCGGCGTCGGGCAACAGCTTCGCCAGATCGGCGGCCGAACCATTGTCGCGGTCCTCGTCGCCGCAGACCACCAGCGTCGGCATGGTGATATTGTCGAGGAGCGCGAGATCGAGATCGGGCATGGTGCCAAGCAGCAGCCGCGCCGCGACCCGGTCGACCCCCTGCGACTTGAGGAACTGCATCGAGAAATAGTCGGGATCGCCCTTCGGAATCGCATCGAACTCGTCGATCACGCGGCGGAACTTGGCCGCGCGGCGCTGCCATTCGCCCAGCCCCGCGGTCCCCATGCCGCCAATGACCAGATGCGCAGGCGTCAGCACGCCATGGGCAACGCCGTGCAGCGACGTGCGCGCGCCGAGCGAGAAGCCGCCGAGGTCGTAATCGTCGAGCCCGAGATGATCGACCAGCGCGGCCACGTCGCGCACCAGCACATTGCTCGGATAGCTTGCGGGATCGTGCGGCGCGGCGCTGTCGCCATGCACGCGGAAATCGAGCATCAACACTTCGAACCCCTGCGCCGCGATCGCCTCGTGATGCCCCCATTTGATCCAGTTCATCTGCGCGCTGGAAAACAGGCCGTGCAGGAGGACGAACGGCCGCCCTGCCCCATGCCGATGCAGCGCCAGCCGTGTGCCGTCGAAACTGTCGAAGAATTCGGTGGTCATCGCTTCGCCAGCCCCTGCTGCTCCATCCGCCACTGCGCCATTTCGATACGGTCCTGCCCGAAGAACGGTTCGCCCTCGAACACCAGCGTCGGCACGCCCCAATGACCCGAGGCCTCGAGTGCATCCTGGTTGGCGGCGATTTCGGCGTCGAGCGTGTCTTCCTCGGCGGCGACCTCGCGATCGATCTCCGCCGCGTCGAGCCCGGCGCGTTCGAGCGCGCCGGCGAGGTGGTCGCCTTCGTGCCAGTTTTCCTGCCCGCCCCAGATCAACTGCCCCGCCTCATGCGCGAAGACGAGGCCCCTACCCCTTTGTGACGCAGCCTGACCCATGCGCGTGACGCGGCGGATATAGGGCTGCTCGGCGGCGATTTTGCGTGTGGCGGCATCCTGCACGATCGGATCGGGGCGCGGCGGTCCGAAGGCAATGCCGTGAAACTGCGCCACGCGCATCATGTCGCGCAGCGTATAGGCCAGCCAATTGGGATGGTTGCGTTCGAAGAAATCGGGTTCGCGGATCGCCAGCGGCCAGACCGGGAGCAGCGCGATGGCGAGATCGTAGTGCTCGGCCATGGCACGGTACCGGCCGACCGAAAGATAGCTGTAGGGCGAACGGAAGCTGAAATAGAGCTCTGCGGTCAGGGTCATGCAGAGACTTATACATCTCCATCGTCCCAGCGGAAGCTGGGACCGCTATCGGCCTTGCGCCAGGTGGAGAGCGATCCCGCCTTGCGCGGGGAGGACGGTCAGCGGAAGAAGCAGCTTATCCCCGCCTGCAGCGCAGTCACCGTCTCGCCATCCTCGGCAAAGCCCGTGATCGTGCCGTAATCGGCAGTGGTATACTGGAATTCGCCCGGCAGCGTGGTGTCGAGTTCGCGGACCTGCCGTTCGCGCTTGATATCCGCGAAGGTGGTTTCACCCGGACGCACGCCGTCCGACGTGGCCATGCCCTCGCCCTCGCGCAGGAACCAGCCGGCGAAGCTGCCGTCCAAATAGGCAATCTGGAGCGCGCCGAACTGGCTGAACTCCATCGGTCCGGCCCCGCATTCCTCATTGCTCGAAGTTCCGGGCGCGGCGCCAAAGGCGGCCTCGATCGCCTGGTCGACCTCGGCCCGCGGCGCGCCGAAGCGCAGCGGTTCCGCGCCTTTCGCCCCCAGCCCATTGGCATCGACCACGATCGCAACGTCGCTGAGATCGACGCTCGCAGCAGACGACGCGGTCTCGACCGGCTCGGGCGCGGGTTCGGACTGGCCGCAGGCGGCGAGCGCCAGCGGCAGCGCGAGCAGGAGCGCGGTCCGGATCATCCCTTCTTGAGGCATTCGCGGCCCAGCAATTCGGCGATCTGCACTGCATTGAGCGCTGCGCCCTTGCGCAGATTGTCCGATACGCACCACAGGTTGAGGCCGTTTTCGACCGTGGGATCCTCGCGCACGCGGCTGATATAGGTCGCGCTGTCGCCCGCGGCTTCGACCGCGGTGATGTAGCCGCCGTCCTCGCGCTTATCGACCAGCATGCAGCCCGGCGCCTCGCGCAGGATGTCCTGCGCCTCGGCAGCGGAAATCTCGTTCTCGAACTCGATGCTGACCGCTTCGGAATGCCCGACGAAGACCGGCACGCGCACGCAGGTCGCGGTAAGCTTGATCTTCGGGTCGAGGATCTTCTTGGTCTCGACCACCATCTTCCATTCTTCCTTGGTCGACCCATCGTCGAGGAAGACATCGATATGCGGGATGACGTTGAAGGCGATTTGCTTGGTGAACGTCACCGGCTCGACTTGGTCGCCGACGAAGATCGCGCGGCTCTGCTGGAACAATTCGTCCATCCCCGCCTTCCCCGCGCCCGACACCGACTGGTAGGTCGAGACGACGACGCGCTTGATCGTGGCGGCATCGTGCAGCGGCTTGAGCGCCACGACGAGCTGCGCGGTCGAGCAGTTGGGATTGGCGATGATATTGCGCTTGGCATACTCGTGGATCGCCTCGGGGTTCACCTCGGGCACGATCAGCGGCACGTCGGGGTCCATGCGGTAGAGCGAGCTGTTGTCGATCACCACGCAGCCCGCGGCCGCCGCCTTGGGGGCGAATTCCTTGGCCGGGCCGCTGCCCGCAGCGAACAGCGCGATGTCCCAGCCGGCCCAGTCGAAATGCTCGATATTCTTGCATTTGAGCATCTTGCCCGTGTCGCCGAATTCGACCTCGGTGCCATGCGAACGCGAACTGGCGACAGCCGCCACCTCGTCGCAGGGGAACCCGCGCTCGGCGAGGACCTGCATGATTTCACGCCCGACATTTCCGGTCGCGCCGACCACGGCAACACGATAACCCAAATTACGTCTCCAGTATCTCTAGGCCGCCGAGATAGCGATTAGCTACGCACCCGCAAGCGCACATTCGATTGCACGGGCTAAAGCGTCATTCGGGCGGGGTTACGCCGTGGCTCTCGAGAAACCGGAAGATCGTGTTGTAGCGATGCGGCGAGATCCGCTCGCCCGAAACGCGGTGCGTGTATCCGGGATAGAGCATCATCTCGAACGGCACGTTGGCTTCCTGCATCGCGGAGATGATCTCGGTCGCGTTTTCGAACACCACATTGTCATCGGCCATGCCATGGATGATCAGCAGCGGATCGACGATCTTGGCCGCGTCGGGGATTGCGCTCGTCGCGGCATAGGCGGCGCCGCCCGCTTGCGGCGTGCCCATGTAGCGCTCGGTATAATGCGTATCGTAGAGCTCCCAGCGGGTGACCGGCGCGCCGCTGATGCCGGCGGCATAGTATCCCGGATCGGCCTGCAACTGCTTGAGCGTCATGTAGCCGCCGTAGGACCAGCCATCGATTGCGATCTTGGCGGGATCGACGAAGTCGAGCGCCTTGAGATACTCCGCCCCCGCCTTCTGGTCGCGCACTTCGACCCCGCCCATCGCGCGATAGATCGGCTGTTCGAAAGCCACACCGCGATTGGCCGACCCGCGATTGTCGAGCGCGAACCAGATATACCCCCGGTCGACCACCGCCTGCTGCAGGGCGCCGTTCCAACCCTTGTTGACGATCTGCGGTCCCGGCCCGCCATAATGATAGAAATACACCGGGTAGCGCTTGCCCGGCTCCAGTTCGGGCGTCACCATTTCCCAATAGAGCGGCGTGCCGTCCTCCGCCGGAAGCGTGCCATATTGCACCGGTCGATGGCTGGCGAGGAAGGGCGCATAGGGATGCGTGCCGTCGAGCGCGTTTTCCTCGATCCAGGCGAGGCGCTGGCCCTGCTGGTCGGCGATATAGCTTTGCGGCGGTGTGTTATCGTTCGAACGGCTGACGACCAGCGTTTGCGCCTTGTCGTCCATGCTCGCCGAATTGGCATAGGCGGGATCGGTCAACAGCGTGATCTGCGATGGATCGGCGAGATCGAAGGCATAGACCTGCTGCGCGAGGACATCGTCCTTCGTGCCCTGGAAAAACACCCGTCCGGCATCCTGGTCGACCCCGACCAGCTTGGTCACGACCCATTCGCCCCGGGTCAGCTGGGTCCATGCGCCATCGGCGTAGCGGTAGAGATGACCGTAGCCGTCGCGTTCGGACCACCAGATCAGGCTGCCGTCATCGAGCCATTTGTAATCGTCCGACAGATTGATCCAGTAATCGTCCACCGCGGCGCGCTCGGTGAACAGCACTTCGCTGGTCCCCGTCGTCGGATCGACCTTCAGCATATCGAGCACGGTCTGCTCGCGGTTCTGGCGCTGGACATAGAGCGCGCTGCCATCGGGCGCCCAGTCGACCCGCGCGAGATAGATGTCGGTGTCCTCTCCCAGATCGACCTGCACGCGGTTCTGGCCATCGGGGTCCATGACATACAGCGCGACTTCGGCATTGGCGCTGCCCGCGACTGGATAGCGCTGGTCGAACACCTTGGTGCCGGTAGCGCCGATCGCCGCGCGCGTCACCACGCCGACCATGCTTTCGTCGAAGCGCTCGACCGCGATACGCCTGTCCTCGGGGCTCCACCAATAGCCGGTCATCCGGCCCATTTCCTCCTGCGCGACGAACTCGGCCTCGCCCCAGCGAATCGCCTCGCCTTCCTGCGGTGTGACCGGCCGGGCCTCGCCGCCCACCTCGCCGACCCACAGCCGCCGGTCGCGGACGAAGGAGACATGGGTGCCCGTGCTGCTCAGCGCGGGATTGAGCTCGCTTTCCTCGGTATCGGTCAGCCGCACGACCTCGCCGCCCAGCCGCGCGAGATAGAGATCGCCGTCGAGTGGGACGAGCACGCCGGTGCCATCCTCGGTCCATTGATAGTCGATAATGCCCGCGAGGTTGCCGACGCGCGCGCGTTCGCGCTGCATCTTCTCGTCCTCGGACAATTCGCGCCCCGTCCCCAGCGCCTCGCTGTCGACCAGCATCGTCCATGCCGCGCTCTCGCGGTCATAGGCCCACAAATCGTAGCGCTGGCGATCCTCCTCGCGGTTGCGCAGCAACGTGAGATAGCGACCATCGGGCGACAGCTTGACCTTGCGCGGGCTCGGCCCGTCGAGATCGGGCGACGCGAAGACGCGTTCGAAACTCAGTTCCATCGGCGCGGTCTCCGTGCTCTGCGGGGTGGTCTGGGCGGCAAGCGGCGCAGCGAGGCAGGTGCCTAGCGCCAGCGCGGCGGTCAATTTCAACGGCCTCATCATCTCTCCGGTCAATGCAGGCAGGGGTACATCGGCTGCGGCTCCTTGCAACGAGCGCGAGCGAAAGCAAGCGCGCGCCGCGCAAACACACCTAATTTCAGCTTAAGCGCGAGCGTTGAAATTCGGCTAAGACCTTGGGGCGACAGTGGCCATGACCCCGGGCGGCCCATTCCGGTTTACCGGCCGCGCGGGGTCAAACACAGGAGGCCAGTTGCGGTCCCCTTCACGCTTCCCACGAAAAAGGGCGGCCTTCCCAACGGGAGGCCGCCCTCAATCTTCTCACGAAGAGAAACGGGTTGGTGCTTACGCCTTGGGCGCGTTGTCGCGGCGCTCGGCGATGCGGGCGCGCTTGCCGGTGCGGCCGCGCAGGTAGTAGAGCTTGGCGCGACGCACGATACCGCGGCGGACCACGGTGAGGCTGTCGACGATCGGCGAGTAGAGCGGGAACACACGTTCCACGCCTTCGCCGAAGCTCATCTTGCGGACGGTGAAGTTGCTGCCCATGCCGCGGTTCGAGCGGGCAATGACGACGCCTTCGAAATTCTGGACACGCTCGCGAGTGCCTTCGACAACCTTCACGCCGACGCGAACGGTGTCGCCCGCACGGAATTCGGGAATGTCCTTGCCGAGGTTTTCAATCGCTTCGGCTTCGAGCTGCTGGATCAGGTTCATGCCTGGTCTTCCTGGTTTTTTCGCCGCGCGCCAGAGGCAGGTCGGTCCCGATCGCCACTGTAGCGATCCCAAAGGTCCGGCCTGCGTAACCGTGTGTCTTCCTCGCTCCTTGCCTTGCGCCAAGCAGCGATCTTCGCATGATCCCCCGATCGCAGCACTTCAGGGATCGTGCGCCCTTCCCATTGCTGAGGTCGGGTATATTGCGGATATTCGATGAGCCCGTTTTCGTAGGACTCCTCGACTCCGCTATCGGGCGCGCCCATTACGCCGGGAAGCAGGCGAATGCAAGCGTCGAGAATGGCCAGCGCGGCGGTCTCGCCGCCCGACAGGACGATATCGGCAAGGCTGACCTGCTCGATCTGCGGATAGGCCTCGAAAATACGCTCGTCGAAGCCCTCGAAACGCCCGCACAAAATGGCCACGCCAGGTCCCTGCGCGATGGCGCGGATGCGCGCCTGCGATATCGGCTTGCCGCGCGGGGTCATGGCGAGGATCGGCCGCCCCTCGCCCACGCTGGCGATCGCCGCGCCGAGCACATCGGGTTTGAGCACCATCCCCGCGCCGCCGCCCGCAGGCGTATCGTCGACGGTGCGGTGCTTGTCCGTGGCGAAATCGCGGATCTGCACGGTCTCGCACGACCAGTCGCCGCGCTCGAGCGCGCGGCCTGCCAGCGAGACCCCGAGGGGTCCCGGAAACATCTCGGGATAGAGCGTCAGGATAGTGGCGGCGAAACCCATGGCGCGCGCCCTAGCGGCCAATCGCGACCAGCACCATAGCGCGAACCACCATCAGCGGATCGGCAGGCGCTGATCCGCAGGTTTGGCGCGCACGCGCGGGGCGGTCGGCACGACTTTGCCGACCATGGTCGAGGTTACGACGCCGAGCACCACCAGTCCTCCGGCGCCGAGCAGGTCCATGCCCTGCAGGGTGACGCTATCGGCTTCGGTCAGCCGCGCGCCGAGCACCGCGGCCAGCGGCGCGCCGCCCGCGAAGAGATGGCGCAGGCGCGGCCCGATCGAAGGCGAAACCTTGGCGACGACCGCGCTGAGCCCCGCTGCCATCGCGGCATAGGATCCCGCGAGAAATACAACATTGTCGATCATCGGTCTGCAGCCCTCCGTTTGGTGGGGCAACGTTGTGGCATGGCCGCCGCCCGGTGCAAAGCGCGGGTCGGTCGGGCAGCCATTATCCCTCTGCGAACGGCACACTTCGGGGCCTGGTGCGTAGGTGGGCCATGGATGTCGACGATTGCATCATCGTGGGTGCGGGGCCCGCCGGGCTGACCGCCGCGATCTATCTGGCGCGCTACCACCTCTCGATCCGCATGTTCGACTGCGGAACCAGCCGCGCAAGCTGGATCCCGACCAGCCACAACCATGCAGGCTTTCCCGAGGGCATCAACGGCAATGACCTGCTCGAGCGGATGCGCGACCAGGCCGCCCGATACGGCGCACTGCGCGAGCCGAAGCGGGTCACCGACCTCAAGCGCGAAGACCGCCACTTCGTGGTCTGCTGCGAGGAGGAGGAATTCCGCGCGCGCACGGTCCTGCTCGCCACCGGCGTGGTCAACAACCGGCCCGAGGGAATCGACGAGCAGTTCCACGCCGAAGCGATGCAGCGCGGGCTGATCCGCTATTGCCCGGTGTGCGACGGCTATGAAGTCACCGACCAGCGCGTCGCGGTGATCGGCACCGGCGATCATGGCACGGCGGAGGCGCAGTTCGTCCGCACCTATACCAGCGATCTGACGCTGGTTTCGCCGGATGGCGACCACGATCTATCGGCGCAGTGTTCGCGCGCGCTCGACGAGGCGGGGATCGCGCGGATTGCCGGCCCCTGCGGCGGCTATGCGATCGAGAACGGGCGCATTGCCTTCGATACCGCCGAAGGGCGCAAGACCTTCGACACGGTCTATCCCGCGCTTGGCTCGGTGGTTCGCTCAGGCCTGGCGGTGAGATGCGGCGCGGAAGTGACCGACGGCGACTGCATCATTGTCGACGACCATCTCGAAACCAGCGTGCCGGGGCTGTTCGCTGCGGGGGACGTGGTGCTCGGGCTCGACCAGATCAGCCATGCGATGGGCCAGGCGGGTGTCGCGGCGACCACGATCCGCAACCATCTCGCGGCGGAACGGCCGCTCAGGCGCTAGCCAAGCCAGTTTTTAGACGGCCGTTACCGCTCCCAGAAATCGTCGGCGATGGTCAGGGTCTCGGCGGTCCATCCCAGGACGGCCTGCTCGGTCAGCGGGACCATGAATTTCTTGCCGTCGACCTGTTCGATCTCGACGATGTCGGTGGCGCCGTAATTCTCGACCGCGCAGACCTGTCCGACCGGCTCGCCCTTGTCGCTGACCACCGCAAGCCCGAGCAGGTCGGAGAAATAGAATTCGCCCTCTTCCAGCGCGGGCAGTGCCTCGCGCGAGACGGACAGGGCGGTGCCCCGCAAGCGCTCCGCCGAGGTGCGATCCGCAACCTCGGTAAAGCGTGCGATGGCACCGCCCTTGTTGTCGCTGCGGATCTTCACGAGGGTCAGCGTGCCCCCGGTCTCACCCGCATCGAAGCGCTTGTGCGGCTTGAGGGCATCCACCCCCTCGCCGAACAGCTTCAGCCGGACCTCGCCCGTCACCCCATGCGCACCGGTGACGGCGGCAAGCGTGACGGGTTTGTCCGACATACAGCCGCTTACTCGGCCTTGGCTTCGGCGTCGTCTGCCGCAGCTTCCTCGGCGGGAGCGTCTGCGGCAGCGGCGTCTTCGGCCGGTGCTTCTTCAGCGGGGGCTTCTTCAGCAGGCGCTGCAGCAGCGGTCTTGGCTTCTTCCTCGGCAGCCTTGGCGGCTTCTTCGGCTTCGGCGACCTTGGCGGCCTTTTCTTCAGCGCGTTCCTTGGCGGCTTCGCCCGGCTCACCCTTCTTGGGGTTGTTGCGCTGTTCGCGCTCGAGGATGCCCGCGGCGTCGAGGAAACGGTGGACGCGGTCGCTCGGCGTGGCGCCAACGCTCAGCCAGTGGCGTGCGCGGTCTTCGTCGAGCTTCACGCGCTCGCCCGAATCCTTGGGCAGCATCGGGTTATAGGTGCCGATCTGCTCGAGATACTTGCCGTCACGCGCTGCGCGCGAATCGGCGACGACGATGCGGTAGTAGGGGCGCTTCTTGGCACCACCACGCGAAAGCCGGATTGCAACTGCCATTGTGTATTACCTTTCGAATGTAAACGTTTGAAACTTATTTCTTCTTGAGCAGGTTCTGGAGGTCGGGGGGAAGCGTGGACGGATCCACGCCGGGGCCCTTGCCGCCGCCCATTCCGGGCAGGCCGCCAGCGCCGCTTCCCGGCCCGCCGAGGCCCGGCATGGCGGCACCCATGCCGCCTCCGCCGAACAGCGCGCCAAGGCCCTTCATACCGCCCATTTTCTTGATCTGCTTCATGGCGCGGCCCATCTCCTGGTGCATCTTGAGCACCTTGTTGACGGTCTGCACGTCGGTGCCCGAACCCGCCGCCACGCGCTTCTTGCGCTTGGCGTTGAGCAGCGCCGGCTTGGTGCGTTCCTTGGGCGTCATCGACCCGATGATCGCGTCCATATGCAGCAGCACCCGGTCGTCCATGTTCGACGCCGCCATCGCCGCCTTGGCCTTCTTCATGCCCGGCAGCATTCCGGCGAGCATGCCCAGCCCGCCCATGTTCTGCATCTGCTTCAATTGCATGCGCAGGTCGTCGAGGTCGAACTGGCCCTGCGCCATCTTCTTGGCGAGCGCTTCGGCCTCGTCCTGCTTGATGCTCTCGGCGGCCTTCTCGACCAGCGACACGACATCGCCCATGCCGAGGATGCGGCCCGCCACGCGCCGGGGATCGAACGCTTCGATCGCGTCAAGCTTTTCGCCCGTGCCGGCGAACTTGATCGGCTTGCCGGTGACATAGCGCATCGACAGCGCCGCACCGCCGCGCGCATCGCCGTCCATGCGGGTCAGCACGACACCGGTCAGCGGCACTTCGCCGGTAAAGCTCTGCGCGACATTGACCGCGTCCTGGCCGGTCAGGCTGTCGACCACCAGCAGCACTTCGGTCGGCGTCGAGACACCGGCGATGGCTTTCATCTCGGCCATCAGCGCTTCATCGACATGCAGGCGGCCCGCGGTATCGAGCAGCAGCACGTCGGCGGCCTGCAGCTTGGCGCTTTCCATCGCGCGGCGCGCGATATCGACCGGCTGCTGGCCTTCGATGATCGGCAGCGTGGCGACCTCGACCTGTTCGCCGAGCACCTTGAGCTGTTCCTGCGCGGCCGGGCGGTTGACGTCGAGCGACGCCATCAGCGCCTTCTTGCCGTGCTTCTGGCGGATCAGCTTGCCGAGCTTGGCGGTGGTGGTGGTCTTGCCCGAACCCTGCAGGCCGACCATCATGATCACGACCGGCGGCTTGGCGGCGAAATTGAGCCCCTCGACCTCGGTCCCGCCGAGCATGTCGACCAGCTCGTCATCGACGATCTTGACGACCTGCTGGCCCGGAGTGACCGATTTGAGGACGTCCTGGCCGATCGCCTTTTCGGTGACCGCATCGATGAAGCGGCGCACGACCGGCAGCGCGACATCGGCTTCGAGCAGCGCGATGCGGATTTCGCGCATCGCCTCGCGCACGTCGCTTTCGCTCAGCGCGCCGCGCCCCTTCAGGCGGTCGAAGACATTACCGAGGCGGTCGGACAGATTGTCGAACATGCCGGCCTAAACTCCTTTCGAACCCTGCAGGGCCCGAATACGCGAAAAACGCCGACGGACGAAAACTCGTCGGTCAGCGTGGGGAAATCCCCGATGAAACCCAAACCTGTGCCCGGGTGAGGTGGAAGCAAGCCGTAACCGTCGCCACGGCCTGCTACCAGCGCACTCGGTGGTTGAAATGGTGGAGCCTAGCGGGATCGAACCGCTGACCTCTACAATGCCATTGTAGCGCTCTCCCAGCTGAGCTAAGGCCCCGAGCCATTTCATTCGGCACGCCCTGGGAGGCGCGCCAGCCTTGCGGAGGCAGCCCTTTATGAGGCCGCCCCGCGCAAGGCAAGCGAAAAAATCAGCTCTCGTCGGCGTCGTCGTCGTCACCCTTGGCCTTGGTTTCGACACCCAGGTCGTCGTCGCCGCCAAGATCGACTTCATTGTCGGGCGAATCGTTATCTTCATCGATGTCGAGATCGAGATCGTCGTCATCGTCATCGCCGCTCAGATCGCTATCCGGCTCGGCGTCCTTCTTCTTCTTGCTTTCTTCCTCGGCAAGAATCGGCTGCTTCGACTTCAGCACGGGTTCGGGCGACCATTCTTCGCCGCATTCGATGCAGGCGACGGGATCGTCCTTGTTAAGATCGTAGAAGCGGGTGCCACAGTTCGGGCAGGTCCGCTTGGTGCCCCATTCCGGTTTGACCATGTGTAATCCTTAGGCTTTGCCGCCCCTGGCGAACTGCGCAGGGGCCGTGAATTCGTAATCGTATTGATGGGAACCTGCAGCGCAGGAATCAACAGCGCGCGCGCCTTGCCAGAAGCACCTGCCACTGTCAAAGCGCCGCATCCGAATGAACCGCCGATACGGAAACCCCCGCTTGACCGCCCACCGCTTCACGCCCGCAGGACCGCTGACCGGACGCATTCGTGTGCCCGGCGACAAATCGATCAGTCACCGCGCGCTGATGTTCGGCGCACTGGCGGTCGGCCGCAGCCGCATTTCGGGCCTGCTCGAAGGCGAAGACGTGCTCGCCACCGCCGCCGCGCTGCGCGCGATGGGCGCACAGATCGAACGCGATGGCGATGAATGGGTGGTCGACGGTGTCGGTGTGGGCGGGCTGCTGCAACCGGACGCAGCACTCGAAATGGGCAATTCGGGCACCTCCACCCGCCTGCTGCTGGGCCTGGTCGCAAGCCACGCGATCACTGCTGCCTTTACCGGCGATGCCAGCCTGTCCAAGCGCCCGATGGGCCGGGTCATCGACCCGCTATCGCTGATGGGGGCCAGCTTCACCCCCTCGCCCGGTGGCACGCTGCCGCTGATGATGGAGGGCATCGAGCCCGCGGTGCCGATCGAATACCGCCTGCCTGTCGCCAGCGCTCAGGTGAAGAGCGCAGTGCTGCTGGCAGGCCTCAACACGCCGGGGATCACCACCGTGATCGAGCCGGTGCCGACGCGCGACCATACCGAGCGCATGCTGCGCGGCTTTGGCGCCGAACTCAGCGTCGAAGAGGCCGATGGCGCGCGGATCATCCGTATCCACGGCCCCGCCGACCTGCACCCCTGCGATATCGAGGTGCCGGGCGATCCGTCCTCGGCGGCGTTCTTCGCGGTTGCGGCCAGCATCGTGCCGGGCAGCGACCTGGTAATCGCGAACGTCGGCCTCAATCCGACCCGCAACGGCATTTTCAAAGTGCTCGAGCAGATGGGCGCGCGGATCGATTACCAGGACGCGCGCAAAGTCGGCGGCGAACCCGCGGCCGACCTGCGCGTGCGCCATGCGCCGCTGGCCGGTGTGACGGTCGACCCCGCGATCGCCCCGCGCATGATCGACGAGTTTCCCGTGCTGTTCGTCGCTGCTGCCCTGGCCGAAGGCACCACCGTTACCAGCGGCCTCGAGGAATTGCGCGTCAAGGAGAGCGACCGCCTGTCCGCCATGGCGCAGGCACTGCGCGCGGCGGGCGTCACGCTGGAGGAAACCGACGACGGCCTGATCATCGAAGGCACTGGCGGCGCACCGCTGGCGGGCGGCGGACCGGTCACCACCCATCTCGATCACCGCATTGCGATGAGCATGGCGATTGCCGGCCTTGCCAGCCGCGAGGGCGTGGGGCTCGATACGGTCGACCCCATCGCGACCAGCTTCCCCGGCTTCGTCGGCCTGTTGGCGGACGCGGCGGCATGACCGAACTCGACTGGGCAGCCTGGGTCGGTTTTGTCGGCACCGCCTGCGTCATCGGCGCGTATGCCTATCTCACCTCCACCGACAAGCCGAACCCCTTCATCCTGCATGGCACCAATCTGGCGGGCGCCGCCCTGCTGACCGTCTCGCTGGTGTTTCACACCAATTGGCCGAGCCTCGTGCTCGAAGGATTCTGGGCAGCGATTGCGGTGTGGGGCTTGGCCAAGGCGGTCCGCGGGCGCAAACAGGCACGATGATTATCGCCGTCGACGGACCGACTGCCTCGGGCAAGGGCACCATTGCGCAAGCGCTGGCCGAACATTTCGGCCTGCCGCATCTCGATACTGGGCTGCTCTATCGCGCGGTCGGGCGGCAGGTGTTCCTCGACGGCGGTGACCCCGATAATGGCGGGGACGCGCTCGCGGGCTGCGCCTTTCCCGACGAGCTGCTGCTCGATCCGCATCTGCGCAACGAGGAAACCGGCGGGTTGGCGAGCCGGGTATCGGTGCATCCTGCGGTGCGTCAGGCGCTGTATGACCGCCAGCGCCGCTTCGCCACGCAGGATGGCGGCGCCGTGCTCGACGGACGCGATATCGGCACCGTCATCGCGCCCGAGGCCGATGCCAAGCTGTTCATCATCGCCAGCGTCGAGGCGCGCGCGCAGCGCCGCTTCCTCGAAATGCGCGAGCGCGGCGTGCATGTCACCAAGCTCGAGATCGCCGACGACCTGCGCCGCCGCGACGAACGCGACCGCAATCGCGCGGTCGCCCCGCTGTCCCCCGCCCCCGATGCGCTGGTCATCGACACCAGCCCGCTGAGCCGCGAGCAATCGATCGAGGCGGCAATCGAAGCGGTCATGGAAGCCACTTCCTAACGATCCTAGGACCCCGCCCGGCTTGTCGGTTGCCACCTCGCTCAACACCCCATATATCAGGTTATATATCACGGTATGGAGATTCGCATGGTCGATGTCGTCGCCCAAATGGGGCCCGCTTTCCTGGGCAGCCGGCTGAAACGGCTGGGTGAACGGATGCAGGCGGGTGCGGCCAGTGTGCTCACCGATGCGGGCGTCCCGCTGCAACCCGGCCACATGGCGGCGATTGCAGCGCTTCGCAGCGGGCGCAAGACCGTCGGCCAGTTGGCCCAGACTAGCGGCACCAGCCAGCCCGGCATGACCCGCACGATAGGCCAGCTGAAAAAACTGGGCCTCGCAGCAGACGAGCCATGCAGCGACCAGCGCAGCAGGATGATCGCCCTTACCCCGGATGGCGAGCGCATGGCGGGAAAGATCGCAACCGAAGTCTGGCCCCGGGTCGGGTCGGCAGCGCAGGAAATCCTCGACCGAATTGGCGGCGACTTCCTGCGCGACCTGGGAATCATCGAAGACGCACTCGCCGAGGCTTCGATCGCGCAGCGCGCGGCGCGCGCGGTGCCGAATGCCCTCACCATCCGCGAATATTCGCCTGCGCTCGCGGGCACGTTCCACGACATCAATCGCGAATGGATCGATGCGATGTTCACGCTTGAGGAAACCGATCGCGAGATCCTCGAAAATCCGCAGCACCACATCATCGACGCGGGCGGCGACATCCTCTTCGTCGAGGCCGCGGGGCTCGGCATCGTGGGCACCTGCGCGCTGCAGAAGACCGGTCCCGCCGCCTTTGAGCTGACCAAGATGGGCGTGCGCGAAAGCGCGCGCGGGCTGAAAGCTGGCGAATTCCTGCTCGGCAAGGTGATAGAACGCGCGCGCGAACTGGGCGCCGACACACTCTACCTGCTCACGAACAGCGCCTGCGCGCCCGCCATCCATCTATACGAAAAGCTCGGCTTCGGACATGATAGCGGGATCATGGAGAGATATGCCGCGCGTTACGCGCGGTGCGATGTGGCGATGCTCTATACGGGCGATTGAGGCGCCCGACCGGCCTTCGCCCGACGCCGCTTTGCGAGCACCGCTTTCCTACAGGGGGTGGGCGATGGCACTGTCATTGCCATGCCCGTAGCCAGCCCCCGCAAACCCGCACCATTCCACCAGATCAGGGGACACGCGCCTGCCCCGAATAAATTTCTCCATAACCGTGTAACATGCGGTCCATGTCTAGCGGCAGCGGCCCGCAATTCGCTTGCCTTTTGCCCCGGTTTCGCCTAGGCGCGCGCCCGTTCTCTCAATCCCCGATTGAAAGGACTTCCGCGGCGGCATCCGGCCTCGCGGGAGACAGCGGCCCTCTTGCCCCGTTGGCCTGCGCAATCGTGCGCAGAGACGGGTAAAGACCCCGGGAAAACCGGTGGCCGGTAGCAAACGTAAGTTAGGACTACTCACACATGGCAACTTCAGCCAATCCCACCCGCGACGATT
This sequence comes from Qipengyuania sp. HL-TH1, assembly GCF_036365825.1. Taxonomy (NCBI): domain Bacteria; kingdom Pseudomonadati; phylum Pseudomonadota; class Alphaproteobacteria; order Sphingomonadales; family Erythrobacteraceae; genus Qipengyuania; species Qipengyuania profunda. Next base: position 1,412,163 of record NZ_CP142675.1, read on the forward strand.
TCGCGGCCATGCTCGACGAGCAGCTCGGTGGCGCCGATGACGGCGGCTTCGAGGGTCGCGTTGTCAAGGGCACCGTCACTGCCATCGAAAACGGCATGGCGCACATCGATGTCGGCCTCAAAAGCGAAGGCCGCGTCGATCTCAAGGAATTCCAGCGCTCCGAAACCGAAACCGCGCCCGGCGTCGGCGATGAAGTCGAAGTCTATGTCGACCGCGTCGAAAACGCCGAAGGCGAAGCGATGCTCAGCCGCGACCGCGCCCGCCGCGAAGCCGCCTGGGACAAGCTCGAAAACGAGTTCGGTGAAGGCAAGCGCGTCGAAGGCCGCATTTTCGGCCGCGTCAAGGGCGGCTTCACCGTCGACCTCGACGGCGCCGTGGCCTTCCTCCCCGGCAGCCAGGTCGACATCCGCCCCGTGCGCGATGTCACCCCGCTGATGGACATGGCTCAGCCCTTCCAGATCCTCAAGATGGATCGCCGCCGCGGCAATATCGTCGTGTCGCGCCGTGCCGTGCTTGAAGAAACCCGCGCCGAACAGCGCAGCGAGCTGATCGACAAGCTGGCCGAAGGCCAAGTGATCGACGGCGTGGTCAAGAACATCACCGATTACGGCGCCTTCGTCGACCTCGGCGGTATCGACGGCCTGCTGCACGTCACCGACATGAGCTACAAGCGGGTCAACCACCCCAGCGAAATGATCGAAATCGGCGCCACCGTGACCGTCCAGATCATCCGCATCAACGAAGAAACCCAGCGCATCAGCCTCGGCATGAAGCAGCTGGAAAGCGATCCGTGGGATGGCGTTGCCGCGAAGTACCCGGTCGGCATGAAGATGACCGGTACCGTGACCAACATCACCGAATACGGCGCCTTCGTCGAAATCGAGCCGGGCATCGAAGGCCTGGTCCACGTTTCGGAAATGAGCTGGACCAAGAAGAACGTCCACCCGGGCAAGATCGTCTCGACCTCGCAGGAAGTCGAAGTCATGGTCCTCGAGGTCGACAGCGAAAAGCGTCGCATCAGCCTCGGCCTCAAGCAGGCCCAGCGCAATCCGTGGGAAGAGTTCGCCGAGAAGCATCCGGTTGGCTCGAAGGTCGCTGGCGAAGTCAAGAACGCCACCGAATTCGGCCTGTTCATCGGTCTCGATGGCGACGTCGACGGCATGGTCCACATGTCGGACATCGCCTGGGGCATCTCGGGTGAAGACGCACTCGCCCTGCACCGCAAGGGTGAAGAAGTCGAAGCCGTCGTTCTGGATGTCGACACCGACAAGGAGCGCATCAGCCTCGGCATGAAGCAGCTCGAAAAGGGTGCGCCGACCGAAGCCGGTGCCGCCGGTTCGGTCCGCAAGGGCGAAACCGTCACCGTCACCGTTCTCGAAGTCCGCGATGGCGGCCTCGAAGTGCAGGTTGGCGAAGACGGCGCGACCGGCTTCATCAAGCGCAGCGACCTCGGCCGCGACCGCGACGAACAGCGCCCCGACCGCTTCCAGGTCGGTGGCAAGGTCGACGCAATGGTCACCGGTTTCGACCGTTCGAAGAAGCCCAACTTCTCGATCAAGGCGCGTCAGATCGCCGAAGAGAAGGAAGCGGTGCAGCAGTTCGGTTCGTCCGACTCGGGTGCCTCGCTCGGCGACATCCTCGGCGAAGCGCTGAAGAAGAAGGAAGACTGACGATGCAGCTTGGTGCCCGCATCGCGGGTGCCTAGCGAAACGTCATCCCCGCGCAGGCGGGGATCCAGTCGATTACAGGAAGGCCCGCTTGCCACACCGGCAGGCGGGCCTTTCCTATAAGGGACGAGACGCGTAGGCTGCGCGGCATGCTAGACGTCCACCAGTTCCCCTGCCTGTCCGACAATTACGGTTTCCTGCTCCACGATCCCACCAGCGGCGAAACCGCGGCGATCGACACGCCCGATGGTGCCGAATATCTCAAGCAGGCCGATGCCAAGGGCTGGCGCATCACGCAGATCTGGAACACGCATTGGCACCCAGACCATGCGGGCGGGAACAAGGCCATCGTCGAAGCCACCGGCGCCACCGTGATCGCACCGCGCGAAGTCGAACGGCTCACGCCCATCGACCGCGTGGTCGGCAATGGCGACAGCGTCACGCTGGGCGACTGGCAGGCGCGCGTGATCGATGTCTCGGGCCACACCAATGGGCACATCGCCTATCATCTTGCCGAAGCGGACATGGCCTTCGTCGGCGACAGCGTCTTCGCACTGGGCTGCGGGCGGATGTTCGAAGGCGAGCCCGAGCAGTTCTGGAACAGCCTCGACCGGATCCGCCAGCTGCCCGACAACACGCTGCTCTTTTGCGCGCATGAATATACCGCGGCGAATGCCAAGTTCGCGCTCCATGCCGATCCCGACAATGCCGAGCTCGCGCTCTACGCCGCGCGGATCGAGGAGAAGCGCGCCAGGGGCGAGCCAACCGTCCCGACGCTGCTGTCGCGCGAACTGGCGACCAACCCCTTCCTGCGCGCCGATGATGCAGATCTGCGCGACCGCTGGGGCGGATCGAGCCCGGCGGACACTTTCGCCGCATTGCGCGCCGCCAAGGACAGTTTCTAACCGCGATGAAGGCCGTTCTCGTCCGCGAACTGTCGCCCGACCTGTCGGGGGTCGAGCTGGCCGAGATTGCCCAGCCTGCCGGCGAAGTGCTGGTCCGCGTGCGTGCGGCCTCGCTCAACTATCCTGACCTGCTGATGACGCAGGGCACCTACCAGTTCAAACCCGAACCGCCCTTCGTTTCCGGCCTCGAGATGGCCGGCGAGGTCGTCGAAGCTCCTGCCGATAGCGGCTTCGTCCCGGGCGACCGGGTCCGCGGCGGGGCCAAGACCGGCGCCTTTGCCGAATATGTCGCGCTGCCCGCTGCCGCGCTGCGCAAGGTCCCCGAGGCGATGGACTTCGCGCACGCTGCCGCGATGGGCGCGGCTTATCACACCGCCTATGTCGCGCTGGTGGAGATCGGCGGGCTGGAGGCCGGACAGACGGTGCTGGTGCATGGCGCCAGCGGCGGGGTGGGTCTTGCCGCCTGCGACCTGGCGCGCGCGATGGGCGCGAAAGTCATCGCCGCCACGCACCGCGAGGACAAGCTGGAGCGTTTGCGCGCCGTCGCCCAGCCCGATGCGGCCATTCTCAACACCGGCCGCTTCCGCGAACAGGTCGGCGAATTGACCGGCGGGCGGCTGTGCGACCTGGTCTTCGATCCGGTCGGCGGCGATGTGTTCGACGAGAGCACCCGCTGTGTCACTTTCGGCGGCAAACTGCTGGTAGTCGGGTTCGTCGCCGGGCGCATCCCCGAAATCGCGGTCAACATCCCGCTGATCAAGGGGTTTTCGGTCGTGGGTGTCCGCGCGGGTGAATATGCCCGGCGCTTCCCCGAGCGCGGCGCACGCATTGCCCAGGCGATCGACCAGCTCGCCAGCGAGGGGCGGATCACGCCCTATGTCGAGCGCATCCTGCCCCTCGCCGCGTGGCGCGAGGCTTTCGAAGCGATGGCGCGCGGCGAAATCATCGGCAAGCTCGTCCTCGAACCGTAAGCTTCGCCGCTCAAACGCAAAAAGGCGGCCCCGCAGGACCGCCCTTTCGAAATCTTCATGACAGCCGAAATCAGATCCCGGCGATCACCGTATCGGCCAGCGCCTTGTCGGCCGCGGCATCGTGCTTTTCGGCAATCAGCTTGCGGCTGGCATTGGTCGCGGCATTGACGGCGCGATTGCGGACATCGTCGACCGCCTCGCGCTCGGCTGCAGCGATCTTGTCTTCGGCCATCCGCTTGCGGCGTTCGACCATGGCCTTGCTGTCGGCCTCGGCCTTTTCGAGCAGCGCGTCGGCTTCATGCCGGGCATTGACCAGCATCGCCTCGGCATCCTTTTCGGCACCGGCGATCTTGGCGGCATATTCCTGGCGTAGCGCTTCGGCTTCGGCGCGCAGTTGCTTGGCTTCGTCGAGCTGGTCCTTGATCGCGGCAATCTTGCCGTCGAGCCCGCCGGCGATGGTCTTGTGAACCTTGGCCCCGAAGAGCGCGATCAGCAGGAGGACGAGCATCGACAGCGAGACGATCTGGAACGGCGCCAGGCCCCACAGTTCTGGTTCGGAATGCGTTCCGGCACCGCCGTGGCCGTCCTCGACGAGGACCTGGGCCGCTTCGGTGGCGAAGACTTCGGGCGCGGCGTTAGCCATGGCTCAGGGCCTCCTTGACGGCCTTAGTGGCGACGGGCTTGGTCACGCTGACGCCAGCGAGACGCGAGACGATGTCCTGCGCCGCTTCGGCAGCAACCGCTTCGACTTCGGTCAGCGCCGCAGTGCGGGCTTCGGCGATACGGTCTTCGGCTTCGGCAAGTTTCTTGTCGAGCCGCGCCTGTGCCGCCTTCAGCTTCTTTTCGGACTTGGCCGCAGCCTCGTCCTTGGCCCCGGCGACGATTGCCTGCGCCGCGGCGCGGTTCTCGTTCTCGCGGACCCGCCAGGCTTCTTCCTCGGCGTCGGCGGCATCGCGCGCAGCCTTGGCTGCAGCGAGATCGGCGGCGATCTGGCCGTCACGCTGGGCGACGGTTTCCATCACCCTCGGCACCATGCCGCGGCCGATGACGAAGAAGGTGATGCCGAAAAAGACCAGCAGCCAGAAGACCTGGCTGGACCATGTTTCGGCAAGCTGTGCGATCTGGGGCATGGCAGCTCTCGAAAGGCGGGTACGAAAAATTCACGGCACCGGCCAGGGCATGTCCCCGGCCGGCGCGATATCGGCAGTCGCGTTTAGGCGACGAAGATCAGGATCATCGACACGACGAACGCCAGCAGGCCGAGAAGTTCGGCAGCGGCGAAGCCAATGAACAGACGGCCCTGCTGGCCGTCGGCAGCACCCGGATTGCGCAGCGCGCTTTCGAGGAACGAACCGAAGACGTTACCCACACCGATCGCGGCCATACCGGCACCGATCGCTGCGAGGCCTGCACCGATGAGCTTTGCAGCTTCCATTTCCATGACAAACTCCTTTGAAAAATCTGATTGATAGATGACTTAGTGAAGGTTCTCGGCGTCGTTGATATACAGCGACGTCAGAAGAGCGAAAACATAGGCCTGGATACCGGCGACCAGCAGCTCGAGAGCGCAGATGCCGATCATCAGGATGAAGCTGGGCAGACCGACCATCAGACCGAAAGTGGCGCCGGCATTGGTGCCGTCGATCACGAAGCTCGACAGCACTTCGAGCAGCACGTGGCCGGCCATCATGGCGACGAACAGGCGCAGGCCGAGGCTGAACGGGCGCACCATGAACGAGATGAACTCGATCGGCGCGATGATCGGGATCATCGGCAGCGGCGTGCCCTGCGGCACGAACAGGCTGAAGAAGTGGAAGCCGTGCTTCCAGAAGCCGACCAGCAGCACGATCGAGAAACTGATGATCGCCAGCACGCCGGTGACGGTGAAGTGGCTGGTAAAGGTGAACGGGTGCAGCCCGAAAATACCCAGCGGCAGCAGGCCGAGGAGGTTGGCGAAGAGGATGAACATGAACAGGCTGAAGACATAGGGCACGTATTTGCGCCCCGCCTTGCCGATATTGGCTTCCAGCATATTGTCGATGAAACCGGTGAAGGTCTCCACCGTCATCTGCCAGCGCCCGGGCACCAGCTCGCGCTTCATCCCGCCCAGCACGAAGAGGAAGAGCACCACGGTGGTGATCAGCATCCACATTGCGCTGTTGGTGAAGGCGATGTTGTAGCCGGCCAGTTCCCAACCGCCCGAACCGCCAAGCGGTTCGATGGTGAACTGGTACATCGGATCGACTTTGGCCTGCTCGGCTGCCACGTCTGTCTCGTCCCTAGAACCTGTAACGAACGCCCCGGAAATCCCGCGCGGGGATCACTCGTCGGGGCGCTTGTTTGCCGCACGGAAAATGTTTCTGAAGGCGACCACTATTCCGAGGAACAGGCCGATCAACAGACCCCAGGGATTGGTACCGGTGAAATAGCCGATGGCATAACCGATGACCGCACCGCCAAGAAGCCCGCCGAGAAGGTCCGCCAGAACCCGGTTGCCGCTGCGATAATTCGCATCGGCACCCGAAGCCGTGGGACGGTTACGCTGCTCTTCGCGCTGCTGGGCGGCCGAGAGCCGCTTCTCCAGCGCGTCGATCCGCGCATCCTCCTCGATAGGTTCCCGTGCGGGTTCGTCGTCGCTCATGCCTTGCTCCTTCTAAGGGGGTTGCGCGGCACGGGCACGGACTTGCCCGCCGAGGGCGCCGACCCCTTAGAAGGGGGGTCGTGGCGAGTCAACACGGCGCGGAGCTAGCGGCGCCTGAAGTATCGCAAAAAACCCGCTTTCCTTACGGGCAGCGCGGATCGCGCAGCGGGGCGCCGGTGCCGCGGGTCTGCCAGCTGCCATCGGGTGCCTGGTATTTCTCGCCCGGTTCGGTGGCAAGGATCGCCTGGCATCCGGCGGTCAGGGCATATTCCTCGATCGTCGCATTGTTTGCCTTGGCGCGTTCGGAATAGACCGCGCGGCGCTTGATGTTGATGTCGTTGACGATCCGGCGCAGCGCGGGCGTTTCGCCGACCACGATACCCAGATAGCCATCCATCCGCTCGCCGACCTGGCCCGACGAACGGGCCGCGGCATAGGCGGGATCGCGCTGCGCGAAGGCCGGCGCGGCGAAGCCGCCCAGCGCGGTGGCCATGGCCGCAGCCACCAGAACCGGTTTCGTCATCTTGTTCATAATGTCACCCATCAGAAGATATCCGCATTGTCCTCGATCGTATTGCCCGCATCCTCGGCGAGCCGGTAGATCACTTCCTGGCGGATGTTGACGTTCAGCTCGATCACGATCGGCTCTTCGGGCGCATTTACCGTAATGCATCCGCCCAGCGCGACTGTGGCCAGCATGGCTGTCGCCACCCTCCCGGTCAATTTGGGGTAATTCATAGCCCTCACTCGCTTTCCTGCTCCTGAATAGGGATTTCGTCCGGAATGATGTCGTCCGGGTCGATAATCGGTTCGGCCTCGGCGCCGGTGATCGAACGGCGCAGCAATCGCGTGCCATCGTCGGACAGCAAGCCCAGCGAACGGGGATCGCGCACCGATGCCGGATCGTACAGCGATTTGAGATTGTTCAACAGCTGGTAGAACTGGGCCTTGATGTTGATGCGGAACTGCAGCGGCAGCGATGCGAGGCGCTTGGTGACGAAGTTGGACTTGGCGCCCTCCCCCTGCCGGATTCCGTCGAAACGGACACGGGTCACGATCTCGCCGGTCAGCGGGCCTTCCATGATCACCCGCATCTGCGAATAATCGAGGCTTTTCAGCGCATCGAAGGCAAAGTTGGCGATCGGCGAGAGGTCCTCATAGGTCAGTCCGCCGACATAGGAGACGGTGCCGCCCGGCGGGCGCGAAATGAGGACGCCGGTATCGATCCGGCCATTGCCGCGTTCGTCGAACACGATCGGCACGGTCCCGTCGAACAGCCCCGTCGCGGTGATGTTCTCCAGTTCCATCTCGGTGACGAAGGTCCCGGCATCCAGACCGACGATCTCGAAGATGTAGCGCCGTTCCTCGCTGACTCCGAGATTGAGATCGACATCGCGCAGGATCAGCTGCCCGCCCATGAACGGCCAGGTGCCACCCGACACCGCGAGCAATTCGCCGTTTTGCAGCGCAAAGCCGACTTCGCCGTCGAATACCTCGACCCCGGGATTGACCGACGCGACGCGAATCGTCTGCCCGGGCGCAGTCGTCAAATTGAGCAGATCGGTAAATTCAATCGTCCCGCTAGCGCCCTTCACCGGGCCAAAAGCAGCCGCGAAATCGAGGTCGTCGGTGGTAAAGCGCCCGGTACTGGTCACGGTCCCGTCTACCGCCCAGTCGATCCGGCCCCGCCCGGTGACGGTTCCTTCGGTATTGGCGACCACGCCCTTGGTCAGGCTCGACAGCTCCATCGGCTGCAGCCCGGCATCGAATTGCAGGCCGGGCACCGCAAGATCGGCAAAGCCCGCACCACTGGCCAGATCGTGGCGAATATCGACCGCGGTGACGAGCCGGTCGCTCGCCGGATGGCGCAAATCGGCCTGCGCAGCGATGACATTATCGATCAGCGCAAGCACCGCACCGTGCGCGACCAGCGGCTCGAACCGTGCGGGTTCGTCGCGGTCGACCAGCGTGAACTCGCCTTCCTCGATCGCCAGCTGGCCATCGGCGAAACGCCACTGGCCGCTGGCCTGCGTCAGGTTCATCGGCACCGCCGCTAGCGCGATATCCGCATCGCTGAACGTCCCCGCGATATCGTCGCCCAGCCGCGCCTCCAGCCCCGACACGCGGAACCGGCTGGCGGTGTCCGCCGGGCCGAGCGCGACATCGATCGCCTTGGCGGTCATCACACCCGGATAAGCGAAGCCGACCGGACCGGAGGCGAGCCGGATCGGCGTTTCGCCCAGATATCCCTCGAGATCGAGCGACGATGTTCCGGCGGCGATCCGCAGGCCGCCGGGTCCGCTGTTCAGAATTGCGCGCCCACGCGGGGGGCATAGCGTCAGGCCGCGCTTCTCGAAGGCGAGGTTGGCGAGCTCGAGGCGATCGAAGCGGACATCGGTGCACGACCGCCACAAAGCCAGCTGTCTGTCGCCGTACCGCCCCTCGACCGGCAACCGCAGATTGGTCGCCGAGCCGCCCGGCAGCGCGCCGCTGGCCTCCACCCGGCCCGCAAAGCCGAGCGCCCCGCCCGGCCCCTGCGCGATCATGATCTGCGGCACGGCAAGCACCGAACTGCCCGCGGAATACCGCTCCATCGCCAGGCGGAAAATCGAGCCGCCCGAATCGCTGCGTTCCATCCGCCCGCTGATCCGCGGCATGTCCGCGCCGCCGGTGGCGATATTGCCCACGATGCGCGGCATTTCGCCGGTACGCGCAGCGATTTCGACGCGCGATAGCGACACCAGCCGTGCGCCGCTGCCGCCGCGCAATTCGGCGCGCGGGGTGAGCAGCGAATACCCCTCGGGATCGAACCGCAAACGGATATCGGCATCGAGCGCGCTGCCGCGGGTCTCCGCCTGCAAGGCATTCGCCATCTTGCGGGTCAGCGGTGCGACCAGCGTCCCCTCGCCAGTCCGCGCGAGCGATTCCACCGTCGCCACCAATCCGCGCCCTAGCCGCAATCCATTGCCTTCCAGGCTGCCTTCGAGCTGGAGCCGCTCGACCCCGTCGCTGGCACGCAACTGCCCTTCTGCGGTCAGCACCGCCGCAAGCACCTGCGGGGTATCGACCCCGCGTGCTGCGAGCGAATATTTTGCCGTCGTCAGCCGGTCGCGCATTTGCGCGCGAACCGTGCCCATGATGGCGGAAGCGGTGTTGCCCGCATAATGCGTTTCGCCGCCCTCGAGCCGGGCCTCGATCGCCGGATTTGCCAATCGCGTGTCGGCCGCGACCGTGAGGTCCAGCGCATAGTCGTCGAGCGTGAGCGCCTGGTCTTCGCACACCAGCGAGGCGAGACGCACCGGGCCGGAGAATTGCGGTTCGCCCGAGGTCGAGGTGAGCTTGCCATAGGCGCTCGTCCGGCCTGCTTCACACCCCGGCAGCGCAAGCCCGGGCGCAAGCGCGGCCAGCGTGCCGTCCCAGCCATGGCTGACCAGTCCGGTGCCAGCGATCTTGAGTCCGACAGGGCCGTAATCGGTTTCGATCAAGCCGCGCCCGTCGCGGATGGTCAGATTGAGGTTGGGCAGGCCGGCAGGGCTTTCGCTCGGCCCGAACACCAGCGGGTCGAGGCTTCCCAGGCTGAACTTGCCATCACGATAGGTCCCGTAGAGACGCGGTTCGACCAGCGTGACCCCGCCGATCTCGGGCACGCCGAAGCGGTGCCGCAGTGTTACGATCACCCGTTCAGCGGTAAAATCGGGCGCATCGGGGTCGCCGAGCACGACCTGAGACAGTACCTGCGTCTGGCCGCCGACGCGGTCTATCGTGTAACTGGCGGGAATAACGTTCGCGTCAAGCTGGTCACGGATGATGTCGTCGACGATCTGCTCGCGCGACATCCAGACCGCCAGCGCGGCGCCCAGTACCAACGCAAGGAAGGCAAGCACAATCGCCCAGCGCTTGCGGCGCCAGCCTGCCCGCCGCACGGAATCGGCGGCCGTCATGTCATCGTCGCTCGCGGCCCGCTCCATCGATCCCACACTTGCGCGTATTGCCTGCTAAAGGCAATGCAAGTGCGTCAAACGCGGCGCATGGGGGAATGGTTGCCGGGGGATACGAATAAATCGGCGACGCATGCCGGTGCCGGGCACCGCCAGCGTCTGCGCGAACGCCTGCTGTCGGGCGGTGCCGAAGCACTCGCCGATTACGAACTGCTCGAATTCCTGCTCTTCGCCGCGATCCGCCAGGGCGATACCAAGCCGCTGGCCAAGACGCTGATTGCCCATTTCGGGTCGTTCTCGGGTGTCCTCGCCGCCGATCCGCAGGCGCTGCAACGGGTCAAGGGCATGGGCGAAGCCAGCGCCGCGGCACTTTATGCCTGCAGTCTGGCCGCCCGGCGGATGGCGCGCGGCGCAGTGCAGGACAAGCCGGTGCTGGCGAGCTGGCAGGCGCTGCTCGATTATCTCGCGATCGACATGGCGCATCTCGCTCACGAGCGCGTCCGCGTGCTTTACCTGAATGCGCAGAACCGGCTGATCCTCGACCACCTGCTTGGCGAGGGGTCGATCGACGAGGCGGCGATCCACCCGCGCGAAGTAATTCGCAAGGCGTTCGATATCGGCGCGACCGCGCTGATCCTGGTGCACAACCACCCCAGCGGGAATCCCGAACCCAGCCGTGCCGATATCGCTATCACCGCGCGGATTGCCGAGGCCGGCCGCCTGCTCGGCGTGACTGTGCACGACCATGTGATCATCGGCCGCGAGGGCAATGTCTCGCTGCGCGCGAAGGGCCTGATCTAATCAGCGCGGGACCAGGCCGTAGCCCTTGTACTGGCGATCGATACCCGGTTCGATCCGCCGCGCGTAAATCAGATCCTCGCGCCCGCTCTTGTCACCGCTCTCCAGCCGGATCAGGCCGCGCAGGAACAGGCTAGCCGCCTGCCCAGGCTCCTGCGCCAGTGCCGCCTCCAGATCCGCCATCGCCTCGTCCTTGCGGCCAAGACGGTAATAGGCAAGCGCGCGGCTATCGAGCACGCCGGGCGCATTGCCCGAGACCGCAACTGCCCGGTCGCAGACCTCCTCGGCCAGTTCGAGCTGGTAGCTCCAGATACCCGCGGTCCAACACTGCGAATTGAGCAGTGATACGTCGTCGGGCTGGCGGTCGAGAGCGACCTGGAGCCGGTCCCACGCCTCGGCGGCGCGGTCCGCATGGCCGGACATTTCGGCCCACGCGGTGTCGACGTCAACGCCCTCGTCCCCCGACAGGCCCAGCCGGTCGAGCAAGTCGAGCGCCTCGTCCGCGCGGCCCGCCAGCGACAGTCGCAGCGCGAGGTTCGAGGCATATTCGAAATCGCCCTGCAAATCGAAAGCGGTCTGCGCATCCGCCAGCGCCAAATCGTATTCGCCCATGGCGTTGTAGGCCTCGCCGCGCAGCAGATACAGCTCTGCGCTGCCTTCCAGATCGATCGCGCGATCCAAATCGGCGATCGCATCCTCGTAGTCGCGCGCCAGGGTCAACAGGGTCCCGCGAAAGGCGTGGAAGGCCGCCATATCGGACTTGAGCTCGATCAGTTTCGACGCGCCGTCGATATGCGGCTGGAGCCGCCGGGCGATGGTCTTGTCGTCAAGCTCCCACAGCCGCGCGGGACCCTCGATGCGCAGCACCGGGTCCCCGCTGGCGATCCGGCGAATGGCACGGCGCGCATCGCCGAGTTCGGCAGCCGGAATCTCGGTGGGAACATAGGATGTGGAATCGCGGAATTCGAACGTCTCCTCGCCCAGTTCGGCGGCGCGGATGAAGCGTGTCCCCGCGGCGAGCTCGTCGAGTGTGTCGATACCGCTCAGTTGAACAGCGTCGCTGTTTTCGGGCAGCTGGTAGGTCCACAGTTCCGCCATCGTCAGCGGGCCACCGGTGCGATAGGGGATCTCGCGCCATGCCGAGCGCGCACGATCTGGCTGGAAGCTCCAATTGGTGGTCGCCCCGGTCACATAATGGCTGGCGACGCCGCGATCGAATTCGAACTGGTCGAAGGCCATGCCCTCGGCGACCAGCCGGGCGACCCCGGCCTCGTCGTCATAGGTAATGCGCGCGTCGTAAACGACGCCCCCGATGACGTCTTCGAGATACTTGGTCGCCGCCCCGACCACGATCATGGGATCGTCCTGTGCTGCCTCCGCGCGCCAACGCGCACCCATCGAGCCGCGAAATTCGATGTCGGCGGTATACAGCGCGGGCATGTCGACCCCTGCCGACATGTCATAGGTCACTTTCAGCAGCCGGTCGGGCGCTTGGGGCCAGCGCTGCGTAACCGGGATCAGGTCGGCGCCTTCGCTGCGGATCGGCAGGGCCCAGCCGAAGTCGGGCACTTCGTCGATCGTCGCCAGCCGCGACCCGGCATTGGTCCCGTCGAGCCAATAGTCCGTGCCGGCGATTTGCGCGCGCACAATCATATGGTCGAAGGCGCCCGGGATCGGCTGCGAAATCGCCACCGCATCGCCATTGTCGCTATCGACCAGTACCGCTTCGGCCTCGATCCCCATCGCGCGCAGCATGGCCAGCAGCAGCAGGCTCTTGGCCTTGCAGTCGCCATAGCGGTTCGCCCAGGTCAGTTCGGGCGCCTGGGGCAGGTAATTGCCGCCGTCCATGCCGTTGAGCAGGTAGCTGACCTCGTCCTGCACCATCCGCAATGCCATCGCCGCGCGTTCGAGCGGCACGTCGGTGGCCTGTTCGATCCGCGCCACCTCGCTGGCGATCGCGCCGCCGGGCGCAATGGTACCCTCGGTCGTGAAATAGCGGCTCATCGACTGCGAGACGTGGGCCCAGTCGGTAAAGCTGCCGACCTGAATTTGCGGCCCCACCGTAAACCGGCCCGGCGCATCCTCGGGCATGGGGTCGGGCTCGGCCACCGGCAGGCTGAAATCGAGCACGGTATACCCGCTCTCGTTCCAGCTCTCGGGCGCAGCCACATCGCCCAGCGTCTTCCACTGGATTGGCGCCGATTCGGGCCATGACAGCCGCAGGCGCCCCAGCCCGATCTTGGTCGGCTCGGCAACAATTCCTTCGGCAAACTGCATTTCGCCCGCCAGCGCCTGGTCGCGCAGGCTGCTCGACGACGTTACCCGCAGCACATCGCCGATCTTCAGCCCCGGAATGGCGAAAGCGGCGGTCAGGACACCATCGACCGAGCGCCGCTCGAGTTCACGTTCGCGGCGCAGGATTTCGGGCCGCAGCCCATCGGCGAGGAGATCGATGACCGCGCCATCGCGCAGGATCTCGAGCCGGTGCACCGCCAGGTCGCCCTTGTCGGGCAGCCAGGCCAGCTGGATCGTTCCCGCCTGCTGCAATGTCTGCGTGGTATCGAGCCAATAGGCGATATCGGTGTAGCGCGTGACGGTGCCGTCCTCGAGCCGGACCTGCCGGTCGTAAAGCGGAATGTTGTCACGCGATTCCGCAAGGCCGCCGTCATACAGCGGTTCGACCCAGGCGGGCGGTTCGACATAACGGACTTCCTCACCCGCCAACACGGGAGCGGCGAGGACAAACAGCGGCACGGCAGCAAGTGAACGGTACGACAAGTCTTTGGAACTCCCCCTAATTCCCGCGCATCTATGCGATAAGCGGCGGCCTGCCAATATTTCGCCGCCCGAAAGCTGTTGTTTCACGCCGTGCGTGCCGCGCGCACCACAGTGCGGACCGGCTCGCGCGAACCTTGCTATTCGGTTGCGCTCCGCCTAGCGGCAGCGCCACGTTTCAGCCCCTATCGCATCCGGAGCTCACCATGGTCCCCCGCTACGCCCGTCCCGAAATGACCGCTTTGTGGGAGGCCGAGGCGAAGTATCGCATCTGGTTCGAAATCGAGGCGCATGCGACCGAAAAGCTCGGCGAACTGGGCGTGGTCCCGCCGAGCGCGGCCAAGGCGCTGTGGGACTGGTGGGCAACCGATCCCAAGATCGACGTCGAGGCGATCGACGCGATCGAAGCGGTCACGAAGCACGATGTCATCGCCTTCCTTACCTGGGTCGCCGAGAATGTCGGCGACGAGGCACGCTTCATGCATCAGGGCATGACCAGCAGCGACGTGCTCGACACGACACTTGCGGTCCAGTTGGCCCGCTCTGCAGACATCCTGCTGGCCGATCTCGACGGCCTGCTCGAAGCGATTAAGCGCCGCGCGGAGGAACACAAATACACGCCCACCATCGGGCGCAGCCACGGTATCCATGCCGAACCGGTGACCTTCGGGCTAAAGCTGGCGCAGGCCTATGCCGAATTCGACCGCTGCAAGACCCGGCTGGTGGCGGCGCGCGCGGAAATCGCGACCTGCGCCATTTCGGGCGCTGTCGGCACCTTCGCCAATATCGACCCGCAGGTGGAAGAGCATGTCGCCGACAAGCTCGGCCTGACCGTGGAGCCGGTCTCGACGCAGGTCATCCCGCGCGACCGGCACGCAATGTTCTTCTCGACGCTGGCCGTCATCGCCGGTTCGGTCGAGCGGCTGGCGGTCGAGGTTCGCCACCTCCAGCGCACCGAAGTGCTCGAGGCGGAAGAATATTTCTCACCCGGCCAGAAGGGGTCGAGCGCGATGCCGCACAAGCGCAACCCGATCCTGACCGAAAACCTCACCGGCCAGGCGCGCATGATCCGCGCCTATGCCCTGCCAGCGCTGGAAAACGTCGCGCTGTGGCACGAGCGCGACATATCGCATTCCTCGGTCGAGCGGTTCATCGGCCCCGACGCCTGCATCACGCTGGATTTCGCGCTAGCGCGGCTGACCGGGGTGGTCGACAAGCTGCTGGTTTATCCCGAACGCATGCAAGCGAACATGGACCGCATGGGCGGGCTGATCCATTCGCAGCGCGTGCTGCTGGCGCTGACGCAGAACGGGGTCAGCCGCGAGGATGCCTACCGCCTCGTCCAGCGCAATGCGATGAAGGTGTGGGAATCGGATGGCCGGCTGACGCTGCTCGACCTGCTCAAGCGCGACGAGGACGTCACCGCCGCGCTCGGCGCCCAGCAGCTCGAGGAGAAATTCGACCTCGAATACCACTTCAAGCACGTCGACACGATCTTCGCGCGGGTCTTCGGCTAGACGCGGGACGGGTCCCGGCCTAGCATCGCCCGACAAGACACAAGAGGGGCTTCACTTCATGCAAATCGTGCGCACCATCGGTTGGGTCCTGCTGCTGTTCTCGCTGCTGGCCTTCAGCTTTTTCAACTGGAAGCCGGTCGAAGTGCAGATCTGGTCGAACCTCGTGCTCGAGACCAAGCTGCCCGCGCTGGTGATCATTTCCTTCCTGCTCGGCCTGGTGCCGATGTGGCTGGTTCACCGCGCCAGCAAATGGCGCGCGCAGCGCCGGATCAATGCGCTGGAGGCTGCGACCACCCGCCTGGCAACCCCGGCTGCGGCGCCCGCGCCCGCACCGACGCAAACGCCCACCGCCGAGACACCCGCCAGCGACCTGCCGCCCGAACCGGTCAATCCGGTCGACCCCGAGCCGTCGAAACCCGCATGACCAACCCTATCTATCTTGCACTCGACGTTCCGCACCTGCGCGACGGCCTCGATCTGGCCAAGAAGGTCAAGGGCCATGTCGGCGGGATCAAGCTGGGGCTCGAATTCTTCTGCGCACATGGCGCGCACGGGGTGCACATGATCGGCCAGCTTGGGCTGCCGATCTTCCTCGACCTCAAGCTTTACGACATCCCCAACACCGTTGCCGGTGCGATGCAGGCGATCCACGTGCTCGAACCGAGCATCGTCACGGTGCATGCCAGCGGCGGGCGCGCGATGCTGGAAGATGCCAAGGCCGCGGCGGGAGAGAATACCAGGGTCGTCGGCGTCACCATGCTCACCAGCATGGACGATCGCGACCTTGAGCGCACCGGCATCAGGGGCAGCGCGCACGATCATGTGAAGCGCCTCGCCGAATTGTCTCACGAAGCGGGTCTCGACGGAATCGTCTGCTCGGGTCAGGAAATGAAGGCGGTCCACGACCAGTGGAAGGACGGCTTCTTCGTCGTTCCCGGCCTGCGCCCGGCAGGCAGCGCCGTGGGCGACCAGAAACGCGTCGTCACCCCGCGCCAGGCGCGCGACGATGGCGCCAGCGTGCTGGTGATCGGCCGACCGATCAGCCGCGCCGAGGACCCCGCGCAGGCCGCGCGTGATATCGAAGCGACGCTCTAGGACACCTCATGTCGGTTCAGATCAAGATTTGCGGGCTCTCGACGCCCGAAACCGTGGACGCCGCGATCGAAGCGGGCGCGACGCATATCGGGCTCGTGCATTACGAACCCTCTCCGCGGCATGTCGCGCTCGACCAGGCCCGGGAACTGCGTGAGCGGGCCCGCGGCAAAGCCAAGGCGGTGCTGCTGCTGGTCAATGCCGATCCCGAGCTGACCGGGCGCGCGCTCAACGCGATCCAGCCCGACGTCATCCAGTTCCACGGGAGCGAGACGCCCCAGTGGATCGGCGGCATACGCCGGAGCCTGTCCTATGAAGTGTGGAAGGCAGTCGGGCTGAAAGACGCGGGCACGCTGACCCGCAGCGAGAAATATATCGGCATGGTCGATCGCCTGCTGTTCGATGCCCCCGCCAAGAAGCTGCCGGGTGGCAATGGCACGGCCTTCGATTGGTCGCTGCTCGCCGGGCACAACCACCAGATCGACTGGGCGCTGGCGGGCGGCCTCACGGCAGACAACGTCGCCGAGGCGATCCGTGCGACCCAGGCACCACTGGTCGATACCTCGAGCGGGGTGGAAAGTGCGCCCGGCGTCAAGGATCCGCAGCGCATCGCCGACTTCTGCCGCGCCGTGCGGAGCGCCTGACGCACCGCCTGAATAGCTGCGGACCGCAGTCCTGATGCTCTGCAAAATAGCAAAGCTGTCTCGACTTCGCCTCTTGGCAACGGCAAGGGGAAAGCGATGACCGAAACCAATCCCAACTCCTACCGCACCCAGCCCGACGAGCGCGGGCATTTCGGCGATTACGGCGGGCGCTATGTCGCCGAAACGCTAATGCCGCTGGTGCTCGATCTCGAGCGTGAATATCGCGCGGCGCAGGCCGATCCCGAATTCCAGCGCGAGTTCGACGATTTGCTCGAACATTATGTCGGCCGCCCCAGCCCGCTCTATTTCGCCGAGCGGCTGACCGAGGCGGTCGGGGGTGCGCAGATCTGGTTCAAGCGCGACGAATTGAACCATACCGGCGCGCACAAGATCAACAATTGCATCGGGCAGATCCTGCTCGCGATCCGCATGGGCAAGACGCGCATCATCGCCGAAACCGGCGCGGGCCAGCACGGCGTTGCCACCGCCACCGTCTGCGCGCGCTTCGGCCTGCCCTGCGTGGTCTATATGGGCGCGGAAGATGTCCGGCGGCAGTCGCCCAATGTCTTCCGCATGAAGCTGCTCGGCGCCGAGGTGGTACCCGTGACCAGCGGGCGCGGCACGCTCAAGGACGCGATGAACGAGGGGCTGCGCGACTGGGTCGCCAATGTCCACGACACGTTCTACATCATCGGCACCGCCGCGGGTCCGCATCCCTACCCCGAGCTGGTCCGCGACTTCCAGAGCGTGATCGGCAAGGAAGCGCGCCAGCAGATGCAGGACCGTATCGGCCGCCTGCCCGACCTGCTGGTCGCGGCGATCGGCGGCGGTTCCAACGCGCTCGGCCTGTTCCACCCCTTCCTCGACGACCCAGATGTAAAGATGCTCGGTGTCGAGGCGGCCGGCTATGGCCTTGATGGCGACCAGCACGCTGCCAGCCTGCTCGGCGGCTTCCCCGGCGTGCTCCATGGCAACAAGACCTATCTGCTGCAGGACGATGACGGCCAGATCACCGAAGGCCACTCGATCAGCGCGGGTCTCGACTATCCCGGCATCGGTCCGGAACATGCCTGGCTCAAGGACATGGAGCGGGTCGAATATACCGCCGTCACGGACGAAGAGGCGCTCGAAGCCTTCCAGCTGCTCTGCCGCACCGAGGGCATCATCCCCGCGCTCGAACCCAGCCACGCCATCGCGGCGGTGGCAAAGGTCGCCAAGGACATGCCGAAAGAAAGCGTGATCCTCGCGAACCTGTGCGGACGCGGGGACAAGGACATTTTCACCGTGGCCGAAAGGCTGGGAGTGGAGATGTGAAGTGGACCCTGCTTCGGCGCTGCGTGCTCACCGGGCTGATCGCCATCATTCTCTCTCTGGCACTCAAGTTCATGCTCATGCTGACGCTAGGTCGACCGCTGACTTTGAACCAGGACTTTTGGATTGAAACGGCGCCGGTGATGTTTTTGGTTGGGTTCTTCATCCCGCTAGCCCCTCGAAATCTCGAGAAAAAATGACCCGCCTCTCTACCGCCTTCGCCAAGCCCCACCCAGCGCTCGTCTGCTTCCTCACGGCGGGCGACGGTGACACCGCAGCCAATCTCGACGCAATGGTCGAAGGCGGCGCGGACGTAATCGAACTGGGCATGCCCTTCACCGATCCGATGGCCGACGGGCCTGCGATCCAGAAGGCCAATATCCGCTCGCTCGGCAAGGGCACAACCACCGCCGATGTGCTGCACATCGCGACCGAGTTCCGCCAGCGTCATCCCGAGGTGCCGCTGGTGCTGATGGGCTATGCCAATCCGATGATCCGCCGCGGGCCCGAATGGTTCGCGCAAGCCGCTAAGAATGCGGGCGTCGACGGCGTGATCTGCGTCGACATCCCGCCCGAGGAAGACGACGCGCTTGGCCCCCAACTGCGTGCTGCGGGGATCGCCCCCATCCGGCTCGCCACTCCCACCACCGACGACAAGCGCCTGCCCGCGGTTGTCGAAGGAAGCGAGGGCTTCCTCTACTACGTCGCGGTCGCGGGCATCACCGGCATGCAGCAAGCGGCGATCGAATCAATCGAGGCCAACGTCAGCCGGATCAAGGCGGCGACCGATATTCCGGTCGCAGTCGGCTTCGGTGTGCGCACGCCCGAGCAGGCCCGCGAGATTGCGCGGGTGGCCGATGGCGTGGTCGTGGGTTCGGCGCTGGTCGAACTGGTGGCCGAGCATGGCACCGCCGCGCCTGCCAAACTGCGCGAACTTACCGCGTCGCTGGCAGAAGCCGTTCACGCAGCCCGCTAGCCCGTCGCCCCTGCGCAGGCAGGGGCCCAGATAACGCAGCGGTGCGCCCGACGATCGCTCAGCTGGATCCCCGCCTGCGCAGGGATGACGCTACGACGGTTCGCTGACTATTTGAGCTTTGTGACAACCCGACTATAGGCCCAACGCATGAACTGGTTCACGCGCGTCCGCAATTCGATCACCTCGCTGTCCAAGCGCAGCACCGAGAAGGACCTGTGGGTCAAGTGCCCCAGCTGCCAGCAGATGGTGTTCGCGCAGGAATATGAGGAAAATTCCTACGTCTGCCCGCGCTGCGACCACCACGGCCGCATCGGCGCCGACGAGCGCCTGCGCCAGCTGCTCGACGAAGGCTACGACGTCCTTCCCATCCCCGAGGTGAAGGAAGACCCGCTCAAGTTCCGCGATACTGCGAAATACACCGACCGCCTCAAGAAGGCGCGCGCCAAGAGCCCGCACAAGGATGCCTTCCTCGTCGGTTCGGGCGCGATCCAGGGCAAGCCCGCGGTCGTCGGCGTGCAGGATTTCGGCTTCATGGGCGGATCGATGGGCATGGCGGTGGGCACCGCCTTCTGCCAGGGCGCCGAGCGCGCGCTGTCGCGGCACTGCCCCTATATCGTGGTCACCGCGGCGGGCGGCGCGCGGATGCAGGAAGGCATTCTCAGCCTCATGCAGATGCCCAAGGCGACCGTGATGACGCGCCGGCTGAAGGAAGCCAGACTTCCCTATATCGTCGTGCTGACCGACCCGACCACGGGCGGCGTCACTGCCAGCTATGCCATGCTGGGCGACGTGCATATCGCCGAACCGGGCGCACTGATCGGCTTCGCCGGGCAGCGCGTGATCCAGGACACGATCCGCGAACAGCTGCCCGATGGGTTCCAGCGCGCCGAATATCTGCACAAGCACGGCATGGTCGACATGGTGGTGCATCGACACGATCTGACCGATACGCTGGCGACGCTGCTCGATTACCTGGCGCCCGCCGAGGCTGCCTGACGCGCAGCATGCGGGATTTCGCCCGCTCCGACAGCCCCGCGGTGCAGCGCCAGCTCGACCGGCTGGGCCGCCTGTCCGTGCCCGACGGCCGGCTCGGCCTCGAAACGATCCGCGCGCTGCTCGACCGGATTGGCAATCCGCAGCTGCGGCTGCCCCCGGTGTTCCACGTCGCCGGGACCAATGGCAAAGGCTCGACCTGTGCCTTCCTGCGCGCGATGCTGGAGGCGCAAGGGTACCGCGTCCATGTCACCACCAGCCCGCATCTGGTGCGCTATAACGAACGTATCCGGCTGGCCGGGAAGCTGATCGAGGACGCGCGGCTGGCCGAGCTTCTGGGCGAGGTCCTCGACAGCGGCGAAGACCTCAATCCCAGTTTCTTCGAAGTGACCATCGCCGCCGCCTTCACCGAATTCGCGCGGGTGCCCGCCGATGCCTGCGTGGTCGAGGTTGGGCTCGGCGGGCGGTTCGATGCTACCAATGTGCTGGGGCCGGAAGTGCTTGCCGCCTGCGGAATTGCCGCGCTGGGGATCGATCACGAGCGCTTCCTGCTAGTGCCCGAGGCCGGTGTACCGGCAGAGCCACTGGCGCGCATTGCCTTCGAGAAAGCGGGAATCGCCAAGCCGGGCACACCGCTAGTGTGCCTGTCCTATCCGGGCGAGGTACGCGGCGAGGTTATGGCCGCCGCTGCGCGCGTTGGAGCGCCGCTGGCGATGCACGGCGAGGAATGGGATACCGAGGTCGCCGAAGCGCTTCGCTACCGCGACGAGCGCGGCGAACTCGTCCTGCCGCTCCCCGCCTTGCCGGGTGCGCACCAGGCGCAGAATGCGGCGCTGGCAGTGGCCCTGCTCCGCCATCAGGACAAGCTTCCCGTCTCGCGCGCCGCCATTGCGCAGGGCCTGACACAGGCACGTTGGCCCGCGCGGCTCCAGCGGCTGGCGGATGGCCCCCTGGCCGGAGCGCGCGAAGTCTGGCTCGACGGCGGGCACAATCCCGACGCCGGCAGGATGCTGGGCGAGCATTTCGCCGGGCGACGGCTGCACCTTGTCATCGGCATGCTCGACGCCAAGGATCCCGCGGCGCTGACCGAACCGCTCGCGCCCAACATCGTCAGCCTTTCGGTTGTGCCCGTCCCCGGTCATGAGTGGCATCCAGCGGCGGCGTTCGGGGCACGGGCGGCAGGCAAGCCGGACGTTGCGACCGCGCTTGCCGACCTGCCCGCAGACGGCCTGCCCGTGCTGATCGCGGGCTCGCTCTATCTCGCGGGCGAGGTCCTCCGGCTCAACGCCGAACTGCCCGACTAGCGCCGCCTCATTCGGCGGGAACGGCTTCGCCCGCTTCGGGCGCGACGATCCCGGCCGATTCCTTCCACCGGCTTTCGCGGTACCATTCGACGCACACCAGCACCGCCGCGCCCAGCCCGATCCAGGTGGTCAGGACGAAGACGTCGTAATAGCCCTGGTTCTCGATCATCTCTCCCAATGCCCCGCGGCCCAAAGTGCCGACCAGCAGGGTGAGCGAGGACAGCAGCGCATATTGCACCGCGCTGAACTTCTTCGACACGATCGAGGACAGCCACGCGACATAGGCCGCACCCGCGATCCCGATGGCGAGGTTTTCGAAGCCGATGGTGATCGTCAGCTTGGCAAGCGCAGCGTCGCCGATGCCCGGGACCTGTTCGATGAGATAGGTGAAGCCGACCGCATCGCTGAACGCCTGCATGGTGTGTCCGCCGATCGCCATGTCGGCATAGAGCAGGTTCGTCAGCGCCGCGAGGATCCCGCCGATCAGCAGCGTGGCCATGCGGCCAATCGTGGTAAGCAGCAGCCCGCCCAGCGCGAGCCCCGCGATGATCGCCCCGATGCCGAAGAACTTCGACGCAAACGCCACGTCGTCATTCGTGTATTCGAGCTCGCCCAGATAGAAGGGATAGGCAAACGTCCCCCAGATCGCATCGCAGATGCGATAGGTGAGCACGACCGCGAAGATCAGCACCAGCGACCAGCCCATTCGCCCGACCAGTTCCACCAGCGGCAGCACGAGCGCGCGGTAGAGGTGATCGAGCACATAGGACCCTCCGCTGACGGGCGGCGCATCGTGGGTCAGCAGGTGCCTACCGGTCTTCTTCTGCCCCGACAGCCACCCCGCGATGAGCGAGGGGAGGATGATCGTCGCAACGATGATCCAGGGACCCCAGACGACGATGAACTGGGTCGGATTGGGGCGATCCTCGGGCGCATAGGTCATCGACATGATCATGAAGGCCAGCACCGCGCCGATTGCGGCAGCCCACAACGCCCCGACCGCTGCCAATGCCCGGTTGCGGATTTCCGGGGCCAGCTCGCCCGCCATTCGCAGCGCGCGGACCTGTTCGTCGTTCTCCGTGAGTTCGGCCGCGCCCTCGGCATTGGGGGCGAACAGGCCGACGGCGCCCACTGCCAGCAGGATCCCGCCCATCATCATATAGGTTTCGGGCCAGCCGATCCGCGCGGCGATGATCAGGCCGAGCGCACCGCCGACCAGCGATGAGAGCCGGAAGCCCATCTGGTAGACGGTGGAGAGGATGTCGATCGTCGCCACCTCGTCCGCCACGTCGATACGCCACGCATTGATCGCAATGTCCTGCGTCGCACTGGCGAAAGCGCCGATGCCCGCCAGCAGCGAGAACATGCCCAACTGCGTGCGCGGTTCGAGCAGGCTCATGGTGACCAGGATTGCCCCGAGTAGCAATTGCATCGGGACGATCCACTGCTTGCGTTTGCCGAGCCGGCGCAGCAGCGGGATGTCGACCTTGTCGATCAGCGGCGACCACAGGAACTGGAAGGCATAGGCCAGCCCGATGAGCGAGAAGATGCCCATCGTCTCGAGATCGACCTCGGCCTCGGTCAGCCAGGCGAACAACGTGCCGAGGAACAGCGCGAAGGGAAGCCCGCTGGCGAAGCCGAACAGCAGCATGAAACCGGTCTTGCGATTGCCCAGCGCCATGCCCAGCACGCGCCAGGCGGAGATTTTCTTTGTTTCTTCGGCGACCGCGGCCATTCCCTAGCGTCCTTCCAATTCGACGTATTTTTTGCGACACTAGCGACGAGAGAGAGCGAGGAACAGGCGTCATGAACGATGTCGACACCAAACATTCGCAGCGCCGTCCGACCGAAGGGATGCTGGCGCTGGCGAAGGATATCGCCGCGGGCTGCAAGCGCGATGCGTCGGAGGCGACCACGGTCCCTGCAAGCGTCTATATCGATCCCGATTACTGGGCCCGCGAAAAGACCGCGATATACGACCGCCTGCCGCAGATCCTTTGCCCCTCCGCGCTGCTACCCGATCCGGGCATGGGAGTGCCGCACGATGCCACCGGACGCCCGCTGCTGATCACGCGCGATGCCGCAGGCGAAGCGCATGTCTTCCTCAACGTCTGCCGCCACCGCGGCACGCGGCTGGTCGAGGGCAGCGAGGTGCAGTGCACCAAGAAGCTGGTCTGCCCCTATCATGCCTGGACTTATGCGGTTGACGGAAGGCTGCTTGCCCTCCCCCGGCCCGACACCTTCCCCGGTTTGGACAAGGGCGAATACGGCCTGGTCGAATTGCCAAGCAGGGAGACCGGCGGGCTGATTTGGTTCTGCCCGCAGGAAGAGACCGCCGACTTCGGCGTGGCCGAAACCATCGGCAAGGACTTCGACGCGCTGGGCATGGGCGAACAGGTGCTGTTCCGCCGCAAGACGCATGAGGTCGCGGGGAATTGGAAGCTCATCATGGATGCCTTCCTCGAAAGCTACCATGTCACCCGCCTGCACGCGAAGACCATCGGACCTTTCTTCAAGGATGGCGCAACCAGCGGCGACATGATCGGACCGCATGCGCGCAGCGCGGTGGGGCGGCTGGAGGAAATGGCCGATGTCGACCTCGAGGACATGGCCGCGCTGCGCCGCGTGGTGACCTACGCCTACCAGCTGCTGCCCGGCGCGCTGATCATCCCCAGCCCCGACTATATCAATGTCATGGTGATGATGCCGCAGGCGCATGATCGCACGCTGGTCGAGGATTTCATGCTGATCCCCGAACATCCCTCGACCGACAAGGCGCGCGATCACTGGGAACGTAGCTGGGCGCTGCTCGATGGCGGGGTCTTCGCGGGCGAGGATTTCCGCGCTGCGGAACTGGGCCAGCAGGGTCTTGCCACGGGCGCCGTACCCCAGCTGACGCTGGGCACGATGGAAGGCGGCATCCGGCGCTATCACGAGACCGTCGAGGACGCCCTGCGCGCCGCAATCTAGCCGCCGGACAGCTAGCGCTTCCGCTGCATTGCACTTGTGTGTATTGGCGCGGCCATGGCCGACAATCGACTACCCGAAGAAGGCGACCGGATCGCCAAACTGCTCGCCCGTGCGGGCATCGCCAGTCGCCGCGAGATCGAACGGATGATCGCCGACGGACGCATCGCAATCGCGGGCAAGGTGCTCGACACGCCAGCGGTCAAGCTGGCGAATCTCAACGGCGTTACCGTCGATGGCAAGCCGGTCGGGCAGGCCGAAGCAGCGCGGCTGTTTGCCTTCCACAAACCGTCCGGCCTGATCACCGCCGAGCGCGATCCTGCCGGCCGCCCGACGATCTACACCGCCTTGCGCAATGCCCTGCCCCGCGAAACGGGCCGCGTAATGCCGGTCGGCCGTCTCGACTTCACCACCGAAGGCCTGCTGCTGCTCACCAATGATGGCGAGTTGAAGCGGGCGATGGAGCTGCCCTCCTCGGCGATCCCGCGGACCTATCGTGCGCGGGCCTTCGGCGATGTGACGCAGGCGCAGCTCGACGATCTGATCGAAGGCGTCGAGGTCGACGGCCTGCGCTATGGCCGGATCGAAGCCGATCTCGAGCGCGGATCGGGCAAGAACCGCTGGATCCAGCTGACGCTGACCGAAGGCAAGAACCGCGAAGTGCGGCGCGTGCTCGAACATCTCGGCCTCAAGGTGAACCGCTTGCTGCGCACCGCCTATGGCCCGTTCGAACTCGCCGATCTGCCGCGCGGGCAGGCGGTCGAGATCCGCCAGGCCGATGTCGAACGGTTCCGCAAGCAGCTCAAGCGCGGGGGCCAGCTTTGAGGATCATCGCGGGCGAATGGCGCGGACGCAAACTGGTTGCACCGCCAGGAGACCTGACCCGCCCGACCGCGGACCGGACGCGCGAGACGCTGTTCAACATGCTCGCCAGCCGCATCGGCAGTTTCGAAGGCCTGGCGGTGCTCGACCTGTTCGCCGGTTCTGGCGCATTGGGGCTCGAAGCGCTGTCACGCGGCGCTGCATCCTGCCTGTTCGTCGAACAGGACGCCCAGGCGGTGAAAGCCATCCGCGCCAATATCGACACCTTCGATGCACGGTCACGCTGTGTGGTGCAGCAAGCCTCGGTCATGAGCCTGGGCCCTGCCAAGGCACCGCATGATTTGATCCTGCTCGATCCGCCCTATGAAACCGGAGCCGGCTATGTTGCGCTCGAGCGCCTCACCCGGCTTGGCTGGATCGGATCCGCGACATGGGTTGCGCTCGAAACTGGCGCGAAGGAAGCCAGCGCCATGCGCACGCTCGAACTGGTTGCCGAACGAAAGACCGGCAAGGCGAAGATTTCGCTGCTTCGCCTCGCCGGATAGTTCACGACACGACTACATCGGATCGGCGGCGTCGGAGTCCATATCGGTCGCCGGATCGGGCTCCGCCATCGGTTCACCTGCGCTCGGTGCCACCTGGGTCGCGGCTTGGGCCTCGATCTGCATCCAGGCTTGCGCCTGCTGCTCGGAAGGCAACCCGCTCAGGGTCAGCTTGTTGGTGTCCGAGACGCGCCAGAACAGTTCCCTGCGTTCGGGAGTGAGCGACCAGTAGTAGGTCTGCACTTCGGCGGGCCAGGCGTCGAACTGTCCCTGCAGCTCGTCCGGCCAGGAATCGTAGGATGCCTGTTGCTCCGCGGAGAGACCAAGGTCCGCCTCCGCAGTCACCGACTCATCGGAAGCCGCGTCGGCCGACACGTCTTGGGCAATCGCGGGGATCGACAGCGAGGCGAGCGCGCCGCCAGCGATAAAATAGAATGTCTTACGCATCATAAGTCCTTTCACGTGGGGGCGTGACGAGGCCCGTCCAGCGGCACATCGGAAGATGCGCTCGCCGAATACCGAACCAACGCCGCTCCCGCTGGACCGCCCCGGCACCAGACCCGCTCCCGACACGTCCGGTCGCGAAATGTGCCCAAAATGCGGCAACCTGCGAGCACGCATGCAAAAAGGGGCGGGATCGCCTCGGCAGCCCCGCCCCTTCCAAGCATTATGCGCGGCAATTTCAATCGCTGCGCGGACTTTGAAAGCGTTTACGAACCCGGCTTCTTGGCCGGCAGCTTGCCTGGAATCTCGCTCGCGGGCTGACCCGGCCAGTATTCAAGCGGGCGATTGCCCGTCTTGTTCTTGGCCCAGCTGTTGATGCAGCCGTCCTGCTGCATGCTGTCGCACACGGGCAGATTTTCTCCCGAAGCGGCGGCGTATCCGGCCGGGGTGGACTGACTGACTTCCTTGCTCACGAACCGCGGTGCGGTCGAGGCCGAGGCGCTTGCGCTAGGGGCCACCGGTGTGGCGTCGGGACCGATCTGCGCGGCCACTTGTGCCAAGGCCTGTGCGCGCGCTTCGGGCGTCATTTCGTAGATGCGCAAACGCTGGGCATCGGTGAGCACCCACCAGCCCTCGGTCTGCGCGGGGGTGAGGGTCCAGTAATATTGCTGCACATCGCCGGGCCAGCGATCATAGGCGCTTTGCCGGTCGGCAGGCCAGGCATCGTACATGGCTTCCTGATCGGCCGACCATGCATAGGCCTCGCCATGCATATGGTGATCTGCCAGCGCCGGGGCGGCGGTGAAGGCCAGCGCAGCAGCGCCGGCAAGGATAAGATTACGCATCGGAGATTGCTCCATTCGTCGTTGTCATCGTCCAATTTACGCAGCGAAAGGGTTATCGGTTCCGGTGGATGCCTGCGCGCGGGGCTTGTCTTGCGACCCTGCGTTCCCTAGCTGTTCCGAACCCTCATGACCGATCTCCCCACCCCGTCCGACGCGCCCGAGAATGCGCAGCTTCCCGCCTATGCAGCGCGGTTGAACGCGCCCCAGCGCGAGGCCGTTCTGACCACCGAAGGGCCTGTGCTGATGCTGGCCGGAGCCGGCACCGGCAAGACCGCGGCACTGACCGCACGGCTGGCACATCTCATCGCAACGCGCCGCGCATGGCCGAGCGAAATCCTCTGCGTCACCTTTACCAACAAGGCCGCACGCGAGATGCGCGAGCGCGTGGGCCGGCATATCGGTGATGCGGTCGAGGGCATGCCCTGGCTGGGCACGTTCCACTCGATCGGCGCGCGGATGCTGCGCCGCCATGCCGAACTGGTCGGGCTCAAGAGCAATTACACAATCATCGATCCCGACGACCAGCTGCGGCTGCTCAAGCAGCTGATCCAGGAAAACGATCTCGACGAGAAGCGCTGGCCTGCGCGCCAGCTCGCCGGCCTGCTCGACCGCTGGAAGAACCGCGGGCTCAATCCCGGCGATCTCGATGCGGTGGAGAACGAAAGCTACGCCAATGGCCGCGGCGCGCAATTCTACAAGCTCTATCAGGATCGCCTGAAAGCGCTCAACGCCTGCGACTTTGGCGATCTGCTGCTGCATATGCTCAACATCTTCCGCGAGCATCACGACGTGCTGGCGCAATATCAGCAGCGCTTCAAATACATCCTCGTCGACGAATATCAGGACACCAACCAGGTCCAGTATCTGTGGCTGCGCCTGCTTGCCCAGGCCCGCAAGAACATCTGCGTTGTGGGCGACGACGACCAGTCGATCTATTCATGGCGCGGCGCAGAAGTCGCCAATATCCTCAAGTTCGAAAAGGATTTTCCCGGCGCTGCGGTGGTCAAGCTGGAGCAGAATTATCGTTCCACCCCGCAGATCCTCGGGGCCGCATCGGGGTTGATCAACGCCAATAGCGAACGGCTTGGCAAGACGCTGTGGACCGAGCTTCCCGCGGGCGAGAATATCCGCGTCATCGGCGTATGGGACGGTCCCGAGGAAGCCCGCCGCGTTGGCGAGGAGATCGAGCGGCTCGAACGCGAAGGTGCCCCGCTCGACCAGATCGCGATCCTCGTGCGCGCGCAGTACCAGACCCGCGAATTCGAAGACCGATTCATCCAGATCGGCCTCAATTACCGCATTGTCGGGGGGTTCCGTTTCTACGAACGCGCCGAAATCCGCGATGCGCTGGCCTATCTGCGCACCATCGCCCAGCCCGCCGACGATTTGGCTTTCGAGCGGATCTACAACCAGCCCAAGCGCGGGCTTGGCGCGAAGACACTGGAAGCCATGCGCCGCCACGCACGGCGTACACAAATGCCGCTGACCGCCGCCAGCCTCGACCTGTGCGACACCGACGAATTGCCCGCGCGTGCGAAGAACAACCTCGTCGCCCTGCTCGGCCAGTTCGTCCATTGGCGCGAGCAGGTGGACAAGGTCACCCCATCCGAACTGCTCCGCCGCGTGCTCGCCGAAAGCGGCTATGAAGACATGCTGCAAAAGGATCGCAGCGCCGAAAGCGCCGGACGGCTGGAAAACCTCACCGAACTCGCCCGGGCGATGGAGGACTACGACACGCTCGGCGATTTCCTCGAGCATGTCGGACTGGTGATGGACAACGACCGCGCCGGGGATGGCGAGAAGGTCACCATCATGACCATGCACGCCGCCAAGGGGCTCGAATTCGACCATGTCTTCCTGCCCGGCTGGGAAGAAGGCGTTTTTCCCAGCCAGCGTGCGATCGACGAAGGCGGGCTCGCCAGTCTCGAGGAAGAGCGCCGCCTCGCCTATGTCGCGATCACCCGGGCCAAGCGCCGCTGCACCATCCTGCATGCCGCCAACCGGCGCATTTACGGCCAATGGACTAGTTCCATCCCCAGCCGCTTCATCGAGGATCTGCCCGAGGAATATCTCACCAGCGAGACCACCATGACCGGCGGCGCATCGCTGTGGCGGGCGAACTGGAGCGAGACCGACGATCCCTTCGCGCATGTTTCGACCAACCGGCCCGATCGCTCGGGAGCCCGCGGCCCCGGGTGGCAGCGAGCGCTATCGTCGGGCTATGACGCGACGCCCAAGCGCCTGGCCGAACCCGGCCGCAGCGCGGCGAGCTTTGCCGCGCAACCGCGCAGCGACATTTCGATCGGAGCGCGCGTGTTCCACGACAAGTTCGGCTATGGCTGCGTGACCGACCAAGAAGGCAACAAGCTGACGATCGAATTCGAAAAGGCGGGCGAGAAGCGCGTACTCGACAGCTTCGTCACACTGGCTGACGACTAGGACTGCCTGACCGGCAGGGTCGCAGCATTCTACTGCGGTGAAACCGCTGGTCAGATAGCGGAAACGTCGAGGAAGCCCGGCCGCGGCCCGTTCCACTCACCCGACGCGACAGGCTCGCTGTCCTCGTCACGGCGTTTGCGCGGTTCGCCCTTGGGCTTCGCCTTGCGCGCAGGTTTTTCGCGCGGAGCATCGTCCTCGTCGCGCGGCTTGCGGCTGCGCTTGGGCTTCGGCTTTGCCTCGTCCTCGGGTGCCGAAGCTTTCTCGGGTGCCGAGGTCTTCTCGGGTGCCGAGGCCTTCTCGGCTGCAACCGCCTTCTCGGCGGGCTTGGCGCCTTTCTCGACCAGATCGACCCGGACGTCGCTCTTGCCGAACACCGGAACCTGGGCACCGGTCAGCTTTTCGACATTGGCGATCGCTTCGGCATCTTCCTCGGCGACGAGGGTGAAGGCGCGGCCCTTGGCCCCGGCCCGGCCCGTGCGTCCGATGCGGTGGACGTAATCGTCCGGGTGCCACGGCGTATCGAAATTGAAGACGTGGCTGACACCCTTGATGTCGAGCCCACGCGCGGCAACGTCCGATGCGACGAGAATGTTCACCTCGCCGGCCTTGAACCGGTCGAGTTCCTTGAGCCGGTTCGACTGATCCATGTCGCCGTGGATCTCGCTCGATGCGAAACCATAGCTCTGCAGGCTCTTGTTGAGCTCGCGCACAGTGGTCTTGCGATTGGCGAAGATGATCGCGGTTTCGACATGGTCGTTTTCAAGCAGCCAGCGCAGCGTGTCGCGCTTCTGGCGCGCCTTTACGGGCACCTTGAACGCGGTGATGTCCTTGTTCGTGGTCGCTGCACGGCTGACTTCGATCCGCTTGGGATTGTTGAGGAACTTCTTGGCCAGCTTTTCGATCGGCGGCGGCATCGTTGCCGAGAACAGCATGGTCTGACGTGCGTCGGGCAGCTTCGAACAGATGAACTCGATATCGGGGATGAAGCCCATGTCGAGCATGCGATCGGCTTCGTCGATGACCAGCAGTTCGCAGCCATTGAGGAGAATCTTGCCGCGCTCGAACAGGTCCATCAGGCGGCCCGGCGTGGCGATCAGCACGTCGACGCCATCGTTGAGCGCCTTGACCTGGTCGCCCATCTGCACGCCGCCAATCAGCAGCGCGAGCTTGAGATCGTGGTTCTTGCCGTATTTCTCGAAATTCTCTGCCACCTGCGCAGCGAGTTCGCGCGTCGGGGCAAGGATGAGGCTGCGCGGCATCAGCGCGCGGCGACGGCCGCTCGCCATGATGTCTATCATCGGCAGCACGAAGCTCGCGGTCTTGCCGGTGCCCGTTTGGGCGATGCCGATAATATCCTTCATCATCAGCACCGGCGGGATCGCCTCGCGCTGGATGTCGGTCGGCTCGGTATAGCCAGCTTCGCTTACTGCCCTGAGCAAGTCTTCGGAAAGGCCGAGATCGGCAAAAGTCATGCGGTTCGAAATTGTCCCTGGAACATAGGCCGACAACAAGCTGCGCGTCCGCAACATCGGCTGGCCGCGCCCTTCGCCGGAAATACGCCGAAAGTCAAGAAATCACGGTGCGAAGTGCAGATCAGCGGTCGTCGGTAACCGCCACGAGGCGATTGAGGTTGGAAATGCGACACTTCGCCCCGGCGCGCGACAGCAAGCGATCGCGATCGACGCACAGCTTGCCATCGTCATTCTGCTCGACATAGAAGCCGAGGTAGAAATCGCGCGGGCTGCAGCTTTTCTCGAGCTCGGCGGTAATGATCTGGCGGTTGCTCATATACATCACCAGCCGGCTGTCACGGTCGGATACGCCGATGATATCGCTCGCATCGACGCAGCTGCCGTAAGGGCGTTCGACGAGCCGCGGCGGCGGGGCTTGGCGCGGCAGTTCCGTCAGAAAGCTGCGCCGCATGCTGCTGGGCTGCGGGCTGATTCGCAGGATGACGCGGCGCTCGATCCGCACCTGGTTGGCGACCGGTATGCTGCGGCTGTCGGTAAATCCGGTCCAGATGGTACCGCGTGCCGATAGCGCCTCGCTATCCAGGCGGGTGCCCTCTGACACGTGCGCCTGGTGCGCGACCGCACCCTCCCCCGCGCCTGACGGCGTGCCCAATGCGACGAGCATGGCAAAAAGGGGAGACAGCAGGGGCATGCTTCGTTCGAACGCTCCTCGGCCGCAGGTCGATTAACGTGCGGGAAGTTATGGCGTTGCCTGATGCGCCCCCACGCTTGAATGCGGGCTTAATTGTTCTGGCCCGATTGGCAAGTGGTGGCATTTGCCCGCCCATCTATGGCAAGGATGCTGCAGATGACCGTGACCGACACCTTTCGCGCCGCCGCCGCCGACATCCTGGGACCACGCGGGTTCACCTGCGATCCCGAACTAGTCGAACCTTGGCTAACCGACTGGCGGGGACGGTACACCGGCAAGGCGGTCGGGCTGGCCTCGCCCGCCTCGACCGACGAACTCGCCCGGTTCGTCACACTATGCGCAGCGCACCGAATTCCGATCGTCCCGCAGGGCGGAAACAGCGGCATGTCGGGCGGCGCCACGCCCGACGAGAGTGGCACGAGCGTATTGCTTTCGCTGCGCCGAATGGATGTGATCCGGGATTTTGATGTCGCTGCACAGCAAATTACCTGTGACGCAGGCGTGGTGCTCCAGACGCTGCACGAGACCGCCGAAGAGCAAGGCTTGCGCTTTCCCCTCACGCTTGGCGGCAAGGGTTCGGCCACCGTGGGCGGCCTCATCTCGACCAATGCCGGGGGAACGCAGGTCCTGCGCCACGGCACGATGCGCGCGCAGGTGCTTGGGATCGAAGCGGTGCTGGCCGATGGCGAAATTTTCTCCGGTCTGGTCCCGCTCAAGAAGGACAATCGCGGCTTCGATCTCAAGCAGATGCTGATCGGGTCCGAAGGGACCTTGGGGATCATAACCGCCGCGACCCTGCGGCTGGTGCCGCAGATCGGCGAACGCCGCGTTGCCTGGGTCGGCCTGCCCAGCATCTCGGCAGCGCGCGAATTGCTGCTCCACTGCGAGAAGGTCGCGAGCGACGCGCTGGAAGGGTACGAGGTGCTGCCCCGCCATTGCCTCGAATCGGTCCTGGCACACGTTCCTACCGCGCGAAGCCCGCTGGCGGGAACGCATGCCTGGCATGCGCTGGTTGAACTGGTCGCGGACCCGGGTGACGCAGGACAGCTCGACAACCTGGTCACAGAGGTGTTCGAGAGTGCGATGGAGCACGGCCTGCTCGAGGATGCCGTAATCTCGACCAGCGAGGGACAGGCCGAAGCCTTCTGGCAGATACGCGACAGCATCTCCGCGGCGGAGCGCGCGATCGGTCCGGCGATGCAGCACGATATCTCGGTCCCGGTAGCACGGATGGCCGAATTCGTAGAAACGGCGGCGCCGCAGGTGGAGAAGCGGTTTCCCGGCACTCGCGCGGTCGGGTTCGGCCATCTGGGCGATGGCAATATCCACTTCCATGTTCTCGCCCCCGCCGGTGCGGTGCGCGGCGAATGGGAAAGGGGCGACGGAAAAGCGATCAGCGCGTTCGTCCATGACCGTGTGACCGACTTCGGCGGATCGCTCAGCGCGGAACACGGTATTGGCCAGATGAAACGCGATGAACTCGGGCGATTGGGCGATCCGGTGGCGCTCTTGCTGATGCGCAAGGTCAAGCAGGCGCTCGATCCGCAGGGGATACTCAACCCGGGCAAACTGGTCCCGCTTGCACCGCACGCCGCAACGCCGTAAAGCGCCCGCTTCGTGAGCTTGCCCATCGGGTTTGCCGCTCAATTCAATCGAATTTCGGAGAGTTCCATGGCCAGCGCGCCGCAGCCCAATCTGCCCCTGTTCTTCAAAGACCTGATGCCGCTCAACAGCAAGGACCATGCGAATTACCGCTCGCGTCCGATGACCAAGGCACCGTGGCTCGCCAAGCAGCATGCCGTGCCGCTGACGGTGGACGAGTTCGTCCAGGCGCAGCGCGATATGCCGATCGTCTTCTCGACCGGCCCCGAAGCTGTGCCGCTGGCGCTGATGGGCCTCAATGACGGCGTCAACACTTTCGTGGACGAAGAAGGCAGCGTGACCGAGCAGGTCTACATCCCCGCCTATGTCCGCCGCTATCCCTTCATGCTCGCACGGCTCAAGCCCGACAGCGAGGACCTGTCGCTGTGCTTCGACCCCACTGCTGAGAACATTGGCGAGTTCGAAGAAGGCCAGGCCTTGTTCGAAAATGGCGAAGCCAGCGAAGGCACCAAGCAGATCCTCGAGTTCTGCGAGCAGTTCGAACATGCCGGCCAGCGCACGCAGAACTTCATGAAGGAACTGAAGGATCACGACCTCCTGATGGAAGGCGAGATCTCGATCACCCAGCAGGGTAGCGACAAGCCGTTCGTCTATCGCGGGTTCCAGATGATCAATCAGGAAAAGCTGCGCGAACTGCGCGGCGACCAGCTGCGCAAATGGACCGAAAACGGCCTGCTGCCGCTGATCTGGGCGCAGATCTTCTCGATGGACATGATGCGTACGATCTTCGGCCGCCAGCTCCAGCAGGGCAAGGTGCCGATGCCCGACGCCGCGACTGCCGGTGTCCCGACTGCCTAAAAATACGAGCAAGGGCGCGCGTCTTGTAAAGTGGCGCGCGCCCTCGCCCAGCCCCTTGCGCACGGCCGCTACCTGTGCGGCGCTGGCACTGGCGCTTCCGGGGATACAGGCGTCCGCGCAGCAGGACTCCGCCGAGACACGCGAACTGCAGCCGCTCGAAGTTTTCCAACGGAGCGAAGACCTGCTGTTCCGCGTCGGCTATCGCCTGGCGACGGCCAACGCCGATTTCTGCCCGCAAACCGTGCGGGCCTCGGGCATGCTGATCCACGACGCGGAAAGCTATGGTGACCCGGTCGCCGTGCGCCGCCTGTTCGGCTTGCATGGCGACATCGGTGTACAGGCGGTCGCTCCCGCGTCTCCGGCAGCCGCAGCTGGAATAGAACGCAACAACACGATCCTGACCATCAATGGCCAGACAATAGCGCAGGACTGGCCGAAAACCGATCCTCGCTGGCAGCGCGTGTTCGGCCTGCGTGATGCAATCGATGGCGCACTCGCCCTGGGGGCGCTGGACATCACCTGGCAGACACCCGGAGGGACGATCCGCACCGCGACGATCGAAGGCGTGGACGCGTGCCCGACGCGCTTCGAACTCATAGATTCGAAAAGCAACGCTGCCGCGGATGGCGAGCGCGTGCTTGTCGGCGAACGGTTCCCCGGCCTTGCTTATGAGGAAGCCGCCTTCGCCGCAGCGATTGCGCATGAAATGGCGCACAATATTCTTCGTCATCCGCAGACCTTCCACGAAATAGGCTGGAAGCGGAAGCTTGTCCGTCTGTCCGAACGCGATGCCGACCGCCTGATGCCCTGGTTGCTGCAAAACGCAGGCTACGATCCGCAAGCGGCGATCGCTTTCATGCGACGCTGGGGTCCCAAGCATGGCGGATGGATCTTCCGCAAGCGCTCGCACGACGGGTGGGATGAACGCGTTGAATTCATCGAAGCGGAACTGGCGACGATCGAGGCGGCCAAGCAGTCGAGAACGGACGGGCGCGCCGATTGGTCGATGTTCTTCAAGCAAGAGCTACCAAGAGAACTTCCGGAAAAGTGACACATTTGGTGATTACGAAGTAACACCGCCAGGCGCTTCCCCTTCCAAGCCTTGTCGACTTCTGCCAGAACCGCCCCGAACGGACTAATGGAGAACTCCTTGCCCACTATCGTACCAGTCGTACTGTGCGGGGGGAGCGGCACCCGGCTCTGGCCGCGTAGCCGCTCGGCGAAACCGAAGCCTTTTATTCCGCTTCTCGGCGAGCAGACACTTTACCAGGCGACACTCCAGCGCTGTTCGGATCGACGCCGGTTTGCGCGTCCGCTGGTGGTGATCGGTGAGAAACATTTGGAGTTTGCCAAGCCGCAAGTGGCGGATATCGCGCCCGATGCGCAGTTCGTAGTCGAACCCATGGGACGGAACACGGCGCCTGCGATTGCGCTGGCTGCACTAGCGCTCGACAAGGATGACATCATGCTCGTCTGCCCCAGCGACCACCATATTATCGATCGCCAGGCGTTCGAAGCCGCCGCCGAGGCTGCCGCCGAGTTGGCGAGCCGGGATTGGCTGGTGGCCTTCGGCATCGAGGCAACCGCTCCCGAGACCGGCTACGGCTATATCCGTCGCGGCGAAGCGCTCGGTGGAGGCCACCATGTGCATAGCTTCGTCGAAAAGCCCGACTTGGAAACCGCGCTCGGCTTTCTCGCCGAGGGTGGTTACGCCTGGAACGGCGGGATCTTCGCCTTTCGTGCGGGCCATTTCCTGTCCGAACTCGCCAGGCATCGCCCCGCAATGGCCAAGGCCGCAACCGCGGCCTTCGAAAGCCGCGCCGCCGGAAGCGAAGACTTTCGTCCCGATGCAGAGCTTTTCGCCGCAATCACGCCGGAATCGGTCGACTACGCGATCATGGAAAACACCGATCGTGCAGCCATGGTCGATGTTTCGATGGGATGGTCGGACATCGGGAACTGGGACGCGCTGCTGCAGCAGCGCAAAACTCCCGGCGATGATAACGTTGTCGTCGGGCCGGGGGAGATCATTGGTGCGCAGGGCGCAATGATCGACAGCGACGGACCGCATGTAACGCTGATCGGTGCTGACAATATCGTCGTGGTCGTCGACGGCGAGGACATCCTCGTGACCAGCCGCAATGCGGTCCAGCGTGTCGGAGAGGCGAGCCGGTGCAAGAACCAATGATCCGCAAGCTTCCTACGCGCTTCGTGGACAAGGTCTGGGGGGTAAAGCGGCTGCCCGCGCCCTTCCCGCACCCTTCTGACCAGCCCATTGGCGAAGTCTGGTTCGAACCTCCGCCCGAGCTCGACCAGCTATTGGTCAAATATATCTTCACCAGCGAACGGTTGTCCGTTCAGGCCCATCCCAGCGACGAACAAGCCGAAGCGATGGGCCTCGCGGACGGCGGTAAGAGCGAGTGCTGGGTCATTCTCGATGCCGAACCGGGCGCCTCCATCGCCGTGGGGTTCCGCGAGGACATCACTGCCGAAGACATGCGCAGGTCCGCCCTTGACGGGACGATCGTGGACAAACTCGTCTGGCACGAGGTTCAGCGGGGCGACGCCTTCTACATCCCCGCAGGCACGGTCCACGCCATTGGCGGCGGGATCAGCCTCGTCGAGGTACAGCAAAACAGCGACATCACCTTCCGCCTGTTCGATTATGGGCGGCCGCGCGAACTCCACCTGGATCAGGGTGTCGAGGTCGCGACCACCGGACCCTACCCGCTCGATCTCAGCACGCGGATGGATGACGACGCGGGGCTGTTGGTCGATGGCCCCCATTTCCGGCTCTTCTATTGGCAGAGCAACACATCGGCCCCCCTGCCCGCAATCGCGCAGGCACCGTCGATCGTGATACCGTTGTCGGGCGAAATCATGCTCGATGGGCAGCGGCTTGGCGCAGGAGAATGCGCGCTGGTCGAGGACCTCGGCTCGACATCCCGAGCGGGGAATAGCCTGCTCCTGATCGCCCAGCCGACCGCGTCTTCCTGACCCGAAACTGACGGACTGCTCTCGCAGCGCGCCGAACGGTGTGCACCGTAGCCCCAACCGACCCTTGAAATTCGAGCGACCCCGCTCCATTTTTATTGTACCGGGTGGGCCGCCCCTCATGGCCCCCCGGTAGATGCACGAGAGTGCATCTCCTCCCTGAACCTTGGCCACCCCGCGCATATTGCGTGGGGTGGTTTTTTGTGGACGGGCTATTCCGCGGCCTGCGCGATGTGGCCCGGTCGCCCCATGGTCGCGACCTCGGCCCCCAAGGTGCGCACGAGGCCGGCAATCAGCTTCGCGATCGCTCCGACCCGCGCGCTGGGCTGGTCGAGCCGGGCATCGAGATAGGTGCTGCGGCAGACCTCGATCTGCACCGCGTGGATACCTCGCGCAGTCTGGCCGTAGCGATCGAGCACATAGCCGCCCGAATAGGGGCGGTTATGCGCCACCCGGCGCCCATGGGTCGCCAGATAGCGGATCGCCAGATCGACCAGCCCGGGATCGCAAGAGGCGCCGAACCGGTCGCCGATAACGAATTCTGCCGGGTGGTCCTGCGGATGGCTGCGCTTGAGCGGGGGCATCGAATGCAGATCGACCAGCAGCGCGACGCCCCAGCGATCGCGCAACCGCTCCAGCTCGTGGCCAAGAGCAGTGTGATAGGGGGTATAGATGCCCTCGATCCACGCATCGAGTTCGGCCTTGGCGAGCGGTCGGCGCCAGATTTCGCCCATGCCGGGAATGCGCCGCGGCACGAGGCCGAGACCGTTGCGCGACCGGCGATTGGCCAGCGAATGCCGCATCGGCCGCGGCTTCGCGCCGCGCACCATACCCCAATCGACATCCTCGACCGAACGGTTGAGATCGATCATCGCCCGCGGTGCCTCGGCGAGCAGCAGGCTGGCTCCGGTGTCCGAGGCGACCGGCTGCGCGACGGCATCGATATGGCGATCCTCGAGTCGCAGACGCGCCTGATCGGGATCGCGTAGCGCGGCCAGCACATCGTCGGGGTAGGCACGCCCGCAATGCGGTGCGGCAATCAGAATCGGAATGCTGGGCTCGCCAAACCGGAACAGGTTGTAGGACGGCCCCTGCCGCCCCGGGATCTTGCCGCCCGACAGGTGCTCGACACCCGTCGTTGCTGCTGCCTGCCGTTCGCTCATGCCCCATCGTCGGGCGCGGGCCTCGATTAAGCAAGCGCAGATTTCTTTCCGCGGCGGGGAGTTTTCGATCGTCCCGCCCCGGTAGCCAGCATGTGGGACGTCATTCTCGCTCATCCCGACCCATCAGCCCTACCCGCCCATTAACAATGCTTGTTTTGGATACATGCTTTTTTAAAGCACGCGCGCTAAGCAGTTGGCATGACCGAAACAACGACCCAGCGAATCCTGCTCGCCGAGGACGACGATGCCATGCGCGTCTATCTCGAACGCGCGCTCGTCAATGCAGGCTATACAGTCGACTCGGTCGATCGGGGCACTGCGGCCATCCCGCTGCTCGAGGAATGCGAATACGATCTGCTGCTCTCGGATATCGTAATGCCCGAGATGGACGGGATCGAACTGGCGCAGCGCTGCAACGAGGTGAGCCCGCATACGAAGGTCATGTTTATCACCGGCTTTGCCGCGGTGACTCTGAAAGCCAGCCGCGAGCAGCCGCATGCCAAGGTCCTGTCGAAACCTTTCCACCTGCGCGACCTCGTGCTGGAAGTCGAACGGGTCCTCGAAGACCGTATCAGCGCGCGTTTGCAATAGCTCCCAAATAGGGTCTTGCATGGCTTTCAGCGCCCCGCTAAAGGGCGCGCCTGCCCCACGAAAGGGGCACCCGATGGTGCGGGCGTATAGCTCAGTGGTAGAGCACTATGTTGACATCGTAGGGGTCGCAAGTTCAATCCTTGCTACGCCCACCATCGAAGCCTTCGAGGCATGAAAAAGCCCGCCGGAAACGGCGGGCTTTTTTGTTGCCAAAGTAGTCTTGGCGACTTTCAGCTCCTGCACGAGAACCGGGGCGCCACTACGGGTATCGAGACCGCAGTCCTGCCTCGCTCAAACTTCCAATGCTCTCATGATATCGAGCACATGGTTGTCCCAGGATAGATTATCGAGACACCATGCCCGCCCCTGCGTCGCGATGCGCTGCCGGTACTTTTCATCGCTGACAAGTCGCTCGAGCGCGCCAGCAATTTGCTCGACACTACCGCCATCGACGATCAGGCCGGTTTGATCGTCTTCGATGAAGTCCGAGGGACCGCCATCTTTCCCGACAACCGCAGCAGCGCCGAATGACATAGCGTCGGCGATCACCAAGCCGAATCCTTCGATGTCCAAATCCGACACCGCAGCGACCTGCGGATGAAGGAAGATGTCGGTGTTCTTGAAGTTTTCTATAACCTGGGAATCCGGCAAATAGCCGGTCATGCGCACATGGTCATGCAGTTCCAGACGATCGATCGCCGCCCGGATCTCGTCGGCAAGAGGGCCTGTCCCGGATATCACGTATTCGAAAGGAACCGGGAGGCGCTTGTCCTTGAGCAATGCAATCGCGCGAACCGCATTGAGCAGGTTCTTACGCTCTACCAGGCGGCAGAAGCTATATATTCGGACCTTCGAGCGATCGAAAGACGGGGTGTGGAGGCATGCCTCGCGCCTGTACGAAAGTCCGTTGAACGAGACGATCCTGCCCTTGGAATTTTGTAGTTCGGGAAATTCCTGCTGCAGCCTGGCGCCAGTATAATCCGAAACCGATGCGAGCAGGTCGAACCGGGGCAAAGCCCTGCGCAGCACCGGCCGGAGGTAAAACGGATTGATCAGGATTTCCCTGCCGTGGACAGTCACTGCGGTCCGCGGAGTCCGGGCCCATGGCAGCAATGCCACGCCTGCCCTCCACGTTGTCGCATGACAGAACGTGAAACGGTTCGCACGGGTTTGCGACCGTGCAGCGCGCGCCAGCCTGGCAAGGATCTTCGGCTGGCTACCCGTACCGACGTTGAGAACGTCGATTTTACCTTCTGGGTATTCGCGAGTGGTCCAACCGCTCTCGCCGGGAAAGCTGGTCAACACCGTGGGGGTTACACCGCATCGAAGGTAGGCTTGGGCCGTGTGTTCGCTGTAACTTTCCACCCCGCCCACGACCGGGGGAAATGCCTTGGCGCAGATCAAAACGGATTTTTCGGTGGTTGAGCTCATCATCTGACCAAATCGATATGCATGATACGGCAGCTTGCCAATTTTCGATTGCGTAGCGCAATCAGCACCCTGCCCTCACGCATGGCTCCGACACAT
This sequence comes from Qipengyuania sp. HL-TH1, assembly GCF_036365825.1. Taxonomy (NCBI): domain Bacteria; kingdom Pseudomonadati; phylum Pseudomonadota; class Alphaproteobacteria; order Sphingomonadales; family Erythrobacteraceae; genus Qipengyuania; species Qipengyuania profunda. Next base: position 1,452,652 of record NZ_CP142675.1, read on the forward strand.
CGCGAAGCCCATCATACTCCATGGGTAGGCGGTCGGACTCTCGATCACCGCAGGCCGATGCGGGAGATTGCGAGCTCTACCCCTCCCTGGCTTCCCCGCTCAACAGCGATCGAAGCGCTCAGGAGCAGAAAGGCACAATCGCTATCCTCAGCGAGCGGTGTGCTGGCAAGGGTTTCGCCCGGCCGAAGCTCAAGCTGAGCCAGCATATTGCTCCGATCGCCTGCGCATGTAGCTGATACCCGCAAACGCCCACCTTCGGGTGCCGGACGCTCCAAGGCCACCTCCAATTGGCCGCCGGATTTCTTGGGCGTTACGAGCTCCGCAAACGCGCCAAGCGCGCCCGGTTGAGCATCAACGATCAATGCCTCGTGGGTATCATCGTAGAAGCTCGACACTAGGCCGGATGATTGCAATCTCCATCCAACCGGACTGGTTACCGATGCGAGCGATTCGGGCGGAATCCGTTCGCTTTGTTCCCCCAGGGGCCGATCCTTGGCAGCTAAGGCGAACATGCTTTCGAAATAACCCAACCGTCTGAGATTGCGATAGATCTCGGCCTTGCGCTCGCTTGGTTGCTCCGAGAAATCGATTCCCGTTTCCTCGAAGAACGAGCCCGCATTCTGCAGCGCAATCTGGTTGCGTGCGAACTCGGTCCAGAAATCCTCTTCCCAATCGGGATGGGCGCGGATTAGCTGCCCAATGCGATCGCGTCCCTCGCGCAAAGCGAGCAAGCCGACAAATGGCGCAATTGCCGTCGAACGCAATTGCCTGCTCGTGCGAAGCCCTTGGTCGAAGAAGGTGATCATTGCGTCCACTCTTTCGCCGCGTGCGAAGTTGTGAACCAACCACATGTTCGCGACCGCGTCGCGCTTGTTCATGGTACTGGCGGACACGAGAATATTCGATGCCCGCTCGGGATCGGTTTGGGAGATCCCGCCGACCGCCCAAACCCTCACAGGGACAGGATCGAGGGGGCGAAGCGCGCGAAGCGATTGCGCTTCTGCGAGGACCATATCGGAGCTTGCGGGGAAACCCGTGTTACCGTTCTCTGCTTCCGCCGATGCAGCCAGACGAAAACTCTGGTCGAGCGCCCGACTTCGGACCTCGGAATTTATCGTCGCGTCCAGAGTACGGGACATCGACAGCGACAGATTGCCGGTTTCGGAGGCCGCGTTGACGAACCCAGCCCCCGCACACACCAATGCGGCTATGCTTACGACGATCTTCCCGATCATGGCCGGGGCCGCAAATCCCCGCTGGCTCATAGTTTTTCGTTGTCCGAGCTCTGGCCATAGCCATAGCCATAGCCGTAGCCATATTCCGAACCGTAGCCGTATTCGGAATTGCGTTCGTCGACCTTGGTAAGGATACCGCCCAGGATCCGACCACCCATGGACCGCATGCGCTCGATCGCGCTCGACAGTTGGCGAACACCGGCACGGTTTGCCTCGATGATATATACGATGCCTTCGACCTGGCTTCCCAGAACCGGAGCGTCCGCGATCCCGAGGACCGGCGGGGCATCGATCACTACGAAATCGTAGGCACTACGCAGTTGCGTCAGCAACTCGCCGATCCTGGGGCCCGCGATGAGCTGACCGGGATTGGGCGGAATCGCGCCAACGCTCAGGATGTCGAAATTGGGGCCAACGTCCCGCTGGATCAAAGTGCCAAGAGCATCCTGGCCGGTCAGGAACTCGACCACCCCACGCTCGTTCGGCACGCCCAGCCTCTTGGCCACCGACGGATTGCGAAGGTCCAAGTCGACCAAGATGGTCTTGCGGCCACTGCGCGCAAGCCGGTGGGCCAGCGCATAAGACGAACTGGTCTTACCTTCACTGGGCACTGTACTCGTAAGCATCAGGGTTTTCGGGAAACCTTCGGAAGTCGACATATCAAGCAGCACGCCGGCCGACAGATAGGCTTCCGAAATGGCACTCTTGGCGTCGGCAAGCTCGTCCAGGGGGTCTTCCGCATCGGTTTTCGGAATGACACCCAGCAGGGCGATGTTCAGCTTCTGCCTCACATCCTGAGGATCCCGGACGCTGCGATCCATCTCTTCGCGAGCGAACAGGACTGCACCCGAAACGCCGATACCCAGCAGAAAGCCTAGTGCAAGGTTGAGCGGCAGATTCGGACTGGAAGGTTCGCGAGGGATACGCGGCGGATCGACAAGCTGCACATTGCTCGCTGCAGCCCCTGCAACACCGATCTCCTTATAGCGCTGAAGCAGGCTGTTGTAGAGTTCGCGGTTGGTGTCGACGTCGCGCTTCAATATGTTGTACTGAACAGTGGCGCGCTGTTCATCGTTATAGATGGAGCGCAGCCCTTCGACTTGGGCCTGCAAAGCTTGCTCGCGCTGTTGCGCCTGCATCAAGTTGCGCCGCAAGTCGGCCTGCCCGGTACCGAGCGCATCGGCGATCGAACGATCGAGCTCAGCAATCTCGTTGGTCAGCGCCTCGACCCGGGGGTAACCAGGCTCGAATTGCGTCAGAAGGTTGGCCTTCTGCGCTGCAAGCTCCGCACGCTTGGCACGCAGCGTGTTCGCCACAGTGTTACCTTGCTGTTGAACACCGGCCTGCAAGGCACTTTCCGCAGCAATGCGATCGGCACGCGCGCTGTTCAACGCGTCGTTCATGCTCGCCAGGTCGGACGCCTTGAGCGTACGATCATTCCCGGTGGTCGCTTCACTGTTCGAGAGCGATACGATTCCGCTCTGCGAAGAATAGGTAACGAAGGATCGCTCGGAATCTTCCAGGCGCGAGCGCAATTCTGCGAGCTGCTGCTCGAGAAATCTGCGTGCATCGTCGGTGGCGGCAAACCTCCGCTCCATCGAAGCCGCAACGAACTCGCTGATCCAGGTCGAAGCGATTCTCCGCGACAGTTCCGGAGACGGGCTCGTGAAGGACACATCGGCAAGGCTCGACCCGACGACCGGTTCGATGGAAATAAGTTCAAGGAGGAGCAGCGAAGTCCGCTCCATGGCGAGCCGCTGGTTGCCGGACCGGATTTCTCCATCGTCCGGGATATTGAACGCGTCGATGAAAGCCTCGTCGGCCGGCAGGTTCAGCTTACGCGCGACGCGTTCGGCCAGGGCCTCGCTTTCGAGAAGCGCGTACTGTGTACGATAGAACTCGTCGTAATTGAGTCCGTCCCCCGCAGGCTCGACTCCTTCGACGTCCGATACGTTCGCTTCGATCCTGTTGATCTGGATACGCGCGGTCGAGGTATATTGCGGCGTTGCGAGCAGAGTCAGCACCAGCGCTATGGCGACCGCAGCGATTATGATCGCACCGACTATCAGTCGGTTCGTCCAGAAAACCCGCCAGATGTAGTGGAAGATCGAGGGTTTCTCCGGCCCATTGCCGGGGCCTTCAAACTCGGCCGCCTCATACGGTCCCGATGATGCTGCAGTCGCCATATTATCCTGGGTTGTCACCTGAACCTACTTTCGAAATGTTGGCTTGCCGCGATCAAGCGGTGCGGGAAAGCAAGACGAGCGGAGTGGTCAGCAAGTTGGTAACGCCCTGGATCGTGTCCAGGAATCGCCGGGTCTGGGATTCGTCAACCACCACCCTATCGCCCGGATAGACGCTTGGATCGGCGTAGTTTCCGCGCCTGATCGCCCTCACATCATATAGCCCGACATACTTCTGACCACTTACCTCGCGGAAAACGATCACGGTCGTGACCCTCGCAAAGTCGTTCTCACCGCCAGCAACAGCGATCGCCTGGGTCAGTGTCTGGTCGCGATAAACCGGATATATTCCGGGACGCCTGACCTGCCCATCGAGCGTTATCGCGTTGCTCGTCGATTCAACCAGGTTCACGACCACGTCGGGATCCCTGAGATAGTTCTGTCGCATCCTCTCCTCGAGGATGTCCGCCAGTTCGACCGGAGTAAGGCCGGTTGCCTTCACGGCGCCTGCCAGCGGAACCGAGAGGAAACCCTGTGCATCCACGGACAACTGGCGAGTCAAATCGGGCATCCCGACGACCTCTACTTCGACCTTGTCGAGCGGTCCCAAAGCATAGAGAAAGCTGCCGTCGGCGCCGACCATCTCGGGCTGAGGCATCGCGCCCGCCTGGACGTACTCCACCGTAGGGGCGAGCCCCAACTCCGGAGGGCCGCTCGAGCACCCTGTCACGGCGAAAACCGCCGCAGCCAAAACAAATTTCGGATTCATAAAGGTCCTCAAGTTCATCGAGAAATTGCCCCAGGCAAAAGAGGTCGATCGCGCCCTACCCAATTTTCCGATGCCTTTCGAGATCAATGCTAGAGACCGCCAAAAAGCCGGTCAAGATTGCGAATACCAACTGCCCCAAGGGGGTTCTCGTGGGATAGTCAACCAGCCCGGCGATTAGCCACACCCCGAGCGCCCCGCAAAGGTAGACGGACAGGATCCGCGCCTTGCCGTCGCCAGCGCGCCAAAGACGCAGTAGCCGCCGGACAACCCACACCAGAGCCGCAACGAGCAGAAGCAATCCCGCGAGCCCGGTTTCAATAACATATTGCAGCGGCTCGAAATGCGCCTGGTTTAGATAACTTGTGCTCAGATTTTCGACGTTCTCGTATCCGTAGAAAACGCTTTCGAACGCGCCAAACCCGATACCCTCGAGCCAATGGTCCCGCATCATCTCGAAAATCTTGGGCAGGTAGATCCAGCGCAGCTCATCCGCCGGATCGGATTCGAACAAGCGGGTAAGCGCGGTCTGCCGTTCGGTGATGGCCAGATAGCCGAAGACCATGGCCAAGGCCGCCAGTACGCTGCCACCCAATCCGGTAATGGCCAGCCTCACGCGCCGACTTGATCCCTGCCATGCACGATTGAGCGCCGGCGCCTGCCAAAGCATTACCGCACAGACCACGCTTACTGGCGCACACAGCAAGAGGCCTGCCCGTGACCCGGTGACGAACAGCAGCGGATAGATGAGGAACACGAGCGCGAGACCCGATGCGAGACGGAGGCTGGCTCGCCGGTCGCGCAGGTCGATCCGCGTGATCATGTAGCAAACTGTAAGCAGGAGCCAGTTCAGCAGCACCGCCTGATGATTCTTGTTCGCGAACAAGCCGACCGGGTGATGGCCGTGTGTTACGCGGTAGAAGTACAAACTGTCGGCGCCGAGCGCCTGCAAATAGCCAACCACCATGCTGAGCACGCCCATCGCCAGTATCGGAGGCAGTATCCAGCGACGCTCTCGGTTCCATAGCAAGCCGACGAAACCCACCGCTACCAGCGGCACGAACATCGAAAAGAACGCATTCCAAGTTCGGCTGGGCTCGAGACTGAGCGGACGCCACACGTCTTGCATTCCAAAAAGCTCGTCGAGTTGCGCGACACCTTCCCGACCGGGCAGCGAACTCCAGATCACCGGCGGTAAGGGGATGAGTTGCAACAAGGCAATGACCATCAGCGAGCCGATGAACAGCAACGGGAAACGGACCGCTTTCAATTCGTCGGCCGAAATCCGCCAGACGATATAGATCAAGAACAGGGCAGCCAGCGGTCGCAGCAGCAAAAGCGACAATATGTCGGGCCGCGAACCGCCGCCGGTCAGACCAACGAGCAGGATGAAGGCGAAGTAGATCGTCAGATGCAAGCGTCGGTCCTGGAAAAACCCGCGGAGTCCCTTTGTTGACGCCGCTTTTTTCTTGGAGGTCTTTCTTGATCGCCTGCCTGCCGGACGCGATCCGGATCGATCCACGCTGTCGGTCGATGACATGATCTTTGCTTCCCGTTCCGTTCTACGTCAGCCCATCCCGTGCGCGACGATGATGCGCCTGTAGGACACATCGGGCTGAAATCGCAACTCGATTACACCACCAAACGTTTGCTTTTACACTATCAGAACCGCTCCCCCGCGGCGGCGACACGCCGATCGGTCGACGTTAACTTAAATATCCCGCCACGGCGGCCGGGCGCCTTGCGCCGTTTCCTTAGCGTTCATGCCTGTGAGGTTTTGGGCATGATAATCTCCGAGGCCGACGCAAATCGTTTTTATCATCCAGCTCAGATCTGCACCTGTCGTGTCGTCCCGAGGCGGCAACGCAGCGAATATTCCGTCCACTGCAACAGCCCGTTTGTGGGCCCCGTTCAGGACTTCAGGGTCTCAAGTTCGAGCGTAGCCGTAGGCCTCGATGAGATCGCCCATTTCGGCATCGCATAGCTCGACGAGTTCCGCCGGCATCTCGTCGCGCCAGCCACCCGCCTTGCCTTTTCGCATTGTAGGTGTGGGGCCGGTTCCAATGCCCGCCATTTCGTCCACCTTGCTGCCATCGATGCCGCAGAGATCGACAATGCTGCGCAAGGCGTCACGCTTCCTTTCGGCGGTGCCTCCGCCTCGTTGCCCAACCAAATCCTCGAAACGGACCGCGAGCGTACCCGGACGGTCGAGCCACGGAAGATAGCCTTGCAGGGTCGCCCGCAGGGGACGAATAAACGGGTCGGCGTCACGGCCGACGATCAGGGAGCGAAGCCGGTCCTTGTCGTTTTCAAGCACCTCGGCAAGGTAGGGATGCAACCGATGCCTGCGCAGCCCCATCGCGTAGTGCAGGCGCGACAGAACGATGTCACGCGGGTCTCGGGCGATGAAGATACTGCATATCTCTGCCCCCGACAGAATGTCCTCCAGTTCCTTCGACCAGTAGAGGTGCGCGGAGAACATCTGTCCGGGCCTGACCGTGGAAATAGCGCGCTCGGTCTTGGGAAGGTTCACCATCGGAAATCCGAGATCGTTGCTCGTCCCCGGCATACCGAGCCGATCGATATCGAGATGAAGGCGGGAATTCTGGAGATCGGCCAGTCGCTCGAGCTCGGCAGTGAGCAAGTGGGTCCCCGCCTTGGGGATACTGTTCACCAAAATCCGCGGCCCCCGACGCCAGACTTGGGCACGAGCATATGCGCGATAGGCAGCAATCAGGGTTTTGCGCAGGCTAGAGCTTTGTACAAAATGCTTCGACACGGTCAGGGAACACTCCGGAAATTCGGTGCGAGTTACAGGGCCAGCCTGCGTGAAGGCGGTGAATATGGACGTCATGACAGCGAAGCAAGGCGGATAATTCAGCTACCGTGCCGGTAAAGCTTCCGTACAGGCGGCCGAGTGCCTAATTCAGGAGACCCACGACCCATCCCGCAACTAAGGAACCCAACTTCATGCTTGGTGAAGCAGCCATCAGAACCGGATTTGGTCGTCGCGAAGTTCTAACCGGTTCGCTGGCCGCACTGGCGGTGACCTCCGGAACACTCTTCCTGGGTAAGCTGGGCATCGGCGGGCAGACTGCCGGTGATCTGACCGATGAGCTTGCGACGGCTCCAGCCGATACGATCGTGACCATCACCAGCGGTCTGTGGGCCGTATCGCGATCGATCCGCGTAGCGGCCAAGGTGCGGTTCGCGGGCGGGATCCTGCGCCCCGATGACGGGGTGATAATCGACTTCGATCAGGATATCGATGCGCCGCCGGGGCAGCATATCTTCGATTTGACGAATGTCCGATGGGTTCGCGGCGTCCAACAGATGGATAGCGCAAAACGGCAACAAACTCTCTGGGAAACCGGAGGTAATTTCCGCCTGCCTGGCATAGCCTATGCCAGCTGGTTCGGTGCTCAGACCGGCCCCGAACATGACAACACGCTGGCTTTGCAATCGATGCTGGATAGCGGTGCGCGCGATGCTGTGCTCGACGGATTCTATCTGCACACGGCCAATTGGGTCGGAGACAATCAGCGTCTCCGCGGCCTTGCCCCCTTTGGTGAAGGCACACGGTCGGGGCTGAAGACCGTTCCCTACGACCAGAGTTTCATCGAGCTGCTCAACAGGCCGAATCCCAGCTCACCGGCCGAAGACTCTTTCCGCGGTCTTTCGACCAAATCGGGGATCGAAACCGCTGCTTTCGCTGATTTCGAGTATGACGGATCCGCTCAGGAGCATTTCGATCACAAGACCCGGTACCGCAACTATTTTGCCGACGAATCCTCGGTTGCGGAAGGCGCAAAGTCTTTTCGCCGCCAGCTGATGCGTCAGGGCGGCATAAACATCGGACAAGGAGACAATGACGGCGCCTACCAGGCACCGCGTGTGACAATGATCGAGCGCGTGTACATTCACGACACGGTTCGAAGCGCGATCGTCGCCAACCGCGCGCCCGGGGTCACCATTCGGGACTGTCGTTTGGCCAATAGCGATGTCGACCATCTCATCTACGCAGATCGCAACCCCGACCTACTCGTCGAAAACGTCACTCTGTCGGGCTATGCCCACGGGGCAATGGTCGTGATCAGCGGTGGTTCGTTGCGCAATTGTGTTGTTCGAGACCTGTCGGCAAATCCGATCCCCGGTCGCGTCACGGACAGCATCGTCTGGCTACGCGCCGACTTGCCCGAACCTACGGAGGTTACCAATCTGGTCATTTCCGGCGCATTGGAGAAGCTGGGTAATGAGGATGTCCAAGCAAAGGTTTTCAAACTGGCCGGCAAGCGAGCCGCCACGATACGCGGGCTCAAGATAACGCATACCGGTTCTCCCACCGCCTCCTTTACCGTGTTCGGGACACAAAAGAGCGCTAGCGCAATCCAGCTTGATGGACTGGTGGCACGAGACATGCCTGCCGGCGCGACCTTGTGGAACACGCCCTTCAACGTCAGCGACATCGCGATGCATAACATCGATTGGACGTGGAACGAGGAGACCCGGACAGCGCCGTATCTGATGCGTTTCGGCAGTCTGGTGGGTGCCGATTTCAACAACATCACACTTAACGGCGCCAGTCTCGAAACCCTTAGCTATGTCGAGAGAAGAGCCCGCAAAATCGATACAGCGGCAATCAGGGCGAGCCACACAATCGGGCGGATGGTCGATGCTCCGGGTTTGTGATCCAGCTGCTCCAACAGACTGACCCGCCGAGACAGATCATAGCTCCAGCTTACAGCGGAGGAGAGTTACCCGGCCGGCTTAAGAGGGATCAGCCCGTTTACCGGAAAGGGCATAATCAGGTGCGGGAATGAAGAACCGCCGCGCCAATGCGCCGGGCCAGGCGAACAGCCACGCTGCCGCGCGGTAATACCACGGGGCCTTGCGACGCCCCTTGGTACGCGGATCGAAGGTGATACGGCCTTCGTGTTTGAATTCGTTGCCGCCTATCACGTGCTCGATCGCAAAGTACCGGCCGTTCCTGATCGTGTCGACGAGGACGGAAAGGTCGATGTCAAGAAAGGCACCGATGCGCTCGAGCTCGCGCACGGGATTTGCAGAGAAATCGTCATGCGACAGATGGAGCACCCGGTCCGGATAGGCCCGGGCAGTCAGGATCGCGGCTATCATTCCTACCGACCAGCCCAATGCGATGACCATCAGAAACGGAAACGTCATCAGGCCGGGTCGATAGAGCCGCTTCATGAATTTAACGGGGCTTCCAGCACCCAGACGATAGTAATGCGACGTGATGGTGATGTCCGGCTCGCGGTAGATATGAATGACTTTCGCCGAAGGATCCGAGCGCAACATCATCAGGCCGCGGGTATATTCCTTGTGGCTGTCGACGAAGGCCGGCACGTCGAAAACGTCGGCAATCGTGTCGTTCAGGTCGCGCGTTGCCTGCGCATAGAATGACCATTTGTCGTCCGGCACCTCCGGCTTGCTACGCAATGCAGAGCCGAACTGGCGGATATCCGTCAATTCATAAAGCTTGGGAATGTCTTCTTCCAGGTCGCGACCAGTGCGAACGCGGTATGCGGTAAAGACCTGCGACCATTGCGGGCACTCGCGAATTTTCGCGCCACACGAGCATTCCTCATGGGGGCCACGCGCAAGCGCATCGAGGACCTCGCCGCACCCCTGTATCTGGGGGTGGCCATTGAGAATTACGGTCAGGATCGTCGAACCGGAATGGGCGCGTCCGGCGATGTAGATCGGCGTGACACCATCAGCCATGCGTTTCACCCTCCGCCCCGCTTTGCGCCTTGCCCCAATGCGAGATATCGAAGTCCACCATCTCGGCAAGTTTCGCGAGATCCCCGGCATAATATTGGGACAGCTCCTGTCGGACGGACTGTGTCATCGGCTCCGGACGTTCACCATAACGGTCAAGGGAAGTCGTAACCCCTCTCCGCACTTTGGTGCGAAGTCCGCGCGGCAGGATAGGCTTGATCAGCGTTTTGATGGCTCCCGGACGATTGAAGGAATTGCGAATCCCCTCGATCACGGGATTGGCATGGCGCACCGTTACGTTCTCCTGCCGTCCGGCATTCACGGTCTGCCGGGAAACCTCGAGAAAATCGCACATCGTATCAAAAACGCCCTGCCCATCGTCCTTCAGCTTGTCGAAGCTCAGGAGCAGGACGTTCTCCCGCCCGAAGCGGTCGAGGTATCGCTCGACATGCCGAGAGAAAAGACCCGAATAGAGATAACGCCATCCATAGATGAAATGGTCGCGCTTACCTGCCAGTTCCTCAGCGATGGCCTGCTCGAAACTGGCCGCCGATTCCCGCCCGCGCGATGAATTGTAACCCCAGGCCGAGTAAGCACGCGGCACAGGATCACGCAAAGCAATGATGATTTTCGCGCCGGGTACCGTGGCCTTGATGCGATCTGCTGCGTGCGGCGACGGCAGATAGGGTGTCGAGGCTTCTCCGCGTTGCTGCGCCCGTTGCGCTTCCGCACTGGAAAACAGCGCGGCATAGTCATCGGCGTTGAATACGCCCAGATCGACTTCGGACAGCGGCTGAATGCGACCGTGCTTGTCGGGCCGATAAAGCGTTTGCCATCGCTCTGGATCATCGAAGCCCCGAATGAAATATCCGGGTTCCTTCGGATCCGACATGAAGACCTGCTCGTGCCGCGCAAGCATCGCATGCAAGCTCGTGGTCCCGGCCTTCTGGGCACCAACAATAAAGAACGTCGGAGACATCATTTCACGACTGCCTTTGGAACGAAAATCGGGCCCAGGATCGAGGGGTCGATACCAAGGTTGCGGCGAGCCCAGATGACGACGGCAATATTCCATCCGGCCTTGACGACGAGCAGTCCCCATGCCGCGCCGATGGCACCAAATTCCCTGGTGAGGAGCAACAGGACCGCGAAACCGACGATATTGAAGGTTGCCAAGATCTTGAGAAACTCGCGGTCATGGCCAGTCATATTCATCAATTGCCCACTCGATCCACAAATCGCTGCAATGACGAACCCGGCCATAATCACCAATAGCGCAGTTGCCGAGGTCGAGAAGCTGGGGTTGAGCAAATCAAGCAGTTGCGCTCCGAAGAAGCCCAGAATGACGGCACCCAGCAATGCCATTGCTGTCGAAGCGATTGCAGTAAAACTGGCAACGCGCTGGAGTTGCGCAAGATTGTTCGCCGCGTAGTTGCGCGCAAGCATCGGTGCGGTCAGCAGGTTGAGCCCCTGCAATGGGAAAGCAATGATGGTTGCAACGCGAACCGCCGCGAAGAACGCACCTGTTTCCGCCGGAGAAATGAACTGCCCAACCACTACCACGCTGAGCGGCGTGATGGCCGCGTTCATGGCAGTGGCGAGCCAAAGGCGGACCGAGCTTTTGCGCCACATGGACTTTGCAGCATCAAGCGTTTCGCCGGGTGTGGTGTCGGCCCGCTCCGCTGCGGCGATCTGCGCAAGAGCGCGTCGCCAGCGAGGTCGGACGATGAACAGCAACTGCAATGCGTTGAGCACCAATAGGGTTATCGCCAGAAACCATAGCGCGGTGGTCGCATCGGTAACGAGGGTCAAGCCGCCGCCCGCCAACGCCATCAGGCTCATCGCGAGAGGTCTCCAGACAATCTCTTTCGGTACCAGCGACCTAACCAGATTGCCGAGACCCCGCAGCAGATTTGCCTGGAAGTCAGCCAGTATCATGCCAGCGGTTAGCGCCGCAGCGGGTATGATCGACGGGTGGGCATGGGAAAGTGAGGACCACAGAAGAATAACGAGAACGCTCGCCAGGATCCCGACAACCGAAACCATCAGCGAGAAACGCAGCACTGCGCTCATCAAGTCCGTCCGGCCGCGTTCGCTATATGTCGACAAGGACCTCAGGATGAGCCTGCATTGTCCGAAATCGAGCATGACCGACAATGCCGTGGCAAGCGAGAAGGCATAGCCGAAATGGCCGAACTCATCGGTCGGCATCCAGCGGGCCATGGCGAAGACCAGCGCAAAGCCGAGTCCTGCGGAGAGAAACCGGATAGCGATCGAAATGGCTCCGCGGCCCGCCAATCGTCGGTTGCTAGTAGCCGCCATCAGTTGTCGACGCCGGCACCGAAAAACTGGTCGCGCTCTTCGGCAGTGAATCCTGCAGCGCGGGCCATCGCGATCCACCGGGGGTCCGTCGGTGATATTCCAGCGGAAGCGGGACGGATCTTACTGACATCAAGCGCCTCGCCCGGGGCGCCCGCCAGGGTCCGTATTTTTGCGACGTTGCGAGCAGCATCCCGGCAGACATCCTCGAAAGACAGCGAGACAAAGCGGCTTCCATAAAGGGCGCGCCCCTCGCGCTCCGCGAGTCGATATGCCCCCAGCCACCCCCCGAGAAGGCGCTGCGCCGCAGGAACCCTTGCGCTCTTGGGAGGAAGTTGCACCCCCACCTCAGCAAAGAGCGTGTTCGTCGTATCGATCCATTTGGTGCGAAGAAGCTCTTCCATCCCCCAGCCGTTGAACCGGCCGGACCGGGTCAGCGCTGTAGAGCGGTTGCGGCGCTTGCGCAGACCCAGGGGATCGAACCGGTCGGAGGGGAGCAGATGGGAACTCGCAAATGCGACAGGATGGCGGTAGAGATGAACCAGTACGGCGTCGGGAATGATCGCGTGAATCGCAGGGATTTTACCCATGCAACGCGTCACATCGAACGCCGTGGGCCCACCTTCGAGAAAGTACTCGAGATACTCGACCTGCTTTTCCGATAGGCCGCGAACAGTCTCCTCGCCTCTCGGTATCGGCGCGTAAAGAGACCGAAAGCGATCGGGATCCCGATTGTACAATGCAATGAATTCCGCTCGGGTGCGTTTGACGTTGTCGGCCGGAAGGTCATGCAGCAAATGGCTGAACGGTTCGTCATAGCACGTGTAGCGCGGATCTTGCCGGAACAGGTTCCACAATGCGGTAGTACCGGATCGGCGCAAGGCAACGACCGCAATATGTCGAGGCGTCTCGCTCATCGGAGGGCTACTTGCTTTCCACCCATTGCGCAAAACGCCGCGCGTTGACGAATCCAGCGTTGAAAAACCAACCGATCATCAGGCTGACCGACTTGCCCAGCGGAAGCTGCTCTTGCGTGCGATAGACGTTCCACTGGAAAGGGATAACGCGAAACTTATTCGAGGAGACCGTGCCGCTATGGAGGCGATAGCTGCATGTGACTTCGTCGAGCAAATCGGCTTTGGGCACCTGTTTGAGCAAACGCAGGAAGAAAACGAAATCCTGCCGCTTGCGGATTTCGGGAAAGTGAACCGGTTGAGCTAGCGCCCGCAGATCGACCAGCAGGCTCGATGTGCGGATTATGCAGTGCCGCAATAGCTGTTCGTAGGTAACGCTTGCGGCAAGCCGCCCACTCTGACCGATCTGCTCGCTTTCTGCATCGATCAGATCGTAACGCGTATAGCACACAGCCGAGCCGGTCCGGTCCATGAAGCGCAGCTGCTGCTCAAGCTTGTCCGGATACCAGCGGTCATCTGAATCGAGCAGCGCGAGATAATCGCCGGACGCGGCATCGATCCCCGCATTCCGCGCACGTCCCGCTCCGCCATTCGTTTCCATCCGCACTATCTTGATGCGGCGATCCGCCATTCCCTCGACGATCGCGACAGTCGCGTCGGAGGATGCATCGTCGACAGCGATGACCTCCAGATTGGTATGGGTTTGATCCAGCACCGACCGGATGGTTTCGACGATATGCGCCGCCGAGTTATGCATCGGCACGACCACGGAAACCAAGGGTTCGCTGGGGAACTGCCCATCTTGCACTTGTGGAGATTCTCGCATGGGCAAGTTCAAGCCTACCTTGGTCTCGAAGAGTGATCTTGGGCCAGGTTGAGCCCACCGCCTTGGCCCGCCCGAGTGTGCGGTTAACCAAGGCTGCTAGCGCGTTGGAATGAATGTTCCAAGACCATATCTGACAGTCAGACCCAGTCGAAGGTCAGAGGACGCAGGACAAGCGGCAGCAGCGAACTTTGGCCCGCCCTTTTAGGAAAGGGCGCACCCAACCACTTTCTAGCTTCGTATGAGAAGTATGCGCCCGCTAGTCGGGGGTCCACGCGGACACTCCGCTGGGTTAGCTACCAAGCTTAACAATTGTCATCCAGGCCGACCAATCCTGCATTGATCGCTTGCGAATTGCGCCATGTCCGGCAGCGGGGCGGTATCACAAACCGGCTCCAGCTAGAGAAACCAGAGGAACCCCCGCAGACTGGTTCGACTTCAGTTGACAGTCAATTCCGCACGGATTGTGCCCGACCAAACTGATCTTTTAGCCAAGCCCTTAGCCCCAGATGCAGAAAAGGCCGCCACCGGAAAACGGTAGCGGCCTCATCTTTGAAATTCGCTAGAAGCTTACGGGCTAACAGCTTCGTCATCGTCGTCGCTGGCTGCAACGATCACGCCAGCAACTACAGCGATACCAGCAAGGATCGCGATGATGAGGCCTGCGCCACCGAGTTCACTGGTTTCACCAGCTTCGGCGGTCGAGCGCGAAAGGTCGGTTGCAACGGCAGCGTCAGCTGCAGCAGCGGATACCGAACCGACGGCCATGGTTGCGGCTGCGAGGCCGGCGAGAAGGCGGCTGGTCTTCATATTTAGTCTCCTTAAGTTTTATTCTTACGCGAGAATTCGATTTTTCGCTAGCAGCGATCTCGAATACCGCGCAACCGGATAATTCATTGTTACGTCGCATTTTTACAACGCAGTCAGCTCCGACCCATTCTATTCTCAAAGTACCTTACGTCGGCTCAAGGACAGGTCAATATGCATTCGGGTGCACCAGGACCCGGGCCGTCGCGAATATGATTTTGATGTCACGCAAGACCGACCAGTTGCGAATGTACTCCAGATCCGCCTGGAGCCGGTCCTTCAGATGACCTTCGGTTTCGGTCGCGCCGCGGTGCCCGCGAACCTGGGCCAGGCCGGTAAGACCCGGCTTGAGCGCGTGCCGTTGCCAATAATCGGTATCGACTTCCCAGAAGAGCTTCTTGCCCGCCTGCGACCCCAATGCATGCGGACGCGGCCCGACCACGCTCATTTCCGAACGCAGGACATTGATGAGCTGCGGGAGTTCGTCGATCGACGTCTTGCGAATGATGGCCCCGATCCGCGTCACACGATCGTCTTCGCGCGAGGTCGAGCGCGCGCCCTTGCAGTCCCCCTTTTCTACGCGCATCGAGCGAAACTTGAGCATATCAAACAGGCAATTATGCGCGCCCATGCGCTGCTGGACGAAGAAGATCGGACCCCCGTCCTCGAGCTTGATCAGCACAGCCACCAGCGCCATCAGCGGACTGAGCAGGATCAACGCCGGTACGGTGATCGCCAGATCCATGACCCGCTTGAAGATGCGCGCATGAAGCGCCAGGGGACCGGTCGAGACAACCAGGAAGGACTGGCCGCCCTCGCGCTCCAGCGCGATTGCGCCAAGTTCCTGCAAGGCAGTCGAAATAACCTCACCGCGCACGCCCGCCCCGCGCATGACGCTCGCCCATTTCGGGCGCTGGTCGGCCGCGCAACTGACGACGACACGATCCATGCCGCGCATCAACCGGCCAATGCGATCGAGACTGTCGGGTGAAGCATGCGCGCCGGAAATGTCGAAATCCTCGGCATGAACGACCTGCGCACCACGAATGGTCACCTTTGGCCCGCCATCCATGACCACCAGTACCGAACTCACGCTCGGGCCGTAGACCTGGCGCAGGCTGAAATGCATGCCGATCCGGAACAAGGCCATGCCGGCAAAGGCGAGAACCAGCGCGAGCGAGAGCATGACGCGCGAGAATTCGGTCGCAGCCTTGGCGTAGAAGATCATCACCGTACACAACATGGCTGACACCACCAGTGCGAGGCCGACCTGGCCGATCGCGTAGCGCGCTTCGTCGAGCGCACGGATCGAATAGCACCGTTGATGCACTGCAATGACCAGGAAGATCGGCAGGAAAGCCCAGCCCATCGCAATGGCGAGTTCATGCGGCCACTGATTGCGATAAAAGCCCCCGGCGGCCACGAAACTGCCAAGCAGGATCAGGGCATCGACCAGCAGCATCAGCAGATACAGCTGAATACGGCGACCTTCCATCGCCGGGCGGCGAACCGCGTGGGAGACATTCTCAAGATACACGTTCTTCGCTCCGCCCTTCTCTTCCCGGGGGGTATGGATGACCATGCGACGTTGTTCTTGTGCTTCATGCAAGATGCGCGGGTTAACCGGATCATAGTCTCCGTTAACTCTCCGTGGCAATCCGTATTGTCTATTTGCGCCATTGTGGGACCGCTACGGTAATCTAGCTGACAGCCCGTGCGCAACGTGGCCCTCCGCTTGCAACGCGACCGCTCCCTTGCCCTCGGCCCGCGCTCTGCTATGGCGCGCGCAACTCTCATTCGAACGAACAGGAACCCCATGGCGAAGATCAAGGTTGCGAACCCGATCGTCGAGCTCGACGGCGACGAAATGACGAAGATCATCTGGGAATGGATCCGCGAGCGGCTGATCCTGCCCTATCTCGACGTCGATCTGAAATATTACGATCTTTCGATCGAAAAGCGCGACGAGACGGAAGACCAGATCACGATCGACGCGGCCAATGCGATCAAGCAGTATGGCGTGGGCGTGAAATGCGCCACCATCACCCCCGACGAAGCCCGCGTCGAGGAATTCGGCCTCAAGAAGATGTGGGTCAGCCCCAATGGCACGATCCGCAACATCCTTGGCGGCGTGGTCTTCCGCGAGCCGATCGTGATCGACAACGTTCCGCGCCTCGTCCCCGGCTGGACCGATCCCATCGTCGTCGGCCGTCACGCTTTCGGTGACCAGTACCGCGCCAAGGACACGCTGATCCCCGGCCCCGGCAAGCTGCGTCTCGTCTTCGAAGGCGAGAATGGCGAGAACATCGATCTCGATGTCTACGAATTCCAGAGCTCGGGCGTCGCCATGGCGATGTACAATCTCGACGACAGCATCCGCGATTTCGCGCGTGCCTGCATGAACTACGGCCTCGACCGGGGCTGGCCGGTGTATCTGTCGACCAAAAACACCATCCTCAAGAAGTATGACGGCCGCTTCAAGGATCTGTTCGAGGAAGTGTTCGAAAGCGAATTCAAGGACAAGTTCGCCGAAGCGAACATCACCTACGAACATCGCCTGATCGACGACATGGTCGCCTCCGCGCTCAAGTGGAGCGGCAAGTTCGTCTGGGCCTGCAAGAACTACGACGGCGACGTTCAGTCGGACGTGGTGGCGCAGGGCTTCGGCTCGCTTGGCCTGATGACCAGCGTGCTGATGACGCCCGATGGCAAGACCGTCGAAGCCGAAGCCGCGCACGGCACGGTTACCCGCCACTATCGCCAGCACCAGGAAGGCAAGGCGACCAGCACCAATCCGATCGCCAGCATCTTCGCCTGGACGCGCGGCCTGATCTATCGCGGGCGCTTCGACAACACGCCCGATGTGGTGAAGTTCGCCGAGACGCTCGAGCGGGTTTGCATCCAGACCGTCGAAAGCGGCAAGATGACCAAGGACCTCGCGCTGCTCATCGGTCCCGACCAGAGCTGGATGACCACCGAGCAGTTCTTCGAGGCGATCGTCGACAACCTCGAAACGGAAATGCAGGCCTGGGCCTGAAACCAACCGCCGACTTCGTCATTGCCTAGGCAGTGACGCACGAGACCGGGACCGGCACGCGCCGGTTCCGGTCTTGTCGTAAGGGGTCACCAGAAAAGACAGGGATGACATGGCCGCACCGGCAAACAAGAAGCGCACCGTGAAACGCAAGGGCCCCGAGAAGTTCGGCCAGCGTAGGCTCGAAGTGCGCAATGCGATGATCAAGGACATTCCCGGCATCGCGCACCTGGTGCGGCGGGTTTACGAGGATATGCCCGCCTACACGCATGGCGAAATCCGCGGGCAGATCAACAATTTCCGCGAAGGCTGCTTCGTCGCACTGCTCGATGACGAGGTCGTCGGCTATTGCGCAACCATGCAGCTTGCCGAAGCGCTCGCCTTCCAGCCGCATGACTGGGACGAGATTACGGGCAATGGCTATGGCAGCCGTCACGATCCGACCGGCGACTGGCTCTATGGCTACGAGATGTGCGTCGATCCCAAGGTGCGCGGCGTGCGTATCGGGCGGCGCCTGTATGAAGAACGACGCGCGCTGGCCGAGGAAATGGACCTGACGGGTATCGTCTTTGCCGGGCGGATGCCCAACTACCGCCGCTTCCGCCGCAAGGTCGAAAATCCGCAGGACTATCTCGCCAAGGTGGTCGAGGGGAAACTGCACGATCCGGTGCTGCGCTTCCAGCTGGCCAACGGCTTCGAACCCGAACGGATCATGCAGGGCTATCTGCCCGAGGACAAAGCCTCGATGGCCAATGCGGTGATGATGGTCTGGCGCAACCCTTATGTCGAGCGCGACCAGCCGGTGAAGAAGCGGCTGCCACGCGGGGTCGAGGCGGTGCGCGTCGCGACCTGCCAGCTCCAGGCACGCGCGGTCGCGGATTACGACGAATTCATGCGCGCCATTAAATATTTCGTCGATGTCGCTAGCGATTACGAGGCGGACTTCATCGTCTTTCCCGAACTGTTCACGCTTATGCTGTTGAGCTTCGAGGAGAAGGAACTCTCCCCCGTCGAGGCAATCGAGCGCCTGTCCGAATACACCCCGCGTCTGCGGCGCGACATTTCCGAAATGGCGATGCGCTACAACATCAACATCATCGCCGGTTCGCATCCGACGCGGATGGAGGACGGCGACATCCACAATGTCGCCTATGTCTGCCTGCGCGATGGCGCGGTGCATGCACAGGAGAAGATCCACCCCACGCCGAACGAGCGCTATTGGTGGAACATCAAGGGCGGCGACAAGGTCGAGGTGATCCAGACCGACTGCGGTCCGATCGGGGTGCAGATCTGTTACGACAGCGAGTTCCCCGAGCTGTCGCGGCGCCTCGCCGACGAAGGCGCGCGGATCATCTTCGTGCCGTTCTGCACCGACAGCCGCCAGGGCTACCTGCGCGTACGCTATTGCGGTCAGGCGCGCGCGATCGAGAACCAGTGCTTCGTCGTGCTCAGCGGCAATGTCGGCAATCTGCCCAATGTCGCCAATATGGACATCCAGTACGCGCAGAGCTGCATCCTGACGCCTTGCGATTTCCCCTTCGCCCGCGACGGGATTGCCGCCGAGGCCAGCGAGAATGTCGAGACACTGACGATCAGCGATATCAACCTTGCCGATCTCAGCTGGGCGCGCGCCGAAGGGACAGTGCGCAACCTCGCCGACCGGCGTTTCGACCTCTACCGCATCGAGTGGGACGAAGACGGAAAGCATCCGGGCAAGCCGCGTCCGCGCCGTGAACCACTCGGCCCCGCGCATCCGGGTGGGGGTTAGCGCGGATCGCGTCGTGACAGCCTGACCCGGCGCGGTTACGGAAGGTCGCATGGCATCGGCTGAATTCGCAAGTCCGGCAGTATCCGACGCGCTGGTGATCCTCGGCGCGGCCGGGCTGGTCATTCCCGTATTCACGCGGTTTCGCGTCACCCCGATCATCGGGTTCATCCTGATCGGGGTTGCGGTCGGCCCCTTCGGGCTCGGGCGGCTCGTGTTCGAGCACCCCTGGCTCAACCACATTACCATCTCCGATCCCGAGGCGCTCGAGCCCTTCGCCGAATTCGGGATTATCCTGCTACTCTTCACAATCGGTCTGGAACTCAGCTTCAACCGCTTGTGGCAAATGCGCAAACTGGTCTTCGGGCTGGGCGCGATGGAGCTGCTGGTGATCGGCAGCTCGCTGGCCATGGCGCTGTCGATGATGGGGCAATACTGGACCGGCGCGCTCGCGCTCGGCTTCGCGCTCGCCTTCTCCTCCACCGCCATCGTCCTGCCGATTGCCGGCACGCATTCGCCCGTCGGGCGCGCGGCGCTGTCGATGCTGTTGTTCGAAGACATCATGATCGTGCCGATCATCTTCGTCCTCGGCGCGATGGCCCCCAATGCCGCCGGCGAAGGCTGGGAAGGCATGCTGACCACGCTGTGGCAGGGCGGGCTGGTAATCGCGGCGATGATGATTCTCGGCCGCTTCGCCCTGCCCCGGCTGTTCGGCCAGGCCGCGCGCACCAAGAGCCCCGAACTGTTCCTTGCCGCATCGCTGCTGGTGGTCATCGGCGCCAGCCTCGCCACCGCAGCGGTCGGCCTCTCGCCGATCGTTGGCGCGCTGATCGCCGGGCTGCTGATCGCGGAGACCGAATATCACGGCGAAGTCGAAGCGATCATGGAGCCGTTCAAGGGTCTCGCGCTGGGTATCTTCCTGATCACCGTGGGCATGAGCATCGACCTGCAGACGATCTGGGAAAACTTCGCGCTGATCTTTACCGCGGTCCTGCTGATCCTGCCGTTCAAGGCGCTGGTTACCGGAGTCCTGCTGCGGCTGATGGGGGCACGGCGCAGCACGGCAGCGGAAACCGGCATCCTGATGGCCAGCCCGTCGGAAACGACGCTGATCATCCTCGCGGCGGCCAGTGCCGCGCTGCTAATCCAGCCGGGCACCGCGCAATTCTGGCAGATCGTCACTGCGATCGGCCTGACGGTCACCCCGCTGCTCGCGCGTCTCGGCCGCGTCATCGCACGGCGGGTCGAACCGGTACCGGAATTACCCGAGGATACCGCCGACGAACCACGCGTGATCATTGTCGGCGCCGGCCGCGTCGGGCGACTGGTGGCGCAGATGCTCACCGCGCATGACAAGCCCTATATTGCGCTCGATGCGGATCCCGACCTGATCGAAAGCGCAAAGCGCGATGGCTTCCGCGCCACATTCGGCGATGCCGCGCGCGGCGATTCGATGGACCGGCTGGGGATCGAGAACGCGCTCGCCGTGGTGCTGACCATGGATGAGCCGGTATTGGTGCAGCGCTTGGTATCCAAGCTGCGCAAGGAGCACCCCGACCTGCTGATCGTATGCCGCGCGCGCGACGTCCGGCACGCCGCCGAGCTTTACCGTGCGGGCGCAAGCCATGCGGTCCCCGAAACGCTCGAAAGCTCGCTGCAATTGTCCGAGGCGGTGCTGGTGGATATCGGCGTGGCAATGGGGCCGGTGATCGCCTCCATTCACGAGAAACGCGACGAATTCCGCGGCCAGATCGAGCAGGAAGGCGCGCTGACCTACAAGCCGAAACTGCGGACCAGCACCGCGGAAGCCTAGATGGCGGCCCCGCTCGAAACGCGTTCGGATTGCGCGCGGTGCGCGGCGCTGTGCTGCATCGCCTATCCTTCGCAGGACATGCCGGGTTTCGCCGCGGCGAAGGAGGCCGGCCAGCCCTGCCCCAAGCTCGGCGACGACGCGCGTTGCACGATCTATACGGACCGCGCCGAACAAGGCTTTGCCGGCTGCATCCGCTTCGAATGTTTCGGCGCGGGCCAGCATGTCGTCCAGATGCTGTTCGAAGGCCGCGACTGGCGCGATCGGCCCGAATTGCTGGGTCCGATGGTCGAGAGCTTCCTGGCCATGCGACCGGTCAGCGACCTTGCCTTCCTCGTTGCACGCGCGCTTGCCACGAAGCCCGGAGCGGAAACTACCGCCCGGCTCGAAGCGCTGGCTAGCGAGTTGAGGGCAGTGGCTTCCTCGCGCGAAACGCTGCGCGATTCGAACCGTATTGCGAAGGTGCAAGCCGCCATCAGGCATGTCTACGGCTCGATCGATCCGGACAAACTACGGGAAACGTGAACTTCTACGCGCTCCGACCGTTGGTCGGGGGAAGGAGAAAGACATGAGCAACCCCGACCCGACCAAGCCGACGCCGAACAGTGAGAAGTTCAAGCCGCAGAACGTGCAGGACCCGGTCAGCACCGTCGAACCGCCTAGCGCGAATGCCAACAAGCCATCCGATACCGGCGGTCACGACCTGCCGCGCGGCAGCCAGTCCGAAGTAGGCCGCAAATCGCGCAACCGTAGCTAAGCAACCTATCCGGCGGAAAGTTTGCTGCGCACCGCGGCGATCGCTTCGTCGGCCTTGGCACCGTCCGGACCGCCCCCCTGGGCCATGTCCGGGCGGCCGCCGCCACCCTTCCCGCCCAGCGCCTCGACCCCGGCACGCACCAGATCGACTGCGCTGAAACGTTCGGTCAGATCGTCGGTGACGGCCACCGCGAAGGCGGCCTTGCCGTCATTGACTGCACAGATCGCGGCAATGCCTGACCCGATCCGACCCTTGGCTTCATCGAGCAGCGGACGCAGGTCCTTCGGATTAAGCCCTTCAACCACCTGGCCCGAAAACGTGACGCCCCCGACATCTTCGTCGGCGGGGCCGGATTCGCTCGCGCCGCCGCCACCGAGCGCAAGCGCGCGCTTGGCTTCGGCAAGTTCCTTCTCGAGCCGTTTGCGTTCCTCGACCAGTGCCGTGACCCGCGCCGGCGCCTCGTCGGGAGAAGTCTTGAGCGCGCCCGCGATAAGCCGCACCGCCTCGTCGCGCGCGACAAGCCATTTGCGCGCTGCTTCGCCGGTCAGCGCCTCGATCCGCCGGACACCCGAACTGACCGCGCTTTCGGAAACGATCTTGAACAGGCCGATATCGCCGGTCGCCTTCACATGCGTGCCGCCGCATAGCTCGACCGAATAATTGCGCCCTTCGCCGACCGTGCGGCCCATCGAGAGGACACGCACTTCGTCGCCATACTTCTCACCGAACAGCGCCAGCGCGCCCGCAGCGACCGCATCGTCGGGTGTCATAAGCCGTGTGCCGACCTGTTCGTTGGCACGGATTTCCTCGTTCACCTCGACCTCGATCGCGGCGATATCGTCATCGCCGAGCGGCTTGGGATGCGAGAAATCGAAGCGGAAGCGGTCTTCGGAAACCAGCGAACCCTTCTGCGTGACGTGATCGCCGAGGCGATTGCGCAGCGCGGCATGGACAAGGTGCGTCGCGGAATGGTTCGCCCGGATCCGGTCGCGCCGCTCGGCATCGACTTCCAGGTGAACCGCGTCGCCGACCTTGACCGAACCGCCGGCGACCCTGCCGACATGCGTGTGTAGCCGGCCCAGCGGCTTGTTGGTGGTCTCGACTGCGAATTCGAAACCTTCGGGCGTCCATATCCGCCCGGCATCCCCGGTCTGGCCGCCGCTTTCGCCATAGAACGGCGTCTGGTTGGTCAGAACGACCACCTCATCGCCGGCCCCGGCCGACTGGACCTGCGCACCGTCCTTGACGATCGCAACGACCTCGGCTTCGCCGGTGGTCGAATTGTAGCCCGTGAACTCGGTCGATCCCTGCGCATCGGCGATATCGAACCAGACCTCTTCGCTGGCCGACTGGCCCGAACCCTTCCACGCCGCCCGGGCAGCCGCCTTCTGCTGCTCCATCGCCGCATCGAATCCGTCCTTGTTGACGGTGATGCCGCGGCTGCGCAGCGCATCTTCGGTCAGATCGTAGGGGAAGCCATAGGTATCGTAGAGCTTGAACGCGGTTTGCCCGTCCAGCGTCCCGCCCTCGCCCATCGTGCCGGTCGCCTCGTCGAGCAGCTTGAGGCCCTTGTCGAGCGTGCGGCGGAACTGCGTTTCCTCGCGTTCGAGCACCTCTTCGATCAGCGCCTGCCCGCGTTGCAGTTCGGGATAGGCCTGGCCCATCTCGGTGACGAGAGCGGGCACGAGACGGTGCATCAGCGGTTCGCTCGCGCCGAGCAGGTGCGCATGGCGCATGGCACGGCGCATGATCCGCCGCAGGACATAGCCGCGGCCTTCGTTCGAAGGCAGCACGCCATCGGCCATCAGGAAGCTGGTCGAGCGCAAATGGTCGGCGATGACCCGGTGGCTGGCAGTGCTGTCGCCTTCGGCCTTCACTCCGGTCAGCCCCTCGCTCGCCGCGATCAAATTCCTGAAGGTGTCGGTGTCGTAATTGTCGTGCACCCCCTGCATCACCGCGGCGATGCGTTCGATCCCCAAGCCCGTGTCGATGCTCGGCTTGGGCAGGTCGCCGACGATCTGGTCGTTTTCCTGCGTGAACTGCATGAACACGAGATTCCAGATCTCGACAAAGCGGTCGCCGTCCTCCTCGGGTGATCCCGGAGGGCCGCCCCAGATATGGTCGCCGTGATCGTAGAAGATCTCCGAACACGGCCCGCAGGGGCCGTCCGAGCCCATCGCCCAGAAATTGTCCTTCGTCGGGATGCGGATGATGCGATCGTCGGCGAAGCCGGTCAGCTTCTTCCACAGGTCGAAGGCCTCGTCATCGGTATGGTAGACGGTGACCAGCAGCCGGTCCTTGTCGAGACCCCATTCCTCGGTCAGCAGCGTCCAGGCATGCAGGATCGCCTGCTCCTTGAAATAGTCGCCGAAGCTGAAATTGCCGAGCATCTCGAAGAAAGTGTGGTGCCGCGCGGTGTAGCCGACATTGTCGAGATCGTTATGCTTGCCCCCGGCGCGGACGCATTTCTGCGCGCTGGTGGCGCGCGGCGCGGGCGGGGTTTCCAGCCCGGTGAACGAGTTCTTGAACGGCACCATGCCGGCGTTGACGAACATCAGCGTGGGATCGCTGAACGGGACGAGCGGCGCACTGGCGACTTCGGCATGCTCGTGGCGTGCGAAATAGTCGAGGAAACTGCGGCGGATGTCGTTGGTCGAAGTCATGACCGGGCAGTTAGGCAATCGGCGCGCGGGCGACAAGCGCCAATGCCCGGCCAGACTGTGCAGGAGAGACGATCAACCGGGTGCGCGGGCCGTCACGATCCAGCCAGCGGCCGGGAGTGCGACCTGGGCATCGACACAGTGCCGCTCGAGCATGGCGCGGAGGCGGGCCATGGCGGTGTCGCGTTCGGCCTCCCCCAGCGCCCCGATGGCGCGCGCTGCTGGGCCGATCCGCAGGAAATAGGACAGCGCATCCTCGACCGCCTGCTCGCCTTCGCCGCCAATCATGCGGTAATCGATCGGTTCAAAGGCGACGCCCTGCCAACCGGCTTTCATAAGAAGATCCTCGACGCGAGCCCGGCGCCCGAAAGCAAAGGGCCCGGGGGCATCGGGATCGGGCGCGGGCTCATCGCTTGGCGGGAGGACCGCGGCGATTTCGCGCACCCAGGGGTTTTCGGTACGCTCGCGGAAGCAGGAAAAGACGAGCCGCGCACTCGGCGCCGCCTGATCCGCGATATGCGCGAAGGCGGCGATGGGGTCGCCAAAGAACATCACCCCGTGACGCGAGACTACGAGGTCGGCCTGCTCGCCAGCGCCCGCCGTCCACCGGGCCGCATCGACAAGCTCGAAGCGCAGGTTCTGCTGTCCCGCTCCGCGTTGGCGGGCCGCCTCGAGCAGGTCCTCGCTGATATCTACCCCGATCACCCTTGCCGTCGGATCGCCCGCTGCGAGCGCGAGCGACACTTCGCCTGCGCCGCAGCCGACATCCAGTACCTGTGCGAAACCCTTAGCCTGCGCGACTTCGAGCAGCCGGTCGGTCACCGGGCCGAAGCTGCGGTCGGTCCGCTGCCATTCGTCCGCCCAGGCATTACCGACCCTGCCGGTCCATTCGGATTGATCGGTCATCGCGTCATACTCCGTAATAGTCGCGATACCACGCAACGAACCGCTGCACGCCCTCACGGATATCCGTTTGCGGGACATAACCGGTGAGCGTGCGCAGCAGTTCGGCATCGGCCCAGGTCGCGGGAACGTCCCCCGGCTGCATCGGCATGAGATTGCGCTTGGCCTTGATGCCCAGTGCATCCTCGATTGCGCCGATCATGTCGCCAAGCTGGACGGGCTGCGAATTGCCGATGTTGACCACCCTCCAGGGGGCGACTGGCGACAGGCTGTCCCCCTCGGCGACGTCCTCGGCCGCGGTTGGACGCACGGGCGGAGTGTCGATCAGCCGCCGCACCGCCTCGACGAGGTCTTCCACATAGGTGAAATCGCGCATCATCTCGCCGTGATTGTAAACGTCGATCGGCTCGCCCTCGAGCATCGCCCTGGTGAATTTGAACAATGCCATGTCGGGGCGCCCCCACGGCCCGTACACGGTGAAGAAGCGGAACATGGTCACCGGAAGATCGAACAGATGCGCGTAGGAATGCGCCATCGCTTCGGTCGCCTTCTTGGTCGCGGCGTAAAAGGAGAGCGGGTGATCCGCCTTCATCGTCTCGCGATACGGCATCTCGGTATTCGCGCCGTAGGCGGATGAAGTCGAGGCCAGCAGCATGTGCTGCGGCTGATACGCGCGCGCGGCTTCGAGCAGTTCGAAGGTGCCGACCAGATTGCTCTCGAGATAGCTGCGCGGGTGATCGATCGAATGCCGCACCCCCGCCTGCGCTGCGAGATGGATGACGATATCGGGCTGTTCGTCTGCAAAGAGGCTCGCCAGCAGGCCCGGCGTCTCGATCGGCTCATTGATCGCCGCGAAACCCGCGTTTTGCAGCAACCCCGCCTGTCGACGCCGTTTGAGTTCGGGATCGTAATAGTCCGAGAGCGAATCGACGCCGATGACTTGGAACGCGTCGGCCAAAAGGCGGCGGCAGGTGAAATAGCCGATAAACCCCGCCGAGCCGGTGACCAGCGCGGTGCGGCTTTCGCCCATCAGTCGGCGCCGAACAGGTCGCGGGTGAAGACCTTGTCGCGGACATCGGCGATGTCGGGATCGAGGCGATTGGCGACGATTACATCAGCCTCGGCCTTGAACGCGTCGAGATCGTTCACCACGCGGCTGCCGAAGAAGCTGTCTTCCTCCATCACCGGCTCGTAAACGATGACGTCGATCCCCTTGGCCTTCACGCGCTTCATGATGCCCTGGATCGAGGACTGGCGGAAATTGTCCGAACCGGCCTTCATCACCAGGCGGTAAATGCCCACTATGCGCGGCTCGCGGTCGATGATGCGGTCGGCAAGGTAGTCCTTGCGGGTGCGGTTGGCGTCGACGATCGCGCGGATGAGGTTCTGCGGGACTTCGGAATAATTCGCCAGCAGCTGCTTGGTGTCCTTGGGCAGGCAGTAGCCGCCATAGCCGAAGGATGGATTGTTGTAATGCGCCCCGATGCGCGGATCGAGGCCGACGCCTTCGATGATCTGGCGCGTGTCGAGCCCGCGCGACAAGGCGTAACTGTCGAGTTCGTTGAAGAAGGCGACACGCATGGCGAGATAGGTGTTGGCGAACAGCTTGATCGCCTCGGCTTCGTCGGCATCGGTCAGCAGGACGGTGACATCGTCCTCGAGAACGGGCTGGAGCAGCAGGTCGGCAAATTTCTGCGCCCGCTCGGACCGTTCGCCGACGATGATCCGCGAGGGATGGAGGTTGTCGTAAAGCGCCTTCCCCTCGCGCAGGAATTCGGGGCTGAAGATGATGCGGTCGGTCGCGAAGCGTTCGCGCGCATGGCCGACGTAGCCCACCGGGACCGTGGATTTGACGACCACGACCGCCTGGTCGTTGGCGGCGAGAACCTGTTCGATCACCGCATCGACCGCCGAAGTATCGAAGAAGTTGGTCTCGACATCGTAATTGGTCGGCACGGCGACCACCGCGAACTCGGCGCCTTCGATCGCTGTGGCAGGATCGGTGGTGAAGGCGAGGTCGAGATCGTCGCGGCGTAGGTATTGCTCGAGCAGTTCGTCCTGGATCGGCGACTGGCGATCCTCGAGCATGGCGATGCGCTCGGGCGAGATATCGCAGCCGATCACACAATTGTGCTGTGACAGCATGATGGCATTGGAAAGGCCGACATAGCCGAGCCCGAAAACGGCGATCTTCATCGAGTTACCCGCATATCAATCCGCTGCCGCAAGGGTCGACAACGCGTGCCTTCTGTGGGGAGGCGCAAGCGATTGCAAGCCCCGCCCCGCACCTGCTCACCACATGAAATAGGGCCCGCCCCGCTCGCGCGCCCGCTGCCACGCTGGCCGCGCATGGATTGCCTCGACGAACCGCGCGAGCTTTGGCGCTTGCTCGCCATAGCCCTGCATCACCGCGATCTCGGCGGGGAAACTCATCATCACATCCGCAGCGGTCCAGTCGTCGCCGACGAAATGGAGATCGGGTGAGATGTTGTCCTCGGCGAAGCGGATATGAGCGGCGAGTTGCTCGTCGACGCGCGGCATCAGCGGCGCGGCGGCATCGCCAAGGCGGCCGGCGTAAATCTTCAGCATAACTGGGACGAAAAAACTGCTCTCGCCGAACTGCATCCATTCAAGGTGGCGGATATGGGCTTCGCTATCGCGCGCGGGAAGCCAGCTTTCGCCGCCATGGCGTTCGCACAGATATTGGATGATTGCGCCGCTTTCGGCGATGGATACGCCATCATCTTCGATCAGCGGCGACTTGCCGAGGGG
This sequence comes from Qipengyuania sp. HL-TH1, assembly GCF_036365825.1. Classification (NCBI taxonomy): domain Bacteria; kingdom Pseudomonadati; phylum Pseudomonadota; class Alphaproteobacteria; order Sphingomonadales; family Erythrobacteraceae; genus Qipengyuania; species Qipengyuania profunda. Next base: position 1,481,142 of record NZ_CP142675.1, read on the forward strand.
ATGCGCCTCGCTGAGCTCGGGCGGCGCGAGATTGGTTTCGGCATCGCGCTGGTAAGGGGCCACTTCGTAGTCCGCGCCCAGTTCCTCGAGCAGCCAGAGGATGCGCTGCGAACGGCTGTTGTTGAGATGGTGGACGGTGATGGTCATGGCGGCGCTCCCGAATGGACGATTCGCCCGCACCCTAGGGCTGCCACTGGCCTGCGGCCATGCCACAAACGGAAAAGCCGGTGCGGCCATGAAGCGGCGCGCACCGGCTTTCCGGTTTTTCGGGAGCGCCGGGGGACAGTCCGGCTGTAACGCGAGCCCGGGGATGTGGGCCGACGCGCTCCCGCTTGAAGAGAATTCAGTCCTCGTCCGCGTCCGGACCGGTCATCATCTCTTCGGCGACCTCGTCGGTGCGGCCGCGGATTGCGGCTTCCAACTTGGCACACATCTCGGAATTTTCCTTGAGGAAGGTCTTGGCGTTCTCGCGGCCCTGGCCGATGCGGACGCTGTCATAGCTGAACCAGCTGCCCGATTTCTCGACCACGCCGGCCTTGACGCCGAGGTCGAGAATCTCGCCGATCTTCGAAATACCCTCGCCATACATGATGTCGAATTCGACCTGCTTGAACGGCGGAGCGACCTTGTTCTTGACCACTTTCACGCGGGTCGCATTGCCGATGACCTCGTCGCGGTCCTTGATCTGGCCCGTACGGCGAATGTCGAGCCGCACCGAGGCGTAGAACTTGAGCGCGTTGCCGCCGGTGGTGGTTTCGGGGTTACCGTACATAACGCCGATCTTCATGCGCAGCTGGTTGATGAAGATCACCATGCACTTGGAGCGGTTGATCGAACCGGTCAGCTTGCGCAGCGACTGGCTCATCAGGCGGGCCTGCAGGCCGACATGACTGTCGCCCATCTCGCCTTCGATCTCGGCGCGGGGGACCAGCGCAGCAACCGAGTCGACCACCAGCACGTCGATCGCATTCGAGCGGACCAGCGTATCGGTAATCTCGAGCGCCTGTTCACCCGTATCGGGCTGCGAGATGATCAGTTCCTCGATGTCGACCCCCAGCTTCTTGGCATAGACCGGGTCGAGCGCATGTTCGGCATCGACGAAGGCGGCAGTGCCGCCCGCCTTCTGCGCTTCGGCGATCACATGCAGCGCCAGCGTCGTCTTGCCCGAGCTTTCCGGACCGTACACCTCGACCACGCGGCCCTTGGGCAAGCCGCCCACGCCCAGCGCGATGTCGAGGCCGAGCGAGCCGGTGGAAATCGATTCCACCTGCATGGCTTCTTTCTGGCCCAGCTTCATCGCCGAACCCTTGCCGAATGCGCGGTCGATCTGTGCGAGCGCGGCGTCCAATGCCTTCTGGCGGTCTGCGTTCACTTTTTTGTCCTCTACGAGCTTCAGACTTGCCGCCATGACACTACCTCCTGCACTTGGCCAGAGCCGGCTACCGACTCTTCAACTGGCGCAGTATGTATCGGCTTTGTTCCGCAAGAACAAGTGGGGAACAGGAAAAATTTTTCTGCTATGTTCCGCTCGGCAAAAAACCAGCGGCGAACCCCGCCTATTTGCGGTGTTCGCTCAGCACTTCGGCGACCTTGGCATTGATCTGCTGGACGCTGAACGGCTTGGGGATGAAGTGCATGTCCTCGATGTCGATCTCGTTGCGGAGCTGCTCTTCGGCATAGCCCGACATGAACAGGATCGGGATCTTCGGCTTCACCTTGCGGATCGCGCGGGCCATCGCGGGCCCGTCCATCGTCGGCATGACGACGTCCGACACGATCAAGTCGAACTCGGTCGTGCCGTTGGCGATCGCGCCCAGTCCCTCTTCGCCATCGGCCGCGGTGGTCACGGTATAGCCCGCGCGGGCAAGCGCGCGCTCGGCGACGGCGCGGACCATGTCCTCGTCTTCAACCAGCAACAGTTTCCCGCCCGCCGACCATTCGGTCGCATTCGTTTCCTCAGGCTCTTCGCGGCGCATGATGGCGGGCAGTTCGCCCTTGTGCACCGGCAGGTACATGGTGAAACGCGCGCCGATCAGCGTTCCGTCGGGCCCCTGGACATTGTCGGCGAAGATGAAGCCGTTCGACTGCTTGACGATACCATAGACGGTCGACAGGCCGAGCCCGGTGCCCTTGCCCTGCTCCTTGGTGGTGAAGAAGGGTTCGAAGATCTTGTTGAGATGCTCGTCGGGAATGCCGCCGCCGGTGTCCTGCACGATCAGCACGGTGTAATCGTCCGCGGGCATGATATCGATGCCCATCTTGCGCACATCGCGTGCCGATACCCGGCGCGTCGCCAGCGTCAGACTGCCCTTCCAGTCCTGCTTGCCGCGCTTGATCGCGTTCATCTGCATCGCATCGCGCGCATTGACCGCAAGGTTGATAATGACCTGTTCGAGCTGCTGCGGATCGGCGCGGACCGAGCCCAGCTCGCGGTCGTGGCGCACCGAGAACTCGACCTTCTCGCCCATCAACCGCTTGAGCAGTTGGCTGACCTCGCTCACCACGTCAGGCAGTTGCAGCACGACCGGGCGCAGGGTCTGCTGGCGGCTGAAGGCGAGCAATTGCCGCGTCAGGCTGGCCGCGCGGTTCGAATTGGCCTTGATCTGCTGGATGTCATCGTAATCGCTGTCACCCGGCGTATGCCGCAAGAGCATGAGGTCGCAATAGCCGATGATCGCGGTCAGCACGTTGTTGAAATCATGCGCCACACCGCCCGCCAGCTGGCCGACCGCCTGCATCTTGGTCGCCTGCGCGACCTGGCGGCGGAGGCGTTTTTCTTCCGAGGAATCGGAGATCGACAGCAGCACCGCCGCATCGCCCAGCCCGCGCACACCGGCGAGGCCGATCGAAACCGGCTCTTCCTTGTCGTTCGCCAGCCGCACCGCCATGTCGCCGCTCGCGGTAGCGCCCTTGGCGAAGCGCCGGACGGTATCGGCCAGCGCGGCCTTGTCTTCGCGCACGACGAGGTCGGACGGGAATTGCGGCAGTCCGCGATCGACCCGCTCGACCGCGCGCAGGAACGCCTTGTTGGCGAACAGGAAGCGCCCGTCGCGATCGGTCAGCGCCAGCCCCAGTGGCAGCGCCGACAGCAGTGCTTCAAGCTGCGGGATGGCGGCCTTGCCGCTCCCTTCCCAGCCCCCGCCGAGGCCGACCGAACTGTCGACCAGCAGCATCAGCGAAGGCGATTGGTCGGCATCGCTGAGTTTGTCGGCGGAAGGCGCGTCGAGCGGCACATGCACCAGCGTCTGCGGCGACCCCTGCTGCCCTTCGCGCGCGAAGAAGATGCGATCGCGATCATCCGAGCGCAGCAATTGCACGAATTCCAGCCCGCCGAGCGAGTTGTCCCGGCTACCGGTCGCGCGTTCCGCCAGTCCAGGGGTGGTGGTAAGGACAACGCCATCGGGGCCCACCAGTGCAAGTTCGAGACCCGACCGTGAGATCACCTCGCCAAAGCGGCCCGAAAGGCGCTCGGACAGGCCTTCATAGCTGCGTTCTTCGCGCAATTCGGTGAAGCGCCAGACCAGATAGGCCTCGCCCCGCCCGCTGCGATCGATCTGCAATTGGTAGTGAGCCTCCAGACCCTCGAGCCGCACTTCGGCAACCTTGGCCGACCCGTCGCGCCAGGCGTCACGCGCGCCCGCGATGACCGCTTCGCGCGAGCTGGTATCGAAGGCCAGATCGTAAGGCGAGGAGATGCTGTCGAACCAGCTTTCATAAGTCGAATTGGCGCAAACCATCCGGTTTGCCCGGTCGATGATCACCACCGCCCGGCGGCGGTTCTCGATTGCAACGCTGGTCACCGACCAATCTGGCTGGAGCGTATCCCCCTCGACCGGAGCAGTCTTGAGGCGGGCCGCGAGCAGCAGCATCAACAGCACCGCCACCAGCGCACCGCCATAGGCCAGGGCGACGACGGTCTGCTGGCCGACCAGCCATACCAGCGATACCGAAACGATCCCGGCAGCCGCGACGCCGAGCATGAGCGGCAGCGGAGGCAGCCGGGTGACCGGGTTGTCCTCCTGCACCATCACGTCTCGGGATCCTCATTCACGCGGTGGTCGAAGCGCCGCTCCATTATGCGCAGACGGCGCTGGCGCTTGCGCGCAACGACGAAGCGCCAGACAACGCCTGCAAAAACATAGCCGAACGCCGCCCCGACAATCGCCAGTACGATAAAGCCGAACACGGTCACCAGCACGGTCACCCCGACCCCTTCGAACATTTCGATAAACCAGGACCAGCGCCCGCTGGAAATTTCTTCCTGCGCTGCGCCGCCCGTGGCCGCCAGATCGACCTTGAGGATGAAGACGCCGATCTTGTTCGCCACCAGTGCCCAGAACGGGAAAGTGAACGGGTTGGTGATGAAGGTTACCAGTGTCGACAGCGGCACATTGGCGCGTGCGGGCAGCGCCATGAAGGCGGCCAGGAAGATCTGGCCCACCGGTACGATAAAGCCCGCAAAGATGCCCAGCGCCACGCCGCGCGGGACGCTACGCCGGGTAAACCGCCACAATTCGGGCGTCAGGAAGCGGTGCGCGATGGGGCGCAGATACTTATTTCGCGCCATCTGCTCGCGCGTAGGCATGCGCAGACGGATCCAGTCCGACAGGAATGTCTTAGATTTGCGCTCGCTCATTGCCACGACCCTGCCATGCGCTGCCTCCTTGGCGAGTGCAAGGGGAGGTGGAAAGCGGCTTGCGACGAATACGGCATGGCTGGCGATGTGGTTAGCACGGGCCCCCGATGTAAGGGTCGCGCACTTGGTTTATCCGCGGTCGCGCAGCAGCCGCGCCTTGTCGCGCTTCCAGTCGCGATCCTTGATCGTCTGGCGCTTGTCATGCGCCTGCTTGCCCTTGGCCAGCGCGAGTTCGACCTTCGCCCGTCCGGTGCTGTTGAAATAGATCGACAGCGGGACCAGCGTCATGCCCTTGCGCTCGACCGCGCCGAACAGCTTCTCGATCTCGCGCGAATTGAGCAACAGTTTGCGCGGCCGGCGCGGCTCGTGATTGAGCCGGTTGCCATGCGAATATTCGGGGATGTTGGCATTGACCAGCCAGACCTGCCCGTCGCGGATCTCGGCATAGCTTTCCTTGATGCTCGCCTCGCCCGCGCGCAGCGCCTTGACCTCGGTCCCCTGCAGCGCGAGCCCGGCCTCGAAAGTCTCTTCGACATGGTAATCGTACCGCACGCGCCGGTTGTCGGCGACGGTCTTCTGCTTGTCGAAAGTGGCGGGCTTGGGTCGGACCATAAGGCGGGCGCATGTAGGATAGCGGGCGGCGCTTGGAAAGGGCGCGCAGCGATTTCTCTTGCCAAGCACGCCGCACGCGTGGCGAAAGCCGCGCATGAATGCCCGCCCCGCTATCGAACCCTTTGCAATCCACGACAGCGTCATCGCGCCGGGAACGCGCGCGACCGTGGCCATCCCCGTTGCGCAGCAGGTCACCGGGCTGAACTCCGCGCTTGCGCTGGAGGTCTTTCATGGCGCGACGCATGGTCCCTGTATCTTCGTCAGCGGCGCGATCCATGGTGATGAGATTATCGGCACCGCGGTGATCCAGCGGCTGCTCGAGCGCCTGTCGCCCGGCATGCTCGCCGGCACGATCATCTTCGCCCCCGCGGTCAATATCTACGGCTTCGTGGCACACAGCCGTTACCTCCCCGACCGGCGCGATCTCAATCGCAGCTTTCCGGGGGCCGAACGCGGCAGCCTCGCCGCGCAGCTGGCGCATTGCTTCCTCACGCAGGTGATCGACCGCTGCGCGCTGGGCATCGATATCCATTCGGCCGCCGTCCACCGCTACAACCTCCCGCAGATCCGCATCGCCGCGGGCAGTCCCTATCTGTCCGAACTGGCCATGGCCTTCGGCGCGCCGATCATCATCGAAAGCCCGCTGCGCCCCGGCTCGATGCGCGCGCTGGCCGCCGATCGCGAGACGCCCATGCTGCTGCTCGAAGCGGGAGAGGCGCTGCGCTTCGACCGCTTTTCGATCGAGATCGGGGTCGCGGGCGTGCTGCGCGTGCTCGCGCATATCGGGATGATCGATGCCGACGATGGACTGGACGAGGTCGAGGTTCCGCTCCGCTCGAACCGCTCGAGCTGGGTGCGCGCGCCGCGCGGCGGTGTGAGCCGGCGGGTGTGCCGCTCGGGCGATGTCGTGCGCAAGGGCGCGCTGCTCGCGCGGGTCGGGGGCCTGTTCGGCGAAGATCCCGAAGACCTTGTCAGCCCGACCGCCGGGGTGGTCATCGGCCATGCGACGCTGCCCATCGTCAACCAGGGTGATGCGCTGTTCCATATCGCCGAGGTCGAGGCGCTCGACCATGCGGGGGAGCATGCCGACAGCATCGTCGAAGCGCTTGCCGTCAGCGATCCCCCTTCCCCGCCGCGCCTCTGCTCGACGAAGACGAAGTGATCTAGGCCAGCCCGGCGATTTCCAGCGCTTCGTCGACCGCCTTGCGGCTGGCTTCGCTGGCGGTGCACAGCGGTAGGCGGACATCGGGCTCGAACCAGTCGTGCACCCGGCTCAGCGCATATTTGACCGGTGCCGGGCTGGCGTCCGAAAACATTGCATAATGCAGCGGGAACAGGCGGTCGTTGAGCGCGCGCGCCTTGACCAGATCGTTGGCGGCAATCGCCTCGTGGAATTCGGCGCACAGCGCAGGCGCGACATTGGCGGTCACCGAGATGCACCCCGACCCGCCCGCGGCCGAATGCGGCAGCCACAATTCGTCATTGCCCGACAGTTGGCAGAATTCGTGGTCGAGCCCCATGCGGTGATCGGCAACGCGCGACAAATCGCCGCTGGCATCCTTGATGGCGACGATGCGATCCGGATATTTGCGTACCAGTTCGACCACTGTCTCGTCCTCGATATCGGTCACCGTGCGGCCGGGGACATTATAGAGAACGATCGGCAGATCGCTGTTTTCCGCCAGGAAGCTGAAATGCGCGATCAGGCCGGTCTGGCTCGGCCGGTTGTAATAAGGCGCGACGCACAGCCCCGCAGCCGCCCCCGCCTTCTTCGAAAACTGCATGTGGAGCAGCGCATTGCGCGTATCGTTCGAGCCGCAGCCCGCGATCACCGGCACGCGGCCCGCCGCCTGTTCGATACAGACCTCGATCACCCGGTGATGTTCGGCATTCGACAGCGTCGAGGCCTCGCCCGTGGTGCCGCAGGGGACCAGCCCCTTGCTGCCATTGTCGATCTGCCAGTCGACGAGCTTGCGGAACGCGGCTTCATCGAACGATCCGTCGCGAAAAGGAGTCGCCAGAGCTGGAATCGAGCCTGAGAACATTTACCTGAGTCCTGCGTTAGAGGAATGAAACAAAATCAGTTTTCGTGACGCGGCGCCACGATCCATTCAGCGCCTGATAAGGAGGGGCCGGGCAAAATGTCCAGCATGGGCCGAAAAACAGTTTTCTCACTCGCACTTATGGTCGGCACTGCGCTGGCCTTCCCTTCGCTTGCGCAGGCACAGGATGCCTCGCGCAGCAGCCTGGTCGCACAGCAGCCGGGCCGGATGGATCAGGCGGTCGGACAATGGGAATATCTGACCAAGCAGGAGAACCTGCCGTTCTCCTCCTACGCGGATTTCCTCACCAGCTATCCGGATTTTCCCAAACAGGAATTGCTCCAGCGCCGTGCCGAAGCCGCACTCGATCGCGAAGCGCCCTCGCCGCAGACGCTAGTCGCCTTTTTCGACAAGCATGTCCCGCTGACCAATAGCGGGCGGGCGCGGTATGCGCTTGCGCTGGCCTCGCTCGACCGCCCCGAGGCGGTCGACATCGCGCGCGAAGCGTGGCGCGGCGGCACGATGAGCGGCCCGGCAGAGCTTTACATGCAGGGACTGTTCGGCAGCCGCTTCGCCCCCGAAGACCATGATGCGCGGATGGATGCGCTGCTGTGGCAGGGCAGCTACGAAGCCGCTTCGCGCCATGTCGTGCGCGTCTCGCCCGCTTATCGCCTGATGGCGCAGGCGCGGCTGGCGCTGCTGCAGGGCAGCACGCCTTCGCAGGCCGGCGTACCCGTTCCCACGGGTGCGATGACCGATGCGGGCTATGTCTACAATCTGACGCGGCATTACCGCAATTCAGGCCAGCCGTACGAAGCGGTGAACCTGCTTTCGACCCGCGCGGCCTTCGTGTCGCCTGCTTTCGACGGCACGCAATTCGTCAGCGAAGCGCTGGCGGTGGCCAAGAGTGCCGGGGCGACGCAGGCCGCCAGCATTGCGGGCAAGATCGACGATGTTTTCGCGCCGGGCACCGATATTTCCGACGGCTCCTATACGCTGCGTGACAAATATACCGACCTGATGTGGCTTGGCGGAACCAAGGCGCTTTGGTCGCTCGGCGACGGGACGCAGGCTGCGCCGCTGTTCTACCGCTATGGCACCGCAGCCAAGACGCCGCTGACCCGCTCGAAGGGCTTTTACTGGGCCGGACGCGCCGCCGCGCACGCCGGCGATCAGGCCGGGGCACAGCGCTATTGGGAAATGGCCGCTCAATATCCCGATTGGTACTACGGCCAGTTGGCGCTGAGCGAGCTTGGCCGCCCGATGCCGACATTTGCTCCCGTTCCCGCACCCGACAGCGCCGAGCGCGCGGCCTTCGAAGCCGATCCGCTGACCGGCGCGCTGCGTGCAATCGCGCGCAATCGCCGCGACTGGCGCACCGAACGCGCCTTTTTCGAAGCGATCGCCGACAAGGCCGATACGCCGGGCGAAATGGCTCTCGTCGGCCAGCTGGCGCGCGAAACGGGGCTCGAGGAAATGGCGGTCGTCGCCGGGCTGGTGGCAGGCGAGCATGGCCTCACCGGATTCGAACGGCTCGGCTATCCTACCGTCGAAACGCATCCGGGCGCGAACTGGACGATGGTCCATGCGATTGCGCGGCAGGAAAGCGAATTCGACCGCAACCGCGTCAGCCATGCGGGCGCCCGCGGGATGATGCAGCTGATGCCGGGCACCGCGCGCGAGGAAGCGGGCAAGATCGGCGTGACCTACATGTCCGCCAACCTGACCCAGAGCCCGAGCTACAATATCCGCCTTGGCGATGCGCATTTCGCACGGCTGATGGACCGCTATGGGGGTGCCTACCCGCTGGCCATCGCGGCGTATAATGCCGGTCCGGGCCGGGTGAACGAATGGCTGCGGCTCAATGGCGATCCGCGCACCGGCGCGGTCGACTGGGTGACCTGGATCGAACAAATCCCGTCGAATTTCGAGACGCGTTACTATGTGATGCGCGTGATCGGGAATGCGGTCAGCTATGCCAACATGCACCCCGACCGCTCGGCGCCTTACGAACGCGATATTGCGAATTACCTGCGCCGCTGATTTGCGCTAGGGGCCACGGCCTCATGCAAGGCAAGTCCAATCCCGTCACCCCTGCCGGTTATGCCGCGATGCGGGCGCGCTACGATCAACTGCTCGGCACCGAGCGGCCCGCGATCGTCGAGATCGTCAGCTGGGCGGCGGGCAATGGCGACCGCAGCGAGAACGGCGACTACCTCTACGGGCGCAAGCGCATGCGCGAGATCGACCGTGAACTGGCGCATCTCGCGCGGCGGATGAAAGCGGCGCGGGTAATCGACCCCGCCGCGCAGCCCGACAAGTCGCGCGCCTTCTTCGGCGCCACGATCACGCTTGCCGACGCGGACGACGTCGAGCGCGTCGTCACGCTCGTCGGCGATGACGAACAGGATGCCAGCGCCGGCCGCATCGGCTGGTCCTCGCCGGTCGCGCGTGCCATCAAGGGCGCGGCAGTCGGGGACCTGCGCAGCGTCCGGCTGCCGGGCGGGCTCAAGGAATGGGAGGTGATCGCGATCGATTATGCTTAGGTTTGGCGCCCTCCTCCTGCTCGCCGCTGCGGCGCCGCTATCGGCCAAGGACAGCCTCGGGGTCTTCTCTGACTGGGGCGCCTTTCGCGATCCTGCGGTCCCGCGGTGCTATGCCATCGCCATGGCCGCGCCGAGCCGGTTGCAGCGCGATTTCGAACCCTTCGCCACCGTCGGCACCTGGCCGCGCCGCAATCTGCGCGGGCAAGTGCATTTCCGTCTCTCGCGCCAGCTTGCCGCAGGCTCAGCCATCACGCTGGCGATCGGCGGCAAGAGCTTCCGCCTCAGCGGCGGCGGCGGCGATGCCTGGGCCGAAGACCGCACGATGGATGCCGCCATCGTCGCGGCGATGCGCTCCGCCACGCGCATGACGATCCGCGCGACCGACACGCGCGGCCGCCGCTTTGCCAACACCTATTCGCTGGCCGGCGCGGCCACCGCGATGGACGCCGCCACGCTCGCCTGCGCGCAGCGCTGACACGAAAAGGCCGGAGAGCGCATAACGCTCCCCGGCCCTCGATCAGGTCAGATGCAATCGCTTAGAAGCGAACGCCGAGGCCTGCCATGATCTGGTGACGGTCGAGATCGACATCGAAACGCTCGCTGTCGGCCAGGTCGCCGTCAAAATCGACTTCGCCTTCGCTGTAGTTCGAATAGCGATATTCGACATTCATGAAGGTGCGCGGGTTGATCGCATATTCGAGACCCGCACCGGCACGCCAGCCGTCGAGATCGAAGTCTTCGTCGTATTCGGTGGTGCCGTCATTCGCGAGAATGTTCAGCTTGGCGTTGGTGTAACCGCCCTTGGCGTAGACCAGCAGGTCCGGGCCCATCTTCGCACCGACGCGCGCGCCGAGGAAGAGGTCACGGCCGGCATCGACTTCACCGAAGCCGAAGCCTTCGAAATCACCGTTGTTGAATTCGGTCTTGGCGCTGGAATCGGTCAGTTCCGCTTCGAGGCCGACGACTGCGCCGCCGAGATCGAAATCGTAACCGGCCTGAACGCCGTAGACCACGCCGTCGATCGACTGGTCGTTATCGGCATTGGCATCGTCATCGACGCTGCTGCCAGCCTTGAGGGCATCGTAACCGGCGACGCCCTGCAGGCGGAAGCCGTCGAAATTGCTGCCGCTGTCCTGGGCCATTGCAGGTGCCGAAAAGGCAGCCAGCGATCCGGCGACGAGCAGGGTTGAGATCTTCTTCATATGCGAACTCCATTGGTTTTACCCGCAGCTTTTGCGCTGCGTGGACCCAGAGAACGATGCGAAATGGCAAACAGTTTCATTAACCTCAGACAACAGTAAGTTGTTGCCTTTTGAACACATGTTGCGCGCCGAACCGAGACTTCGAAGCGGCGAGACGCGGGAAACGCTCACATCGGGCGGGCATATTTCGCGCGGTGGCCGCGCCTGACAAGCGGCGGTGCCCCGAGCCTAGCCCCGCCTGCCCGCATGCTTTGCTTTCGGGGCATTTGGCACTATATGCGCCGCTCCCATGGCCGATACGACACTCATGAGCATTCCCGGGCAAGTGGACCCGGTTCCCGTCGCGCGCGACATCACGCCGCGTGCGGATGGCCGCGTCGACCTGATCGGTCTGCCCAAGGACCGTATCCGCGAATTGTTCGCGGATGCCGGGCTCGACGAGAAACAGGCCAAGCTGCGCGCCAAGCAGGTGTTCCACTGGCTGTATCATCGCGGTGTCACCGATTTCGCGGCGATGACCGATATCGCCAAGACCATGCGCCCGTGGCTGACCGAACGCTTCGTTGTCGAACGCCCCGATGTGGTCGAGGCACAGCATTCGACCGATGGCACACGCAAGTGGCTGCTGCGGACCGCCGACGGGCACGAGTTCGAGATGGTCTTCATTCCCGATGCGGACCGCGGGACGCTATGTATCTCCAGCCAGGTCGGCTGCACGCTCAACTGTACCTTCTGCCACACCGGCACCATGCGGCTCGTGCGCAATCTGACGCCGGGCGAAATCGTCGGCCAGGTCATGCTCGCCCGCGATGCGCTGGGCGAATGGCCCAAGGGCTCGATGGCCGGCCTCGATACCGAGGAAGACAGCAGCGAATACCGCTCGGACGGGCGCCTGCTGACCAATATCGTGCTGATGGGCATGGGCGAACCGCTCTATAATTTCGACAACGTCAAGGCTGCGATGCAACTGGTGATGGATGGCGCCGGTCTCGCGCTGTCGAAGCGCCGGATTACGCTGTCGACCAGCGGCGTCGTGCCGATGATGGATCGCTGCGGCCAGGAAATCGGCGTGAACCTCGCGGTATCGCTGCACGCGGTGACCAAGGAGATCCGCGACGAGATCGTCCCGATCAACCGCAAATACGGGATCGAGGAACTGCTCGAAGCCTGCGCCGCCTATCCCGGCGCGAGCAATGCGCGGCGGATCACCTTCGAATACGTCATGCTGCGCGACAAGAACGATAGCGACGAGCATGCGCATGAACTGGTGCGGCTGATCAAGCATTACCGTCTGCCCGCCAAGGTCAATCTGATCCCCTTCAACCCGTGGCCCGGCGCGCCGTACGAATGTTCGACGCCCGAGCGGGTGAAGCGCTTCTCCGAAATCGTGTTCGAACACGGCATCAGCGCCCCGGTGCGCACCCCGCGCGGACGCGACATCGATGCGGCCTGCGGCCAGCTGAAGACCGCGGCCGAGAAGAAAAGCCGCGCCCAGCGTGACCGCGAAGCCGCTGAAGCCGAGGCCGAGGCCGCTGCGGGATGACCGCCGATGCGGCGACGATCGCTTACTACCAAGCGAACGCGCCGCGTTACACGCTGAGCTTCGGCCAGGGGCCAAGCCGCCACCTCGATGCATTTCTCGACCGGCTCGAACCAGGCGCCCGTGTGCTCGAGCTGGGCTGCGGCGGGGGCCGCGATTCCGCGCACATCATGAAACGCGGCTTCGCCCTCGACGCGACCGATGGCACACCGGCGATGGTGCGCAAGGCGAACGAACGCTTCGACGTCGGCGCGCGCGTCCTGCAATTCGACCAGCTTGACGCAGTGGCTGCCTATGACGCGGTCTGGGCGCATGCCTGCCTGCTGCATGTTGCGCGTGCCGACCTCCCCGGTGTCCTCGCAGCGATCCGGCACGCTATGCGTCCCGGCGGGTGGCACTTTGCCAATTACAAGCTTGGCGACGGCGAAGGGCGCGACCCGCTGGGCCGGCTGACCAACCTCCCCGACGAACGCTGGCTCGAACGCGCCTATCGCGACGCCGGATTGGCCATCATCGCCGCCGAACGCTACCGCGGCGAAGGCGCGGACGGCATCCAGCGCGACTGGTATGCGCTGACCGTGCGCAGGGAGGATAAGTGATGGTGGCGATAACCGAAATTTGCATCGGCCTGCCCCACCCCTTCAACGGCGCGGAACTGAGCGCGATCGACAAGCGCCCGGTTGCCGGCGCGGTTGCCATCCGCAGCTTCGGGATCGAAGGCGATATGGTGGCCGATACCGTGCATCATGGCGGCGTGGACATGGCGGTGCACCATTATCCGCACGATCATTACACGGCATGGAACGAATGGCTCGGCGGCCACGAGCTGCTCGCGCGTGCAGCGGCCTTCGGCGAAAACCTCATGAGTACCGGGCTCACCGAAACGCAGGTCCATATCGGCGACCGCTTCCGGCTGGGCAGCGCGCTGCTGGAAGTCAGCCAGCCGCGCAAACCGTGCTGGAAGATCGAACACCGGTTCGCCCGCAAGGGGATGGTCGCACGGATCATCAAGCAGCACAATTGCGGCTGGTACTATCGCGTGATCGAGGAAGGCGAGGCGCAGGCCGACGATGTGCTCGAATGCGTCGAAACCGGGCATTCCGAGTGGAGTGTCGCCCGGCTGTTCGCCAAGTTCTACGATCCCGCGCACCGGGCATCCCGCGACGAGATCGAGGAAATGGCGGAGCTCGAGCGGCTCTCTCCGGCGATGCGAGACAAGATCCGCGCAAAACTCGCCAGCTAGCGATCCGTCACATGCGGTGGGGAACTCAGCTCCACCCGGGCACGGCAGCGCCTTCGGCAACCGTCATGCAAGTCCCGCCGATCCATACCGAACCATCGCTCTCCTGCGAGCAATGGATGCGCCCGTCTGCGCCCGTCTGGCGGCCTTGAGCAGCGACATAGCGCCCCTTCTCGATCCCGCTGGCGAACAGGTGCATCGCTACACCCGCATTGAAACTGCCCGTCACCGGATCCTCGCGCATACGGCCCTGCTGGTCGGCGAAGAAGGCGCGCAATTCCCATGCGGTATCGCCGCCGCTCGTAGGCCCCGCCAGCCCGATGTCGGTGCCCTGCGGCGCCTCCGCCACCGGCTTCGCTGCAAGCACATCCTCTTCCGAGCGCAGCCGCAACAACTGCCATTGCGGTCCGTTGGCGACATGCACCGCCTCCACCACCGTTTCCTCACCGACGCCCGTCAGTTCGATCGCGCGCGCGCGTTCCTCGTCGGATAGCGGGCCGCTGCGCACCAGATCGGGCGCGCGGAACGACAGCCGCTCGCCATCGCGGCGGATTTCGACCGGGCCAACCCCGCATTCCTGTACGATCGCGCCGTCATTCTTCGGCACCCCGCCCGCACGCAGCCAGGCATGGCAGCTGCCCAGCGTCGGGTGGCCCGCAAACGGCAATTCGCCCGCCGGGTAGAAAATCCGCACGCGGTAATCGGCATCCGGGTCGGTCGGCGGCAGCAGGAAAGTGGTTTCGGAAAAGCCCAGCCATTGCGTCAGCTTGAGCATCTGTTCGGCGGTGAGGCTGTCCGCCCCATGCACGACCGCGAGCGGATTGCCGCTCAGCGGACCAGAACCAAATACGTCGACAAGATCGAGTTTCACGGCATCTTCCTCGCAACTGCGCCCCGATGGCAAAGCTAGGCAATCATCGCCAAAACTGCTCAATAGAATTCATGACCAGTTCGACAGTTTTGGTGACCGGCGGCTCGGCGCGGATCGGTGCGGCAATCGTACAGGCGTTTGCAGACCATGGCTGGCACGTCGTCATCCACTACGGCGAATCGCATGACGAGGCTGAGACTCTGGCGAGCACCCTCCCCTCTGCAGAAACGGTGCATTGCGACCTGGCGGATGGCGACGCCGCGGTGACGATGGTCGAAGCGCTCGCGGCGCGGCTGCCCGATTGGCGCTGCCTCGTGAATTGCGCGGCGATCTTCGAGCCCGATGCGGCAACCCAACTCGATCCAGCGACGAACCTGCGGTCGATGCAGATCAACGCCCGCACCCCGGCGCGCATGGCGCAAGCCTATCTCGCGCGTGCCCGCGCCGCAGCGGGGCGGCGCGTGATCCAGTTCACCGACCAGAAGCTGGCCAATCCGAACCCCGATTTCTTCAGCTACACCATGAGCAAGCACGCGGCCGCATCGACCGTGCCGATGCTCGCCATGGGTGCGGCGCGGCGCGATGACCGCGTGTACGCGCTCGCACCAGGCGCGATCCTCGCCAGCCACGACCAGAGCGAGGCCGAGACCGAGGTGTCGCACCGCATGAACCTGCTCGGCCGCAAGACCGGGCCGGACGAGGTCGCCGAGGCCACGCTGTTTCTCGCCCAAGGCCATCTGGCCAGCGGGCAGACGCTCTATGTCGACAGCGGCCAGCACCTGCTCGCCCAGCCGCGCGACGTGATCTACCTCGCGCGCGAAGGGCAACCAAGATGAAGCGCCACGCGCTCAGCACGCGCCTATGGCACTGGCTCAACCTGCTGTGCGTGACCGTGCTGTTCCTGTCGGGGCTGACGATCTCCAACGCGCATCGCCGCCTGTATTGGGGCGATTGGGGCTTTTCCGCGGAGCAGGCCTGGCTGATCGTCCCGCGCTTTCCCGACTGGATGACGATCCCCGGCTATTACAGCCTCGCCGTGGCCCGCGACTGGCATATCCTGATGGCCTGGCCGTTTGCGCTGGGTTTGCTGTTTATGTGGGTCGCGATGCTCCCCAACCGGCATTTCGCGAAAGACATCGCCACCAGCCCGCGCGAATGGCGCCCTTCTGCAATCGGGCGCGACATCGCTGCGCATCTCAAGCTCGATTTCGCCCACGCCGGGGGCAAGTACAATTTCCTCCAGAAGCTCGCCTACGGCCTCGTGCTCGGCCTCTTCCTGCCGATGATGATCTTTACCGGCATCGCGATCAGCCCGGGCATGGGGCCGACATTCGGCTGGCTGGTCGAACTGCTTGGCGGGCGGCAATCGGCGCGCAGCCTGCATTTCATCTTCGCCTTTGCCATCGCCGGGTTCTTCGTCGTTCACGTCGTGCTGGTCATCCTCGCCGGGCCGATCCGCCAGTTGCGCGACATGATTACCGGAGGGCGCGAACCATGAGGCGCAGGAACTTCCTCGTCGCCGCCGGCGCGGCCTTTGTGGCGGGCTGCAACCGGATCGCCGAAACCGACGCCGGCCAGTCGCTGCTGAACGCGGCCGAAGGGTGGCACAAGGGCGCCCACCGCCTGCTGAGCGACCGCGAAGCCCTCGCCCCCGAATATCCGCGCAGCGCGGTCTCGCCCTATTTCCGCGGCAATGGCTCGACCGATCCGCAAAGCGGCGATTACCCGCGCCATGCCGGGGAAGGCTTCGCCAATTGGCGGCTCACGGTCGGCGGGCTGGTCGACACGCCGCTGAGCCTGAGCCTCGACAATATTCGCAGGCTTCCGCAGCGCACCCAGGTTACCCGCCACGATTGTGTCGAGGGGTGGAGCGCGATCGGCGAATGGAGCGGGCCGCAATTGTCGTTGCTGCTCGATGCCGCGGGCCTGCGCGAGGAAGCCAAGTTCATCGTCTTCCGCTGCGCCGACAATCTCAACGGGCAGGACTATTACGAAAGCGTGGACCTGCTCGATGCCTATCATCCGCAGACCATTGTCGCTCACCGCCTCAATGGAGAGCCGCTGCCGATCCGCAATGGCGCGCCGCTGCGCATGCGGATCGAGCGGCAACTGGGCTACAAGCACGCCAAATACCTCACTGCGATCGAGGCGGTCGCCAGCTTGGACGATATCGGCAAGGGCCAAGGCGGCTATTGGGAAGACCGCGCCGGATACCAGTGGTACGCCGGGATCTGATCAGGCGGGATAGCGCCGGTTCATTTCCGCCCAGTCCGCGCGGATCATCTCTTCAAGCACCGCCAGATCGATGTCGGCCAGTTTGTTGACGTAGAGGCAGCTCTTGCCGCGCGTATGCTTGCCCAGCCGTTCCAGCGCATCGGCATGCTTGGCCCCGGTCTCCGGATCGCAATAGCCGCCCATCAGATAGAGCGAGTGCTTCGCCTTGCGCGGGCTGAAACCGGTGCGCATCCATTCGACCTCGCGCCCGCTGGCATAGGTGGTGCGGTAGCTGCCATAGCCGATGATGCTCGGCCCCCACATCTTGGGCCGCTCGCCCGTCACCCGCCGGAACAGCGCGTCGAGCACCTGCGCCTCCTCGCGTTTGCGGGCAGGTTCCACCGCGGCGAGGAAATCCTGCGGATCGGTGTCGGTCGGCTGCGTTTTCGCCTCGGCCATGGCGCGGCTCCATCATTTGACTCGCTGCCCCATGTGCCACAGGCTCCGGCCCAGGGGAAACTGCGGGGAGACCGGTACGCATGTGGCTGCTCGACAAATTCTTGAATTCGGCCATCCGGCGTGGCCGCCTGATCGTGACCGACCATGACGGGCAGACCTATGAATATGGCGCGCCGGAGGAAGGCGAACCCCCGCTCCATATCCGGCTGACCCACCGCAAAGCCGCCAACCACATCGCGCGCTATCCGCAGGTCGGCGCGGGCGAAGCGTTCATGTGGGGCTGGCTCGAAGTCGAACCGCCGCACGATATCCGCGATCTGGTACTGTTCGTGACCATGAACGCCAAGCGCGAGGCAGGGGCCTCGCTCAAGCCGCAGGGGCCGCTGCGCAAGGCGGCGCAGAAACTGCTGGCCAAGGCTGACAGCATCAATTTGCGCGGCAAGGCGCGCAAGAATGCCGAGCATACCTACAACCTCACCCGCCGGCTCTACGAACTGTTCCTCGACGAGGACCGGCAATACACCATGGCCTATTACCGCGAGGATCCCGCAGCGACGTCGCTGGAGAAGGCGCAGCTCGACAAGAAGGCGCATCTCGCCGCCAAGATGTTTATCCAGCCGGGCCAGCGCGTGCTCGACATCGGATGCGGCTGGGGCGGCTTTGCGCTCTACCTCGCGCGGCATTACGACGTCGAGGTCACCGGGGTCGCGCTTGCCCCCGACCAGATCGCCTTCTGCAAGGAACGCGCAGAAGCCGCCGGTCTCGCGGACCGCGTGACTTTCGAACTGATGGATTACCGCGACGTGCAGGGGCAGTTCGACCGGATCAGCTCGGTCGGCCTGCTCGAACATGTCGGGACCCCGCATTATCCCGCGTTCTTCGAACACACCAACCGCCTGCTCGCCCCCGACGGCGTCATGGTCAGCCATTGCTGCGGCCGCGCGGGCGCGCCCGGCTTCACCGACAAGTGGACGCGCAAATACATCTTCCCCGGCGGCTATATCCCCGCGCTGTCCGAACTCGTGACGCAGAGCGAGAAGTACCGCTGGCAGGTGATGGATGTGGAAGCGATGCGCTTCCATTACAGCCACACGCTGGAAGAATGGTACCGGCGCACGGTCCTGCACCGCAAGGAGATCGAGGCGCTGTATGACGAGCGCTTCTATCGAATGTGGCTGTTCTATCTCGCCGGCGCGGAGCAGAGCTTCCGCCATGGCAATATGGTCAATTGGCAGCTGCAATATGTGAAGGACCGCAATGCGATCCCCATGACGCGCGAATATATCGAGACCGAAAGCGCCCGCCTGCGCGCGGCGGACGCGGGGAACGTGCCCGAATGGCACCTCGACCCCGCGCTGGATGAGGCGGCGGAGTAGATCGCCGCGCGGGCCATTCTGTTGATTTTTCGCGATTCCACCCCATCTCTGCCGTCGGAAGGATAGTAGCATGGCAGGTGGTTGGGCGCGCGATGGCGCGGTTCAGGATCAGATCGACGACACGATTTCCGACGCGGTAAGCGCGGCGCGGGCACGGATGCCCGTGGGCGAAAGCGAGCAATGGTGCGTCGACTGCGGCGAGGAAATACCCGAGAAGCGCCGCGCGGCGTTGCCGGGGGTGAAGCGCTGCGTGCAATGCCAGTCCGGCCTCGATGCCAGCGCGCGCAATTCGGGCATCAACCGGCGCGGGAGCAAAGACAGCCAGCTGCGCTGACCACGCTTTGATCCTACCCTTGTTCAGCGCCGCACCTGCGCTTGACGCACGCAAAGCGTGAATCGATTGCCTACACTCCCCTCCCCCTGCTAGCGGCGCGCTCGTTACAACGAAGGTGCCTCCAATGTCCGATACCAAGCGCCCCGAAATCAAACGGGTTGTCCTCGCCTATTCCGGCGGTCTCGATACCTCCGTCATCGCCAAATGGCTCGAGGTCGAACGCGGGGTCGAAGTGGTGACCTTCACCGCCGATCTCGGACAAGGCGAGGAAATCGAACCCGCGCGCGCAAAGGCGCGCGCCATGGGCATTCCCGACCAGCATATCTTCATCGAGGATGTCCGCGAGGAATTCGTGCGCGACTTCGTCTTCCCGATAATGCGCGCCAATGCGCGCTATGAAGGCGATTACCTGCTCGGCACCAGCATCGCGCGCCCGCTGATCTCCAAGCGTCTCGTCGAGATCGCGCATGAGACCGGCGCCGATGCCATCGCGCATGGCGCGACCGGCAAGGGCAACGACCAGGTCCGCTTCGAACTCTCGGCCTATGCGCTCGATCCCGACATCAAGGTGATCGCGCCGTGGCGTGAATGGGACCTCACCAGCCGTACCGCGCTGATCGCCTGGGCCGAGGCGCACCAGATCGCAGTACCGACCGACAAGCGCGGCGAAAGCCCGTTCTCGACCGATGCGAACCTGCTGCACACCTCGTCCGAGGGCAAGGTGCTCGAGGATCCGTGGGAAGAAACGCCCGACTACGTCTATTCGCGCACCGATCACCCGGAAGACGCGCCCGACACGCCCGAATATATCGAGATCGGTTTCGAACGGGGCGACGGCATATCGCTCAATGGTGAAGCGATGAGCCCGGCGACGCTGCTGGCCGCGCTCAACGACCTTGGCCGGACCCACGGTATCGGCCGGCTGGACCTGGTCGAAAACCGCTTCGTCGGGATGAAGAGCCGCGGCATGTACGAAACGCCGGGCGGCGAAATCTACGCCCGCGCGCATCGCGGGATCGAACAGATCACGCTCGATCGCGGTGCCGCGCATCTCAAGGACGAACTGATGCCGCGCTATGCCGAGCTGGTCTATAATGGCCTGTGGTACAGCCCCGAGCGCGAGATGCTGCAGGCTGCGGTCGATCTCAGCCAGCAGAAAGTCTCGGGCACCGTCCGGCTCAAGCTCTACAAGGGCAACGCCATGGTGGTTGGCCGCAAATCGCCGAACTCACTCTACTCCGAAGCGCATGTAACCTTCGAGGACGATGCGGGAGCTTACGACCAGAAAGACGCCGAGGGCTTCATCAAGCTGAACGCGCTGCGTCTGCGCCTGCTCGCGCAGCGCGACCGTTAATTACGAAACAAAGCGCGCTCTCGGCGTAATATTGCGCAAGGAGCGCGACTACAGTCATGTTTCTGCGACGGATGGTGGACTTATCCACCCTCCTCCACAGCGAAAAGCTGGAAAAGTGGAAAACTCGGGCCTCGTCCGCTGGACGAATCGCGTGGTCAGGGGCAGCTTCAAGTCATCGGAACGGCGAGGGACTTCCACCGGGTTTGAGGCGTAACAGCCTCTGATTACGGAGAAATTTCGGACCGGAAAGACATGGAAGGTGCTGTCCATGCATTCTTGAGACCAGCGCGCCGCGGACTTCGGTCCAAAGCATGACGGTCGATGATGGAACGCAAAAGCACGTCTTTCATGGATCGGACCAACCCGGTCGGATGCCGAGGCGATATTGCAAGAAAAGGTCTTCGGACCGGATCGGCAATTCATCCCCTCAAGGTCCCGGCCATGAACGGAAGGACTGATCGCGGAGCCGCCCGTCGAGGGCCGGCCTGGGAAAGAAGCGAGGGTCTCACGACCTGGCGCACTCAACCGGGTCAGCATGAGGGCGGAGCCGGATGCCGGTGCGAGCGCCGGTGACAGAACCGGAAGAGCCTGTCTTCGGACGGCACGGACGGGGAGACATCGGATGCCAAGCCCCTGCCTTCGGGCAAGGCCACGCATCGGTGAGAGTGGGGTCGGCAGCGATGTCGGCCCCATTTTCTGTGGCCTGTCAGGACGGTGCTTCAGCGGCCGGAGCGCGCTTCGGTGCAATGTTTGTGGCCGATCCCGATGACGCCCACCAGATGCGGTAGAACTGCCCAAGGACGGACGAAGCGCGACGAACTGTGGCATGAATGGGGCAGCCTCCGCCCACGTAGGGGACTCCGCTCACCGCCTCCCTTATAGACGCTGGAACCGAACGGGAGGTTCCCATCATGGTCTATCGCGCGTTTCGTAATGTCCTTTTCCTTGCTGCTCTGGCGCTACCCGCCACGGCGGCGCTACCGCAGGAACATGTCCACCGCGCCGCGGTGCCCGGTTCATTCGACGCCAGCTTTGCGCGGTTCGAAACGCTTCCCCCCGCGCCCCAGCCCGCCGGCCATGTGGTCGATCTCTCGACGATCGAGCCTCCGGTCGAACTGCTGCCGGTAACCCGCTCGATCGGCACCGGTGTGGCCTCCTATTACGGTCGGCGTTTCCACGGCCGCCTTACCGCCAATGGCGAGAGGTTCGACATGCACGCCATGACTGCGGCGCATCGCACGCTGCCATTCGGCTCGCTGGTCGAGGTAACCAATCCGCGCACCGGCAAGCGGGTCACCGTGCGCATCAACGATCGCGGCCCCTTCCACGGCAACCGCGTGATCGACGTCAGCCGCGCCGCAGCGACCGAACTCGGCCTGATCGGGCGGGGTCATGGCACGGTCGAGCTCGCGCTGCTCGAGGGCTAGAGCTACAGCGCCAGTTCGCGTTCCTGGGTCACGGCGGGTCCAGCGTCGAGCTGAGCTTCGACCGACAGCCGCACCGCGGCGGCGACATTGCGGACACCCAGCTTGGTAAGCACATTGGCGCGGTGCAGTTCGACCGTGCGCGGGCTGATCCCCAGCGTGCGCGCGACTTCCTTGCTCGAATAGCCCTCGCTCACCCCCGACAGCACTTCGCGCTCGCGCGGCGAGAGCTGGCCGACGCGCTGCTTGGCGCGCGCTTGCTCGGGCGTGGTCGAACCCTGCCACTTGCGCGTCATGATATTGCCAAGGCTGCGGCGCAGCCGTTCGCCGGGCGTGGGCCATTCGAGATAGCCCGCCGCGCCGTCGCTGAGCACATCCATGATATGCGCGATGCTGGCCTGTTTCGAATAGGCGACCAGCGGGTAATACTGCCCCGCGCTGCGCAGCGCCTGCTGCGTCTGCGGCAATTGCGGTCCTTCGTCATGGACCAGCAGCCAGGCCCCCTCGGGCCAGCGCCCGCCCAGGTCGTCGAGCGTGTCGGCGGGCACTACATAGCCCATTTCGCCCAAGGCCAAGGTCAATTCGTTGCGGTTACGATAGTTACAGTCGACGACAATAAACGTGTTTTCCTGCATCGCGGCTCGATCCCGTTCCCCGTCAATACCCCATGCCGGGAAAACTTCACTTATCCCCGGCCCCACCCGAATTGGTATGCTTAACATGGGGTTTGCCACAGTCACCCGGTTGGAGGTCGTTTGACCGGACGTCGTTCATCCGGATGACACCAAGATCGGAGGAATCGCGCGCGATTGTCACATTGCGGTAAGCCAGTACCGAATCCGGATTCAATCCCCATCTTCGCGCTTGCCGAATGTTGCCCCTAGTCCAGATGGATGACATTCACTCGTATCAGGGCGGGCACAGGCAAAGCGGGACCGGGGGCTACACGAGGCATGGAAGACAACAGGGCCGTCAGGCGGATCGCGGCGGCCGAGGACATGGACGAAGTCCTCTCGATCGCACGCGCGTTCTACCGGCTGCACGGGTTCGAGGCGCTGAGCTATGCGCGGCCCTCGCACGACATGCCGGGGCGCACCGACATGCTCTTCCGCGGCTTTCCCGAGGCGTGGGTCAGCAGCTACCGCGAGGGGCTCGACCGGCTCGACCCCTTCCCCGCGCTGGCGGCGCGGTCGGGCCGGCCGCTGCGCTACAGCGTGGTGACGCAGGGCAAGCCGCTGGCCGGCGACCTGCTGCATTTCATCGAGCAGGCGCGCGCGCATGGCGTGACCGACGGCTATATCTTCCCGACCTTCGGGCCGCGCCAGCACCTCGCCGCGGTCGGCATCACGATGGCCGACCATCCCGACCGCGTCGATCATGCCGATGTCCCGGTGCTGCACTGCGTGGCGCAGGCGGCGCATCTGCGGATCGACCAGTTCGAGGAGGACGTGGTGGAGCGCCCGCGCCTCGCCCCGCGCGAGGTGACGATCCTGCACTGGATCGCGCGCGGCAAGAGCAATGAGGAGATCGCGATGATCCTCGGCAGCAAGCGCCCGACGATCGCCACGCATATCAAGCGCATCTTCATCAAGCTCAACGTGTCCGACCGCGCGGCGGCGGCGGTCAAGGGGCTCAAGTTCGGCCTGATCAACGTGTGAGCATCACCGCGCCCGCGTCCGCGTCCGCGCCCTCCCCCGCATCGATCCCGGCCTCCGCCTCCGCCTCGGCCTCGGCGATTTCGTCGAGCATCCGGTCGACCGGCGGGTAATGCGGGCAGGCGCGGCACTCGGGCCAGCGCGGCGTATCGCAGCACGGCCCGCCCGCGCCCACATTGACCACCGGCTCGAGCCCGTCGGCCCCGCGCCGGTAATGCGGCTGCCCGCGATCGGTCCCATGCCGCGCGCCGACGCAGTCGCAGGGCGGCTCGGCTGGATGGGACACACCTGACTGCGGAGGCGCGTTTTGCGGGTCTCCGCCCTGAGACATGGACCGGGTGTTACACTGTCCAGGCGAAGAATTCTCGCCGCCTTCCCGCTCACCCCGAGCCTGTCCTAGGGTCCCCGCGTCAGGCGATCCTGCTTCGTCGGACTCGGCATGAGCGGGGTTCCGGTGCGGATCCTCCCCCTCGATCGGCTCGCCGCGGCGCAGGCGCAGGACCATGGCGTCGAAATTCTCCGCGAGGCGTTCGATCCGTTCATCGCCGCGCATCCGGTCGAGCCGCCCGAGATGCGCGAGCAGCAGCCGGTCGGAGACGCGCTTGCGCGAACCGACGAGGTCGCCGTGATACCACACCTCCTCCTCGACCCCGTTCATGGCGTAATCGGCGAGCTTGGCCTCGGCCGCGCCGCGCGCGACCACCAGCGCCGCATCCCAGGCGCGCCCGAAGCCCGCGCTGGCACGGCGCGCACGGTAGCAGGTCTGGTGCGACACCCGCGCCCGCCGCGCCGCCGCGCGCACGCTGCCGGTAGTCGCCAGCGCCTCGAGAAAGGCCACCTGCCGCTCGACCACGAACTGCGTCTGCGGCGCGCGCTCGTCCTCGGCGTGGAGGTCGGTGTGGAGGATGATGGGGTGGGTTGCCATATCGCTCATGCCGCACCTCCTGCACAAAGGTTGGAGGAATTCGCGAGTTCCGAGCGCGACCAGCGCGAAGCAAGGCCAACCGGCCGCCCGAGCTTATGCGAGGAAGCCAAGGGGCGCGGACGCGGCCCGCCCGGCGTTTGAGGGCGCAGAAAAGAAAGAAGCATGGTTCACCTGTGGGTTGGGATCAGGGGAACCGGGCTATTTATACAGATGGGCGCGTGTAGGACAGGGTGCCGCAATCTTTCAGTTGTCATCAAACTTCGACTTTAAAGGCTCCAAACCTCAGAAGCTCGTACAGCAAGCACCGCACCGCGCTCATCAATGGCATCCTGATCCCAATCTTCTGCTGCCGAAACCTCCTTATTTAATTCAAGGTCGGATTCGGCAATGACTGGTTTTTTTTCATACCACGATTTATTTCCGATCTTCGAATTTCTACCCTTCTTAAGAAGAGTCATGTTCGCAATACGATTAGCATAGAACGAAACTTGGTCATCATCAAATTTCGGCCAGTCCTTTGATTTTGCACGTTGCGGGAGAATATGCTCGAGATTGACGTCGTCAACATCAGAATTCGGGATGAATTCAGGCTGGTGTTGCGAACCCATATGACGCTCCATTGCCAAGAGCATGTAGCGCGCAAGAGCGTTATTTGTGGTACGAAAGACGCGAAACGACGCGGCAAACGATGTGTCGCCAGGGATGAGTTTCGCTAGGGCATCGCGTAGGTCATCGCGATTCTTGATCTCACCTGCTCGAATTTTCACTGCGGCGTCACAAAACGCTTTCTCAGCAGCACCTTTGCCCATCACGCCGCCCACGAGCCCCCTGACGGACCACGCAAGAAGCGAGCTTAAGGTTCGCTCGATTTCTTTCTTTTCGAAATGTTGGAAGATTGCGAGGAGCAGAGGCCGGTTCTGCTCAAGCTTCATCCTCGGAAAGAGTCTGATGATCTCCTTGGTACGTTCATTATAGCCAGACCAAAAATCAGATTCTGCCGAAAGCGCAGCCCCGTAATGTCGAGCGGCTTTACGTAAGTCGTTAGAAAACTTCACAGCCGCAGGCTTCGTCGAGATCTCGCTCTTGATGCGACGGTAAAGCTCCCTTTCTCGCGTCATTCCATGTACCGAACTCCAAAAGTGACGAAGAAAGGTTATAAAATCGTCCGCCGACTGATATTCTTCAAGAATGGAAACAGATTCCATCCAATTTATCTGAACAGAATCGATTTCGTTTCCAGACCTTGAGAACAGATAATTCTTCAGAAGATCAGCAATAGTCAGATCCGCTCCACGGTCGTTTAGCGTTTCAAATATAACAAACGCGTCCGCATCTGACGCCGCATCAACGGACACGATGCGCGCATTGCTTTTGAGAAACTTGGAAATCAATCCAATCTCTTTCTCCCAAGTGTCAGGATGATCCTGGTGGAGCTCGTTCAACCTCTCGTCGAAGTAGGCCTTCGCCTCATAGATCAGCTTGTGAGATTCTTTGTCAGGTTCGACCTCTTGGGACTCAAGAATGTATTCGCGATAAAATTGGTTGTCGATCGCGTTCAACTGCACACGCGGAGTTTTCTCGTACGTGCCAGTATCTAATGGGTATAGCTCATTATTTTGAATAGCATTTGCAACATCATCTTTTCCATTTTCCTTGTAATGATCTCTCATCGCCGCAAGGAGAATGGTTGTAGTCGCGATTCTCTGTTGACCGTCTATGATTGAAAAGACGTCATCTTCATCGCCGTCCGCGGTTAGAACCACATTGCCCAAAAAATACTCGGCAGCATCCTCAGCAGCATCGACTATGTCGTGCCAAAAATCTTCGGTTTCGTCGGAAGTCCACGAATAGGATCTCTGATATCGAGGGACATTGAAATAGCGCGTCGTCAATAGCTCTTTCAAAGTTGTCGGAGAAAAGTCAAAGCGCGCCATATCGGTCCTCTATCCTTGAAGGTTTTGCATACCTTCATTTCCGTGGAAAACAACCGATTGAGAACACTTTCAGATGCGACGCCGGCGCTCGGCCTGCTGGCGGGATCGAGCGCGATGCTGGCGGCGGGCGGGACGATCTTTACGCTCGGATCGTAATCTCAACTTGGGCAGGATCGACGCCGAAGGTCGCCGCCAAACCATCCTTCGCCTCTTGAATGGTCATCGTGCGCGGCGGTGGAACTTCCTCGCGCCCATCCCCACCGGCGACGTAGACAAAGGTCACACACTCGCCCTTCAAATCCAGAGCCGTCGCTTTCCATCCTGCCGATTGCCACGCAAGACTTTGCGATCGCATCTGGTTGGACCACCAAGCCTGATACTGCCTGGCACTCTCTGGAAGGGGGAAGCCAAGGATATCCTCAATCTGGTCGAAGGATGCCGTCCAATCGGTCCGATCCGTATTGGCCAGATATTCCGTCAGCTTTCGATACTTCATTGACATCATACATCTCCTGCGACTCAACAAGCGCAATATGATATATATAATTATTTATGTCAACTTCAATCGGGTGCCCTCTTGAAGATGAACCAGTTGAGGGTGACGCATGCTATTGGGAGCGTATCCGCCGCTCACAATTCCTCTGCGGCCCCTGTTCCTCTGGGGGCTCTGCTTGAAGCAAAGCGTTCCGAGCGCCCGTAGGTGCCCCTCCACCACCTTTGGTGGTCCCCCTCCCCGGTCCGGGGAGGCTAATTCCGCCGCTTCCCGCTGCCGCTTTCCTTTTTGCGCTACCGCTGATGTTGCTTGAGCACGCTCCAGCATCGGCTTGAGGTACTGCCCCATATAGCTCCCCTCGATCGCCGCGACCTCCTCCGGCCCCGGTCTACGCCGGGGCAGGCTCGTTCCGGGTCGCGCGTTCCAAGAGCGGCTTGAGATACTGAGCCGTGTAGCTGCCCTCGACAGTCGCGACGTGTTCTGGAACGCCCTGCGCCACAACCTCGCCCCCGCGCACACCGCCGCCCGGGCCGAGGTCGAGCACATGGTCCGCGGTCTTGATGACATCGAGATTGTGCTCGTTCACCACCACCGAATTGCCCTGCTCCATCAGCCGAAAGCGACGAGGAAGCCGATCACTGTGGCGGCAAGAATGACAACATATCTTGTAACCCACACTCCTTTGCAGCATGTGTCGCAACGCATCGCGTCTCGCCTTGTACTTGCCAAATCGAAGTCAAGATCGCGCTTCACCCCAGCTCTTTCCGAATTGCGCGTTGACAATACGGGGCGGCGCACATCTATTCATTCGCTCGACAGAAGGGGGAACAGACGCGAATGTCGGATGACAGTGCATCCCAGAAGGACGGTAAGAAACTCGAGCGCAAGCCTCTGGGGCGAAAGAAGCTACTGACGCCGAAGGTAACCGATGAAGTGGTTGCTCGCCTTAATAATGCCGACATCACGCTGAGTGCGGGCGCCGTCACCCTGCTTACTAGGCGCGAGAAGAGGTATGCCCTAAGGATGGCGCGCTTTACGCGGGCCAGGCGCGGCAATGCCGAGACGCGCAGGCGACAATTCGAGATCGGAATGCAGCGCATGCTGGACGACCTCGAAGCCGGGTCCTTCATCAGTACCGCGCAGATGGCTCGCATTCTGTCCGGGCTGTGTCCCGGATTTCCGCCGTTCTGCTGACGAGAGGCACCTCAGAAGCGATGCAAAACAGACAAGAAAAAGCGTTCGATTACGCCGACGCGGCGATCAAGCAGTTGGTCACGCTAGCAACGGCCGTAATCGGCGCCACGATTCTCATCTTCGACAATCAGAACATGGCGGGTGTTCAGATCGGCGGCGGGTACACGCTCGTTGCCGGGCTCGGCCTGACGGTGCTTAGCATCCTGTTTGGCCTGTTTGCCGGAAACCGCCTTGCTGGCATTCTCGTCGAAGATGCGGCCCATCCGGTGCCCAAGATCAATGACAAGGTCGCTTACCGCTTATGGGCCTTGCAAATGATCACCTTTACCGTGGGCGTTGCGCTGATCGTAGTCGCCGCTTTCCTGCAGAATGGAGCCGACGCGGAGGCGATGCCACCTACTCCGCCGCTTCCCTCTGCCTTTCCAGCATCGGCTTGAGGTACTGCCCCGTATAGCTCCCCTCGACCGCAGCAACCTCCTCGGGCGTGCCCTGCGCCACAACCTCACCCCCGCGCACACCGCCACCCGGCCCAAGATCCAGCACATGGTCCGCGGTCTTGATCACATCGAGATTGTGCTCGATCACCACCACGGAGTTCCCCTGCTCGACCAGCCGGTGGAGCACTTCGAGAAGCTTGCGCACGTCCTCGAAATGCAGGCCCGTGGTGGGCTCGTCGAGGATGTAGAGCGTCTGCCCGGTGCTGCGCTTGGCGAGTTCCTTGGCGAGCTTTACGCGCTGCGCCTCGCCGCCCGACAGCGTGGTCGCCTGCTGGCCAACCTTGACGTAGCCGAGGCCGACCTCGTTGAGCATGTGCATCTTGTCGCGGATCGGGGGGACCGCCTTGAAGAATTCCTCCGCATCCTCGATCGTCATGTCGAGCACGTCGGCGATCGAGTGGCCCTTGAACTTCACCTCGAGCGTTTCGCGGTTGTAGCGCTTGCCGCCGCATTGTTCGCAGGTGACGTAGACGTCGGGCAGGAAGTGCATCTCGATCTTGATGAGGCCGTCGCCCTGGCACGCCTCGCAGCGGCCGCCCTTGACGTTGAAGCTGAAGCGCCCCGGCTTGTAGCCGCGCGCCTGGCTTTCGGGGAGGCCCGCGAACCAGTCGCGGATCTGGGTGAAGGCGCCGGTGTAGGTGGCGGGGTTGGAGCGCGGGGTGCGGCCGATGGGCGACTGGTCGATCTCGATCACCTTGTCGCAATATTCGAGGCCGGTGACCTTGTCATGCGCGTCCGCGACGATACGCGCGCCGTTGAGTTCGCGCGCGGCGGAGGCGTAGAGCGTGTCGATGGTGAAGCTGGACTTGCCCGAGCCCGAGACGCCGGTGACGCAGGTGAAGGTGCCCAGCGGCAGGCTGGCGGTGACGTTGGCGAGGTTGTTCGCGCGCGCGCCGTGGACGGTGAGCTTGTGTCCGTTGCCCTTGCGCCGCGTGGCCGGGACCGCGATTTCGCGGCGGCCGGTGAGATAGGCGGCGGTGAGCGATTTCTTGTTCTTGAGCACCTGCTTGAGCGTGCCCTCGGCGACCACCTCGCCGCCGTGGACGCCCGCGCCGGGGCCGAGGTCGACCACGTAATCGGCGGCGCGGATCGCGTCCTCGTCATGCTCGACGACGATCACCGTATTGCCGAGATCGCGCAGGCGCTTCAGCGTTTCGAGCAGCCTATCGTTGTCGCGCTGGTGGAGGCCGATGCTGGGTTCGTCGAGCACGTAGAGCACGCCCGAGAGCCCGCTGCCGATCTGCGAGGCGAGGCGGATGCGCTGGCTCTCGCCCCCGCTCAGCGTACCTGAAGTACGGTCGAGGTTGAGATAGTCGAGCCCGACATTGTCGAGGAAGCCCAGCCGCTCGTTGATCTCCTTGAGGATGGCTTTGGCGATCTGCGCCTGCTGGTCGGTCAGGTGTCCGTCGAGCCCGAGGAACCACGCCTTGGCATCGGCGACGCTCATCTGCGTGGGGGTGGCGATGTCGGTCGGGCCCGCGGGGCCGGGGATCTTGACGCTGAGCGCCTTGGGATTGAGCCGCTTGCCGCCGCAGGTCTCGCAGGCTTGCGCGGTCTGGAACTTGGCCAGTTCCTCGCGCATCCACGCGCTCTCGGTCTGGAGCATGCGGCGGTTGAGATTGCCGATCACGCCCTCGAACGGTTTCTTGACGGTGTAGCTCTTGCGCCCGTCCTTGAAGGTCAGCGGGATCGCGCGGCCCCTGGTGCCGTGGAGGATGATGTCGCGGATTTCCTTGTCGAACTCCTGCCACGGGGTGGTCAGGTCGAACTCGTATTCCTTCGCCAGGCTGGCGAGCACCTGCATGTAATAGGGCGACGGCGGATTGCTCTTCGCCCAAGGCACCACCGCGCCCTTCTTGAGGCTGAGCGCTTCGTTGGGGACGACCAGCTGCGGGTCGAACAGCTGTTTTTCACCGATGCCGTCGCAGGTCGGGCAAGCGCCCTGCGGCGCGTTGAAGGAGAACAATCGCGGTTCGACTTCCTCGATCGTGAAGCCGCTGACCGGGCAGGAGAATTTCTCGGAGAAGACGATGCGGTTGGCGGGCAGCCCCGCGCCCTTCATCGCGCCGCCGGCCGCGGCCTCCTCGTCCTCGCGCCCCGGCACTGCGCCATCGGCGAGATCGACATAGGCAAGCCCTTCGGCGAGCTTGAGCGCGGTCTCGAAACTGTCGGCAAGGCGGGTCTCAATGCCCTCCTTCACCGCGAGCCGGTCGACTACCACCTCGATGTCGTGCTTGAACTTCTTGTCGAGCGCGGGTGCGTCCTCGATCGCATGGAGCTCGCCGTCGATGCGCACGCGGGTGAAGCCCGCCTTCTGCCATTCGGCCAGTTCCTTGCGGTATTCGCCCTTGCGCCCGCGCACCACGGGGGCGAGCAGGTAGATGCGTGTGCCCTCGGGCAGTTCCATCACCCGGTCGACCATATTGGAGACGGTCTGCGCCTCGATCGGCAGGCCGGTGGCGGGCGAATAGGGCACCCCGACGCGCGCCCACAGCAGGCGCATGTAGTCGTAGATCTCGGTCACCGTCGCGACGGTCGAGCGCGGGTTGCGGCTGGTGGTCTTCTGCTCGATCGAGATCGCGGGAGAGAGCCCGTCGATATGTTCGACATCGGGCTTCTGCATCATCTCGAGGAACTGGCGCGCATAGGCGGACAGGCTCTCGACATAACGCCGCTGTCCCTCGGCATAGATCGTGTCGAAGGCGAGGCTCGACTTGCCCGAACCGCTGAGGCCGGTGATCACGATCAGGCTGTCGCGCGGCAGGTCGATGTCGACGCCCTTGAGATTATGCTCGCGCGCGCCGCGGACGGAAATTTTGGTGAGGGCCATGAAGGACGCGTGTTCCTGAATTGTTCGCTTGGGTCAAGTCTGTGCGATGTAGGGTGCTTCGCGCCGATTTACAGGCCCCTTCTGTTCCGCACGGGATCCCCGGGGTTCAGCAACTAGAATAGGCGCCCTACTGCGGCACTCGTAAGTGAACGTCAGCCTATGTCCGTTACTTACAATAGTTCTGTCATTAGATCATGTAATCCTCTCCAGTCATAGGCATCCGAGGCTTGTATGAGGGGGCATCTTCATCATGGCTAAATTGCGAACTTGAGCACCGTCTACGGTGCCATGCCAATAAGCATTCTCGCGACGGGTGTCGGGTTCTAACTTGGCTTGAACCGAGCCGGTTATTTCGTGCGCCGATCCGCGCCGAAAGCGACCATGCCAGCACAACCGACACCGGGCACAATCGGTCCGGGCACTATCATAAAGCGGAAGTCCGACCCGCCGTTTGGGATCGGGAGGACGAGCCGCGCGTGGTCACCTTCTTCGGGGATCGAGTCGAACGGCCAGTGGCGCGCGAATTTTGAACGGGAGAGATTGGATGTTGAGAGGAAGGGATATACTCGTGGGGCTCGCGGCCGTCAGCCTTTGCGGCTGCGCCACGATACGCGGATCGCAGGCAACGGTGCCCGAACTCTACGCCAGCACGCTGGTCCCGGTCGGGACCGCGCTGAAGAGCTATTACCAGGTCCCTGACACAGCTCGCGGCGGTATGACGCGGTTCGCCTACCGCAATTATGTGGTGGCGAGCTACACCTCGGCGATCGACAAGCGTTATCGGACTTTCACCGATCAGCTGCGCAGCGGCGGTCGCGGCTCCGCACTGGGTTTCGGCCTACTCCAGCTGGGTCTGACGGGGGCGACCGCGCTGGCGAAGGAAGCAGACGTCAGCGAGCTGGCCACCATTACGGCAATCGCGACCGGAGCGGGAGCCGTTGTCGACGAGAACGTATTCTTCGACCGCACCATGCCAGCGATCATTGCCGCGATGGATGCCGAACGAGCAGGCATCAAAACGGATATCGCGCGCAAGAAAGCCCTGTCGGCAGATCGCTACAGTCTCGATGAAGCGATCGATGACCTCGACCGATTGCAGCGCGCCGGCCGCCTCGACCGTGCGCTGGCGCGGATTACGCGGGCCGCGGAGGCAGATCGCGTCGCGCAGGAAGAGGAACTAAACGCAATTACCAGCGCCTGCGACGACATTTCGGTATTGGCGGCGCCCTTGAACGAGCGCTTCCGGAACCTTGTCGGCACACAGGACGGCGAAAATCCGGAACTGCGGCAGACGGCAGCCAGTGTTTTGAGGCTGGAAGTCGAGCCCGGCACCGTTCCAACCTGGGCAGGTCTCAGAGAAGCGTTCGACCAGAAGCTGTGCGACGATACGGAAAAAGAGAACTTTCTCGATGACCTAGAGAAATCGCAACCTGGCGAAGAGGGGATATAAGATGGCGAATACCCAGCGTAAGTACAAAGGCAGCCTTAGCCTGGGCAAGCTTGATACGGCCCTGGAAGCGCATGAAATGCTATTCGGGACCTTGGCCGAACTGAAGGTGCTTGGGACATTTACCGTCGCGACCTATGATGACAGCCACTATCCGGCCCTCCAGTCACTGGCACTTTTGCCCACGATTGGAGGCGAGGCACCGCCCTCAACTGACGAGGCGGACCACATGTTCAACGGGGAGGCGAGGATCCTTGGCATCACGATGGACGTCGCCGTTTACCGTACGAAATGACCAGACCTCCCCAGCAAAACGATAGCCCATAGGCAGCGATAGGCGGTCGCGTGGGACATCGTTGCCTGCGCGGGTCCTGCGGCATATAACATCCATATCCATGCCCAGGATCGCAGGCGCGGGACCCCGCCCTGCCCCAAGCGGGCCTCCGCCTGACGCAATCGCTGCGGCACTTTCGGTTCCTGCAGAGCGATGCGGCGGGGGCCGAGGCGGCACCAGCAATTGGCCATCAATCGATTGGGTCACGCTTCCCACAAAAACTTTCCACAAAAGATGTGGGTGAAATCCCATCGAACGACTTTTATTCTTGATATCCCGATGAAATGACGAATACCATTCGTGATGCGGCGGAGTACTCCGCCATACAGGGGGATACCAACAATGAAATTTCGGGTCGCACCGGTTGCGGCGGCATCTGCCGCCGCCTTTCTTCTTGTTTCGTGTGGCGGTGAAAGTGGCACACCGACGCCACCCCCCGGGACGCCGCCTGTCGGGCAAGCACCGCCTCCCACGTTGAGCACTTCCCTGTCGCAAAATGCCGTCGAGGTGGTCGTCGAAGAAGGTGGTAGCGCCACGTTCGGCTTCGATGCGACCTATACCGGATCGTCCGACGATCCGGTCGTGGCTGACATTACGGTCGGCGCCAAACGATACCGGCTTGCCGGCAGTCCGAGTGCCTCTGGCAAGACATTTACGGTCAACCTGGAAACGGTGCCCTTCCCGGCTGGTGGTCTTGCCAGAAGCGAAGTGGTCTTCCGGCTGTGCAAGACATCATCCTGCGCCACCGTTTACCCGGGCTCGACCCAGACCTTCACGGTGGACCTCGATGTCCGGTTGGGGGACTGGGCCGGGTTCCAGAGAAACGCTGCCCACACCGGTTATGTGCCCGTGAACTACGACGTGGCCGACTTCGAGAAGGCGTGGGAGTGGACCGACACCGACCCCTCAAGCTGGATCAGGCCGCCAGCCGCGACCCGTGGTCGTATCTTGGCGACTGTCGGTCGGGATGGGGGGATGGCATACGACCAATCAGCGAAACTCTATTCCTTCGATACGTCGGGCAATAGCGACTGGTCCTACAATCTTGGCGAGCAGTTCGACCTGAGCGGTCCAACCCTCTCGAATGGCATGGTGCATGTCACGTCGATGGTGAGCTCAAGCAACAGCAATCCCCAATGGGTGTTCGACCTGAATACGGGGGGGTTCCTCAACCAGATGAAGTTCGCCTCCCAGTGGCATGCTTTCAATCAGCCAACGGCTCTCGGCAACCAGGTATTCGTGGCCGCAGGCAGGTATGGAGAGGTGCTCTACGCATATGACGCCGCGCGGGGGACCTTGCAGTGGCAGATGGAACGGATCGGTGGGGGCTGGGCCGACGGAAAGACCGTCGCTGTCGACGCGGATTACGTTTACTACCCTGCGAATGTCGCCCTCGACATTATCGATCGTCGCAACGGGGTGATCAAGCAGAGCATCGCAGACCCCCAAACCAGCGTCACGGACGTTTCGACCTTCGCGAGTGCTCCAGTGCTGGGAGACGATGGCTTGGTGTTCCTGTTCGCAGGAAATAAGTCGTTTGTTTCTTCGGCAGAAATCATCGCTGTTTCCACCGTCCAGAACCGGATCTTGTGGCGGTCGAATGCCCAGTATTCGACCGCATTCGCTGTCGCCGGCGACACAATCTACGCCGTTAGAAACGATGCTCACGTACTTGCCGCGCTTGACGCGAAGACCGGGGCACAGAAGTGGGCAGTCCCCCTCCCGGTGGACGAGGGACTTTACGGCGGAAAGAGCTTCCACGGCAACGTGGTGGTGACCGAGAATTTGGTATTTGCGTCCGATCACGACACTACCTGGGCGGTCGATCTCAAGGCGGGGAACCACCCTATCGTCTGGGAAGCGCCGACCGGGGGCCGGTTGATCATCACCCCGGACAATCAATTGCTCACGACAGGAGTCCGGGAAAACCGCAAATTGACGGCCTACAATCTCTTTTAGTTACGACGGGCCCTGCGGCCACGGTCCATTATGGAGATCACCGAACGGGCGCGCGGATGAACGGGCGGGCACCCGATAGTGCGCCACGCGGGAAGAACAAGGTGCGGTGCTCCGCGTCAGACTCTTGCTGTCTGCCGAGTAATCTCGCCCTTTCACCGACTCCGATTGCCGTACTCGCCCCGGACGCGCTAACTTTCCCGATCTGCATTTTCAGGGGAATTCATACATGGTTCGCACCACTTCGCTCGCCCGCGCGGGCGCCGTTTCGGTACTTGCGCTTGGCCTTGCACTCGCTGTCCCGGCTCTCGCCGATAACACCACCGAAACCGACGCCAACACCATCGTCGTCACCGGCCAGGCCAAGATCGGCGACTTCGGGCTCGACCTCACCGCGCGTGACACCGCCGCCGATCCGGGTGACGATTTCGAACGCTATGCCTCGGGCGCGTGGATCGACCGGACCGAGATTCCCGGCGATCGCCCCTCGGTCGGCTCGTTCTACAATCTGCGCGAGGATGTGACCGAAGAGGTCAACGGGCTGATCACTCAAGCCCCTGCAGGCACGCAATATGGCGCGCTCTACACCAGCTTCATGAACGAGGCCGCGATCGAGCGCGCGGGCCTGGCGCCGTTGATGCGCGATCTGGCACAGGTCGATGCGCTGTCGGACAAGAGTGCTTTCGCACGCTACATGGGCGCGACCTACGGCAAGTTCGGCGGCTCGCTGTTCGGCGCCGGCCCCTATGCCGACCCCGACGATCCGACGATGAACGCGCTGTGGATGTTCTCCGGCGGGCTCGGCCTGCCCGAAAAGGAATATTATTTCGACGAGAAATTCGCCGACCAGCGCGGTGCCTATCTCGCCTATCTCGAGCGCACCTTCCGCAATATCGGCGAGGCCAGCCCGCGCGAAGCGGCCAGCCGCGTGATGACTTTCGAGACCTATGTCGCGCAGCTCAACTGGGATGCCGAACAGAAGCGCCAGATCGAGAAGATCAACAACCCGATGTCGGGCAGCGAACTGGCTGCCTATGCGCCGGGCGTGGATTGGGACGCGTTCTTCGCGGGTCACAACATCCCGCCGCAGGAGCGTATCATCGTCACCGACAACACCGCGGTGAAGGCGATTGCGGCGCTGTTTGCCAGCACCGATCTGGACACGCTCAAGCTGTGGCAGAAGGCGCAGGTAACACATCAGGCTTCGCCCTATCTCAACCAGAAGATGGTCGAGAGCCGGTTCCAGTACACCAGCGCGCTCAATGGGACGAGCGAGCAGCGCGCCCGTTGGAAGCGCGCAGTCGACACGATCGACGGCTCGCTCGGCGAGCTGGTCGGCGAAGCCTATGTCGACGAATATTTCCCCAAGATCGCCAAGACGCGGATGGACGAGCTGGTCCGCAACCTGAAACTCGCCATGGCTGACCGGATTGGCGAAAACGACTGGATGAGCCCCGAGACCAAGGAAGCCGCGCTCGACAAGCTCGAGCGGATGGACGTCATGGTCGGCTATCCCGAGAAATTCCGCGACTATTCGCAGCTGCCGATGTCGCCCGACGATCTCTATGGCAACATGATCGCCGCCTCGCAGTTCAACGCCGATTACGAGATGGGCGACCTTGGCAAGCCGGTCGACCGCAAGAAGTGGGGCATGAACCCGCAGACGGTGAACGCCTATAATGGCGGGCTGGAAAACAAGATGGTCTTCCCCGCCGGCATCCTCCAGCCGCCCTTCTTCGATCCCTGGGCCGACCCCGCGGTCAATTATGGCGCGATCGGCGTGGTCATCGGCCACGAAATCAGCCACGGCTTCGATGATCAGGGACGCAAGATCGATGCCAGCGGCGCGATCCGCGACTGGTGGACCGCGGGCGATGCCGAACGGTTCGAGGCCGAGGCCGAGAAATTCGGCGCGCAATATGCCGCGTTCGAAGTCGTGCCGGGCAGCTTCATCAATCCCGATCTGACGATGGGCGAGAACATCGCCGATCTGGCGGGCGTGCTGGTGGCCCATGATGCCTATAAGAAGTCGCTCGGCGGAGAAGAGGCGCCGGTGATCGACGGGCTGACCGGCGACCAGCGCTTCTTCCTCGCCTATGCGCAGGTGTGGCGGGCCAAGGCGCGTGAGGACAGCCTGCGCAACCAGGTCGCGACCGACCCGCACAGCCCCGCGCGCTATCGCACTATCGCCCCGCTGCGCAATGTCGATGCGTGGTACGAAGCCTTCGGCATCACGCCGGATGACGCGATGTATATCGCGCCCGAGGACCGCGCACGGATTTGGTAACCATGAAGGCGGCGTGCGGAGCGTATATGCCGCACGCCGCACTTGCCCGTCATGGGGCGCCGGTTACGGGGACATCGTGAATATCCGGCGCGAAATCGTTAACGATTGAGCACTAGAAAACGCGGTCCTACGCGCGAGAAAAGGGTCAAGGTCGCAGCCGGTGCACATCGACGAGCAATTCGACGGCAATAGCGCCGGGTTGATGAACCGCGTCCCGGTCGATCCCTACGAGATCGAGCGCGAGGCAGTGATCGCCATGCTCGAACGCGAGCAGCGTTCGCTCACCGCCAGCCTGATCGCGCTCGCGCTGATGGCGGCCGGGGTGGCGGCAATGCCCAATCCGCTGCCCATGACGGTGCTGCTCGCATTGCGATTCTGCTCGTTTCTCTACACCCGCAAGGCCGCCGCGCGGCTGGA
The DNA here is from genome assembly GCF_036365825.1 of Qipengyuania sp. HL-TH1. Classification (NCBI taxonomy): domain Bacteria; kingdom Pseudomonadati; phylum Pseudomonadota; class Alphaproteobacteria; order Sphingomonadales; family Erythrobacteraceae; genus Qipengyuania; species Qipengyuania profunda. The sequence goes on from NZ_CP142675.1 coordinate 1,518,961, forward strand.
ACAGCTGGCGCGCGCGCGCCAACCGATGCGCTCTGCGCGCTGGATCGTGGTGTTCGCCATGTCGCTGACCGGCGTGACGCTGGGGTTGATGCTGTGGCCCCCGCCGCCCGATGGCTCGATGGTGGCGGTCAATCTGGTTCGCGGCGTAGTGCTGGTTGCAGCGACGCTGATCGCGGTCACGCTAGCCGCGCTTCCGGCCGCGCGCGATGCCATGCTGGCCAGTTTCTGGCTGACCACTTTCGGATATTACCTGTTCCATCCCGGCGTCCAGCATCCGGCGCTGATCGCGATCCTGGCGCTGCTTGTCATCGGCATCCGCATCTACAGTTCCTCCACCGGGCTGCATATCCGCAGCGCCGCACAGATGCTGGTCGAAAACCGGCAATTGTCCGAGGATCTGGCCGATGCGCTGGCGCATGCCGAATTCCTCAGCTGGCGCGATCCGCTCACCGGCCTGTTCAACCGCCGCAAGCTGTTCGAGGAAACGCGGATGGAACACAGCGCGCTTTCGCGCCACCTGCTCACCATCGATCTCGACCGGTTCAAGACAATCAACGACACCTTCGGTCATGGCGTGGGCGATCACGTGCTGATCGCAACCGCCGATACGATCCGCGAATGGTGCCATGCGGTCGGCGGCACCAGCGAACATCACGCCTTCCGCCTTGGCGGGGAGGAATTCCTCGTCATTGTCCGCGGACTCGACGATGTCGAGGTCGCCGAAGCGGCCGAACGGCTGCGGCTGCGGATCGCCGGGCTGGAGGACCAGTTCGAGCAATATCCCGACATTGCCATCTCGGCCTCGATCGGGCTGGCCAGCTGGCGGTTCGGCGAAGGCATGGACGATGCGCTGCTGCGCGCCGACATTGCCTGTTACGAAGCGAAAAACACGGGCCGCAACCAGGTCCGCCGCGCCGCCTGAGCGCGCCGCCTGACCGCTCGACCGTTGCCTCGCAGCGACGAAACGGGGACCAAAGCACCCCTGCCAACCGCTCCATAGACGAGACCAACACCGCGCCACAGCACATGAAATCACATGTGCAGGTCGCAGCGCCGGTGTGACACAAGATTACGCAATGAAAGGTGCCCGCCTTATGGACAAGGACACCGCGCACGACAGGAACCAAGCCGGCGGGACGCGCCACGCGTCCGCCCCAAGCGCGAATACAGACGATACGCTCAAGACGATCCTCGACGATCTCAACCGTCCGCTGGACGAGGTCGATTGGTCGCATACCACGCTCCGCGGGAAGAGCGGTGAAAGACCCGAAAGCTTCCTCAAACGCCTCCGCCGCGAGCGCCAGCATCGCCGCGATCTGCGGCGGGCCCGGCAGGCTGCCGCCAAGGCATTCGATGTCCGGCCGCGCCGCTCCACCCGTAAGCATGCGACGCTGATGCTGGGTGCCGGAGCGCTGGGCCTGACGGCCTTCACCGGCCCGCCCAAGGCCCCGCAGCCGAGTTCGGCCAATATGGTCCTCGACCCCGCGCAAGGCGTCCGCCAACCCGCCCCGCTGCTAACGGCAAGCGATACGTTCAAGCAGGCGCTGATCGAGGAGGAAGGTGTCCGCTATACCGTGTACCGCGATGTCGCCGGCTATCCCACCGTCGGGGTCGGCCATTTGGTCCGGCCGCACGACCGGCTACGGGTCGGCGACCGGGTGAGCGAGAAGCGCGTACTCGCCTTTCTCGATGCCGATCTGGCCGAAGCCGAACAGGGTGTCCGCCGATTGGTCGGCGACCTGCCGCTGCACCAGCATGAATTCGATGCGCTGCTCGACCTCGTCTACAATGTCGGGATCGGCAATGTCTCGCCCAGCGAAAGCCCGCGTCTCAATGCAGCCATCGATGCGCGCGATTACGACGCGATTGCCGACGAGCTCAACTATACGCATGCCGGGGGCTCCTTCGCCAAGGGGCTGGAACACCGCAGCGATCGCCGCGCGAGCATCTTCATGGATGCAGCTTACGAAAACCCGCGCGAGGATGCTGCGAACACTGCGGCCTGAGCGTGCATAGTCTTGTCCGACACGGACTCGCGTTCTACCAAATGGGCGGCCCGCGGCGGCCTGCCAAAACCCCTACAATGCGCCGATAGAGCGGCGTCACGATCCATGTCCCACCGTCTCTTCGTCGGAATCCGGCCCCCTCCCCCGATCCGCGACGCGCTGATCGACCTGATGGAGGGCGTCGATAACGCCCGCTGGCAGGATGACGACCAATTGCACCTGACCCTGCGCTACATCGGCGTAGTCGATACCCATGCGGCGGACGAACTGGCCGAGCGGCTGCGTGCTGCCAGTGGTCCCGCTTTCGGCCTGACGATCAAGGGAACCGGGGCGTTCGAACGCAAAGGCGTTGCGCATACGCTGTGGGCGGGAATTGCGCCGTCGGAGGAGCTGAGCCGCCTGCAGCAGCGCGTGGAGCGCGTCTGCGTGGCGGCGGGGCTCGAGCCCGAACACCGCAAGTACCATCCGCATATCACGCTGGCGCGCACCAACCGCGCAACCGCGCCGCTCGGCCCGTTCCTTGCACACACAGCGGGCCTGCGACTTGGCCCGTGGACCGCGGATTCGTACATGCTCTACGAGAGCTTCCTGCGGCCCGACGGGTCGGTTTATGAGCCGGTGGTCCGCTATCCGCTGGCCCCTGCCCCATGACGCGCACCGCCCTCTCCCTGCGATCGGCCCTTGCGCTGGCGCTTGGCGGCTGTTCGCCCGCAGGCGCGCCCGACGCGGAGGATCCGGCCGACCTGCTGAGCGAGACCGCTTCGCCCGAGGATTGCCTGCTGCTGGTCTGGTCGAGCCAGGAGAAACCGCGCGCCCAGTTCGACCGTACGCATGACTTCGTCGATGGCGGGGCGATTTCCTGCGCCACGGGCACCAGCGCCAGCCAGTTCGATGCCGCGATCGCGGCGCTGCGCGATGCTGCCAGAAGCGGCAACAAGCGCCGCATGCTCGCGGAGATCGGGCTCCCGCTATTGTATATCGATGCCGCGGGCAATCGCCGCGAAATCGAGGATCGCGCGGAGGTCGAGGCGGTCTTCGACGAGATCTTCGATCCCGCAATGATCGCGCTGCTGCAGCGGCTGGACCTGTCGCAGATGAGCGTGGCGAAGGACCAGGGCGGGTTCTTCACCCTCGGGGCGGTCTGGCTGGTGGTCGATCGGGACGGCGGACGTCCACGGCTGGTGACGGTCAATCGCCAGACGCTCGACGAAGCGCTGGCGACTGCGCGCGACCGGGCCGAGCGGAACCAGGGCAACCGCATTCCGTTCGATTAATGTAGGAGCAGCGCCGACCGGCGACGTTTGCGCGCTTGCGCGCGGTCGCGAAGCGGTCCTATCGCACTCCCATGATCGCAATAGTGCGCCGGGCGTCCGCCGGGCGTTTCATATCATCCTGAGGGGACAAGCATGAAGGCCCAGATTCTGGCCACCGTCGCAACCGCAGCACTGCTCGCCGGTTGCACCACCGCATATGGGGAAGACCTCGACACCATGGCCACACCCAGCGCCGACGCCGCCGCCATCCCGAGCGGCACGGGCTATTTCGCCGCAGACAGCACGCTGCCGTTCAAGACGCCCGACTTCTCGAAGGTCTCCGAAGACGATTACATCCCCGCGTTCGAGCAGGGCATGGCAATCCAGAAGGCCGAGATCCAGGCCATCATCGATAACCCCGCCCCGCCGACGATGGACAACACCATCGTGGCGCTGGAAAAATCGGGCCGCATGCTCGGCCGCGTGGCCCGCGTGTTCTTCGCCGTGACCGGGTCGAACACCACCGACCGGCTCGACGAAATCAACACCGAAATCAGCCCCAAGCTGACCGCGCATGGCGACTCGATCGTCCTCAACCCCGAACTCTTCGCGCGGGTGAAGGCAGTGTACGACAACCGCGCCGCGATGACGATGACGCCCGAAGACGCGGCGCTGCTCGAAGACACCTATGAAGGCATGGTCCATGCTGGCGCACTGCTGACCGAAGCACAGCGCACGCGGGTCAAGGAAATCAATTCCGAACTGTCCGAAATCACCACCGAGTTCGGCCAGCAGGCGCGCGCCGCCATGGCCGACCAGCCAGTCGTCTTCGACAGCCGCGAAGACCTCGCCGGCCTGTCCGAATCCGACATCAAGGCCGCCGCCGACCTCGCTGCCGAAAAGGGCTATGCGGGCAAATATGCCATCGCGCTGCAGAACACGACGCAGCAGCCGCTGCTGCCGAACATGACCAACCGCGCCGCGCGCGAGAAGCTGTTCATGGCGAGCTACAACCGCGCCAATGGCACGACAGAAATCGACACGCGTCCGTTGGTGGCCAAGACCGCCGCGCTGCGCGCCGAGAAGGCCGCGCTGTTCGGTGAAGCCGACTGGGCCAGCTACGCAATGTGGGACCGCATGGCCGAAAAGCCCGCCACCGCGCTCGGCTTCATGGAACGCATGGTCCCCGCGCTCGCCAACACGCAGCGCCGCGAAGCCGCCATGCTCAACGAAGCGATCGCTGCCGAAGGGGGCGATTTCGAAGTCCAGCCATGGGACTGGTACCGCTATGCCAACAAGGTCAAGGCCGAACGCTACGACCTCGACGAAGACGCGATGGCGGAATATTTCCAGCTCGATACCGTGCTCGAGGACGGCGTGTTCTATGCCGCCGAAAATCTCTACGGCCTGACCTTCCAGAAGCGCAGTGACCTGCCCGTCTATCACCCCGACGTGACGACCTACACGGTGTTCGACCGCGACGGCAGCGAGCTGGGGCTGTTCTACTTCGATCCGTTCCAGCGCGAGTCCAAGCGCGGCGGGGCATGGATGAGCAACTTCGTCGACCAGAGCGATCTGTGGGGCACCAAGCCGGTGATCTACAACGTGCTCAACATTCCCAAGGCACCCGAGGGTGAAGTGCAGCTGGTCAGCTTCGACAACGTCAACACGCTGTTCCACGAATTCGGCCACGCGCTGCACGGCTTCTTCGCCGACCAGCGCTACGAAAGCCTTTCGGGCACCGCGGTCGCACGCGACTTCGTGGAGTATCCGAGCCAGGTCAACGAGATGTGGGCGACCTATCCCGAAGTGCTGTCGAACTACGCCAAGCATTACCGGACGGGGGAAACCATCCCGGCTGAAATGATCGAGAAGCTCGAGGCGGCCTCGAAGTTCAACCAGGGCTACGATTTCGGCGAAGTCGTCGAAGCCGCCCTGCTCGACATGAAGTGGGCCGCGCTGTCGCAGGCGGAAGCCGCCGCGATCGACACGCCCGAGAAGGTCACCGCCTTCGAACGCAAGTCGCTCGAGGAACTGGGGCTGGAAATCGACCTCGTCCCGCCGCGTTACCGGACGACCTATTTCAACCACATCTTCAGCTCGCCCAGCGGCTATAGCGCTGGTTATTACAGCTATCTGTGGACCGAGATGCTCGACCGCGACAGCCGCAAGTGGTTCATGGACAATGGCGGGCTCACGCGCGCCAATGGCGACCATTATCGCAAGACCGTGCTGAGCACGGGCGGGACCATGGACTATTTCGAGATGTTCCGGAACTTCGCCGGGCGCGAACCCGACGTGACCCCGATGCTCGAAGCGCGCGGCCTGATCGCGGGGGACGAAGCGGCGGACAGCGAGGCTTCCGACGGCAAGCTGCCGCCGCGCACGGTTAACTGATCACCGGCTGACCAACGCCCGGTGGCGCGGTTCGCCGATCCACCGGACGGGCACTTTCCAGACGCGCTCGATCACCTGCTGGTCGAGCGCGTCTTCGCATGCGCCGTCGGCGGCAACCACGCCGCGGTCGAGCACCACCACGCGGTCGGCATGGTTCATCGCATGCGCGAGATCGTGCAGCACGAGCACCACGCCCGCCCCGCCCTGCGCCGCTCGCCGCAAATGCCTCAGCAGCGCGAGCTGGTGCGCGATATCGAGCGCGGCGAGCGGTTCGTCGGCGAGGATCCATTGCGGTTCGCCCGCCAGCACCCGTGCCAGCAGGACGCGCGCGGTCTCGCCGCCCGACAGCGACTGCGCGCGGCGCTTTTCGAGGTCCCGGATGTCGAGCGCGTCGAGCGCGGCATCGACCGGTGCCGCCAGCCGGTCGCCATGCGGCAGCCGGCCGAGTTCGACCACGCTGCGCACGGGCACATCCCATGCGATTTCATGCGCTTGCGGCAGATATCCGATACGCCGTGCCCGCTCGCGCAGGGGCAGCGCGGCGATCTGCTGCCGGTCGAGAAACACCGCCCCGTCGCCGGCCGGAAGCAGCCCGGCAAGCGCTTCGAGCAGGCTCGACTTGCCCGCGCCATTGGGCCCGCAGATCGCGGTGATCGTGCCGGGTTCGAGGACCAGCGAGACCCGGTCCAACCGCTCGGCGATCGACAGCTGTGCCGCCGCCAGCCTCATGCCAGCCCCCGGCGCATGCGCAGCAGCAGCCACAGGAAGAACGGCGCGCCAAGCAGGCTGAGCGCGATGCCCAGCCGCAATTCGGTAACCAGCGGCAGCACGCGCACCGCGCTGTCAGCCACCAGCACCAGCAGCGCGCCCGCGAGCGCGCTGGGCAGGATCAGCTGCGAGGGTCGGCGATCGGTCAGCGGGCGCACGAGGTGCGGCACGATCAGCCCGACGAAGCCGATGATGCCCGCCACCGCGACGCTGGCGCCAACGGTCAATCCGACGCCGACGATCAGCAGCCACAGCAAACGATGCGTGTCGACCCCCAGCGACCGGGCGACCGGCTCGCCCAGCGTCAGCGCATCGAGCGCAGCGCCCGCGCGCGCCAACACCACGATACCCAGCGCTACCAGCGGCGCGGCCACCCAAACATCGCGCCAGCTGCGATCGGTCAGCGCGCCGTTGAGCCACATGACGATCTCGCTCATCGCAAAGGCATTGGGCGCCATGCTGATCGCCAGTGCGGTCAGCGCCCCGGCAAGGCTGGCGACCATCAGCCCGGCGAGCGTGAACAGCGCGATCCCGCCGGTCCGGCCGGCAATCGCGGCTAGCAGCGCCATGGCGCCGCCCGCGCCGACCAGCGCGAAGGCGGGGAGCAGATAGGGCGCAGCGGCATAGCCGAACCACAGCGCGGCGACCGCGCCCAGTGCCGCGCCCGGCGCGATACCGAACAGCCCCGGATCGGCCAGCGGATTGCGCAGATACCCCTGCATGGCCGCGCCGCTCGCGCCCAGCCCCGCGCCGACTACAATCGCCAGCAGCGCGCGTGGCAGGCGCAGTTCGGCAAGGATCACCGCGGCATTGGGCGTGCTCGCCGGATCGAGCCACACGCGCCCGGCCAGCAGCGACAGCGGCAGCGCGAGCACGAGCAGCGCGCCGAACAGCACCGTGGCGCGGTTCATGATGCGCTCCGCCGGATCGCGGCCAGCCGTTCGGCGGCGCGGATGATTGTGGGGCCGCCGCAATAGAGCAGGCTGGTATCGAAGTGCTCGCGTCGCATCTGCGGTAGCGCACCGAGCACCGGATGGCGCTGGCCCACTGCGCCGCCTGCGACCAGCAGCACTTCGGGCGGTGCGGCGACGACGTCCTCGAGCGACACGAAATCGGCCTGCGCAAGCCCGCGCAAGGGAGCGACATTCTCGAAACCGGTCCGTGCGAGCAGATCGCTCACCAGCGCCTGTTCGCCCGCGACGATCCCGCCGGGCTGCCACAGCAGTGCCTCGATGCGTTCGCCATTCGCCGGGGCAGCAGCGGCAAGCGCCGCCTCGATCTCGCGCGACCAGCCGTTCGCCTGCTGCGGGACTACCCGCCAAAGCCGCCAGTTCGCGCACCTGCGCCGCGCTGTCATCGACATCGTGGGCGATGCCGAAGGTCGCCACTTCAATGCCCAGCGAATCCAGCGAGGCGCGTGTCGCCGGGGAGAGGAAACTGCCCGCGACCACCAGATCGGGATCGAGCGCAAGCACCTCCTCCACCGTGCCGCCGGTGGCACGGAACCGTGCCGCCGTGGCCGGCTCCATCGAGCTGGCGCGCGGATCCTTGCTATAATGCGAAATCGCCAGCAATTGCCCCGGTGCGGCGATCTCGGCGAGGATCGCGTCGGTGCAGGGGTTGAGGCTGACGATCGTCGGGCGGCCTTGCGGCGGCGGCGCATCGGCCCTGCTGCCCGCGCAAGCGGCGAGCAGCAGGACCGAGGCGATCATCAGCGGCTTCACATCCGCGCCCTGATCCCGCCGAAGACCCCGCGTCCGGCGGAGCCATAGCCGGCGACCGTCTGGTAATCGGTGTCGAAGACATTCTCGACCCGGCCGAACAGCTCCAGATTGTCAGCCACGCCGAAGGATGCCCGCAGGTCGAGCAGTTCGTAACCGTCGATACGGTTGGTGTTGGCGCCATTATCCCAGCTGGGACCGACGATCCGCAGATCCGCCCCCAGCGCGAGGCCGAAGCCGCTGGCCCAATCGGCATAGAGCGTGCCGAAATGGTTGGGCCGCCGCGCCAGTTCGAGACCGGAGGTGCGATCTTCCGCATCGACGTAGGCATAGGTCCCCGCCAGCCGCAAGCCGGGGGCAAGGTCGATACCGGCCTCGGCCTCGATCCCCTGCGCGCGGGCGCGGGCGGTGTTGAGATAGACACCAGAGGGCCGATCGGCGGTAAAGCCGAAACCGATCAGATTGTCGCTGTCTCGGCGGAAGCCGGTGAGTGCGAGGTGCAGGCCCGAACCGCGCTGGCCCTTTTCGACACCGAGATCGTAGCTGGTGCTTTCCTCGGGCTCGAGCTGGGTGTTCCCGTAGAAGGACAGCAGCTGGTACAGCGTCGGAGCCTTGAAGCCTTCGCCCACGCTGGCGCGCAGCCGCCAGTCGCTGCCGAAGCCATAGCTGACATCGCCGCCGAAGCTGACATGCGTGCCGAACTGTTCGTGATCATCGACGCGCGCCCCGGCATGCGCGGCGAGCCGGCCCATCACCCAGCCCAGCTGCGCATAGGCGCCGCTGATCTCGGTTTCAGCTGCCGCATCGAAGCTGGTTTCGAACGCGGTCCATTCGTGATCGCCGCCGAAGGCCAGCGCCAGTCCGCCCAGCAGGCGGTATTCGCCGCGCAGCGAAACCCGTTCGGAGCTGCCGTCGCTGGCGAAGGTTTCGGCGCCTGCGCCATTGCGGTTGGCGCGTTCGGTGTCCGAACGGCTGTAAGCCGCGCGTAGCGTGAGGTCGTTGCCGTAATAGGCCAGCCCGACATCGCCCCAATAGCGCGTAGTCTTCTGCGTATCGTCGGTGTCGGCAAGCACATAGGTAGGCGCGGGGAAGCCGTCGATCTCGACCTCGCCCTCAGCGAAATTGCCATGTGCGAAGAGTTCGAGGCCGGGAGTCAGGTTGACGAAGGCGCTGGTGCCGAGCGCGAATTGCTGCGCGCCATCGGCTTCGGTCCCCGAGGCGGCGGCGGAGAAACCATCGGTTTCGTACCACGAGCCGGTCAGGCCGAAGAACACATCGTCATTGCCCGCGCCTGCTGCCGCGCTGGCGAAGAGCGTGTCGCGCGCGCCGAACTCGACGCTGCCCGCAAGCCCGCGCTCGGTACGGGTCGAGACATCGACCACGCCGCCCACGGCTTCGGAGCCCCAGATCGTGCTGTTCGAGCCGCGCAGGACGTCGACCTTGCCCGCGGTGCCAAGCAGCAGATTGCCGAAATCGAAGCCGCCCGACGGGCTGGCCTGATCGGCGACGCGCACGCCGTCGACGAGCACGAGCAGTTGATCGGCATTCGCCCCGCGCACATTGACGCTGGTCACCGTGCCGATCCCGCCGCTGCGCGACAGCGACAGACCGGGGACGCGGTTGAGCGCGCGCACCGGATCGGCGCCCTGGAGCGTCTCGATCTCGGTGCGGTCGATGACGGTGACCGACTGGCCGGTATTGCGCAGATCGGTGCCGAGGCCATTGGCGGTGACGGTGATGACCGCCTCACCGGCGCGCGGCTCGGTGCCTGTACGGGGCGCGTCGGAACCGGTGGCCTGGTCGCTGGCCGCATCCTGCCGGTCGACGATCTCGGCGAGCGCCTGCTCGCTCGGACTTTGTGCGTGAGCTGCCGCGGGAATGGCCGAAGCCGTCAGGAAAAACAGATATTTGTACACGTAACCTCCTATCATAGACGAATCGCCGTCCATGACGGGAGGGAGCAGTATTGCTCCTTCCACGTTTGCCTACGATACACCCCGCCCGCGGCCGAACGACGGTCATGGGCAGGTCTCCTGGCTCCCGGATCAACGCTTTCCCGCCGCCTTCCCGGACGCAAGGCCCAGTGGCATGTAGCGGGATCGCTCCCCGGTCACAGTTGCGGGGGCAGCGGAGGGTTTGCACCTCCTTCCCTCTTCGGGCCTGCGCGAACAGGCCAACCCGTGACTCGGCCGTCCGACTAACGCGCGATGCCGCAATGCACAAGACGATCCTTCGTTAAGCACTATCTGATAGTTATATGGCGACCGCACCTTACGTCCCGATGCGGGATGGTGCGCCCGTCCGGCTAGGGATATGGACCAGGCTGGGCTATTGCAGCGGACGAAAGCAGGAAGCGAATTGCGTCAATCGAAGGCCAGAGCGGATCGAAGCAGGCGTGCCCCGCGCGCCCCGTCCGCACGCGCCAGGCGGTTCGAGGCGCGCCGCCAAAAGCGGCGCAAACTGGTCTCGCGCGGGGCGCTGCTCGCCGGAGCGATCGCATTGCCGACGGTTGCCGCGCAGGGCGAATGGGCGGATCTGAAAAGCGCGATGGGGCTTGCCGAGGAACGCGTCGCCTTCGCCCCCATGCCGTTCGAAACCCCGGGTGACAGTTTCCCCGGCTCGGCGTTTTATTATCTCGAGGATGCCCCGCGCCTGGCGATCGATGTCAGCGACCTGCGCCAGAGCGAGGGCACGTTCGAAACGGTCGAATTTGCCGAAAGCCACGGGGCGGGCGCCGCGGCGCAGGCGTTCCGCCAGGCGGGCAGCGGGCTCGACAAGGCCCGCGCGCTGCAATGCCTGTCGATGGCGGTCTATTACGAGGCGGCCAGCGAAAGCTACGCCGGGCAGCAGGCGGTGGCGCAAGTCGTTCTCAACAGGGTCGCGCATCCGGCCTATCCGGCCAGTATCTGCGGCGTGGTGTTCCAGGGATCGGAGCGCACAACCGGCTGCCAGTTCAGCTTTACGTGCGACGGATCGCTTCGCCGCACGCCCGCCCGCCAGGCCTGGGCGGTGGCGCAGTCGGTCGCGCTGGGGGCGCTGGCGGGCGAGGTGTACCAGCCAATCGGCCTCGCAACGCATTACCATACCAATTACGTGAACCCCTATTGGGCGGCGAGCCTGGATTTCATCGGCGCGATCGGCGCGCACCGGTTCTATCGCTGGAAGGGCGGCGCGGGCACCGCGGGCGCCTTCACCGATGCCTATGCCGGGAGCGAACCGCTGGCTGCACCCAATATCCGGCGAGCGGAACTCGATGTGCCGGGTCCGGTGGCCCCTGCCCCGCCATCGAACGACACGATCAGCCTCGGCGCGGCCTCGACGGCGCCGGTAGGCGCGACAGGTGCGACGACTGCCGTCCCCGCAAGCACCAAGCTGCCGCAATCGGGGCGCGTGAAGGAGGAATATGCCAATTCGGGCAAATGGATCAGCGAGCCGGGCCGGAAATAGCCGCGTATCTTGCGCGGAGGCAATCCTTTACGTCTTCACAACCATGCTGCGGAACCGAAGCTTAGCGGTGGCCGGGTAGGACAGAATGATCCCCCAGCCGCTTCACAAGGATAGAGGCATGCCCCTCCATTTCGCCGCCGCTCGTTCCGCCGCGCATTCGCCGATCGCCCGCGCACTGGCGAAAAAGGCGCTCGCCCGCGCTGCCAACGACAATGGCGATGCGGCGCATATGCAGGCGGAAGCCTCGAGCTTCGACCATATGATGCGCGCTGCGCTGCGGCACTTTGCCGAACACGGCATGGGCGCCGCCGAAGCCGCGCGGCAGCAGGCCGAACAGGCGCATTTTACCGGCGATACCGAGGCGTATGAATGGTGGCTGGGAGTCTGCCGCACGCTCGACCGCCGGCTTGCCGAAAGCCTCGAGGGATCGATCGCGATCGATGCGCTGCTGGCCCGCTAAGCCGCGGCGCAGCCGGGGGTAAGCATTCTTCCGGAGGTGACATACCCGCCCGCTTAGGTGCTCATGGGCGCAAATCCGTGCCAGCGATGCACGCTCGCGTCGCGGCGGCACGGCCCGTGGCGCGCGGGAGCCAAGCGAGGCCACAAGGGATTCGCGATCTGCAATCCCGTTTGCCCGCACTGCCTGCATATCCTTGAATTCGCGCGCTTATTGCAACTGCGAACCATTTGCAAACATAGTTTGGGGACTGCAAGCATTGGCGGTTGCAATCCCTCCGGCGCGGGCCTAGGGCGCAACCGCAATCGACCGGGTGCCATGCCTCCTCTGCGGGACACTTGACGCATGGCCCAGTTTCGGTCCGGGTATCATCTCTGTCCCGCACGGCAGGAACAAGGACCCTCATTTCCATGGCACGCAAGAAGATCGCCCTTATCGGCTCCGGCATGATCGGCGGAACGCTCGCCCACCTCGCGGCGAAGAAAGAAATGGGCGACATCGTCCTGTTCGACATCGCCGAAGGCATGCCGCAGGGCAAGGCGCTCGACCTCAGCCAGTGCGGCCCGGTCGAAGGCTTTGACGCCAAGATCACCGGCACCAACGACTATGCCGACATCGCCGGTGCCGACGTGGTGATCGTCACCGCGGGCGTGCCGCGCAAGCCTGGCATGAGCCGCGACGATCTGCTCGGCATCAACCTCAAAGTGATGAAAGCGGTCGGCGAAGGCATCAAGAACAACGCGCCCGACGCATTCGTCATCTGCATCACCAACCCGCTCGACGCGATGGTCTGGGCGCTGCGCGAATTTAGCGGCCTGCCGCACAACAAGGTCGTCGGCATGGCCGGCGTGCTCGACAGCGCCCGCTTCGCCACTTTCCTCGCCTGGGAATTCGACGTTTCGGTCAAGGACGTTAACGCGTTCGTGCTCGGCGGCCACGGCGACACCATGGTCCCGGTCACCAGCTACACCACGATCAACGGCATCCCGGTCAACGATTTCGCCAAGATCAAGGGCGTGTCGGAAAGCCGCATCGACGAAATCGTCGATCGCACCCGCAAGGGCGGCGGCGAGATCGTCGGCCTGCTCGGCAATGGATCGGCCTATTACGCCCCCGCCACCAGCGCGATCGCGATGGCCGAAGCCTATCTCGGCGACACCAAGCGCATCCTGCCCTGCGCCAGCTATGTCGATGGCAAATACGGCCTCGACGGGCTGTATGTCGGCGTGCCGACGATGATCGGCGCGGGCGGCACCGAAGAGGTGATCGAAATCGAACTGTCGGACGAAGAGAAGTCCAACCTCAAGGTCTCGACCGACGCGGTCGAAGAACTGCTCGAAGCCTGCAAGGGCTTGGACAGCTCGCTGGCCTGAGCGAGACGATGCGGAAGCTCTTTTTCCTCCCCGCCCTGCTGCTCGCCGCTCCCGCCGCGGCGCAGCAGGAGGCAGCCACCGCACCGCACGTCGCAGAAGCGATCGCCGCTTGCCAGGCAATCACCGAAACCGATGATGTGCGATACGATAATTTGCCCCCGATGGAGTGGGACAATGCCAAGCGGCGTGGCGCACGATCGCAGCGTGTGTTCAAGGGACTTTACCAGAAAGAGGGCAATAACACGCTGATCGTCGTTGCGAACGAGCAACTCGAGGCCAAGACCTGCGTCGTGCAGGCCTTCCTTCCGGACACCGCTTCCTACGTCCCCCTGCTGCAAGAGGTTTCGCAGTCGATCGGCATGCCCGAACAGCAGGACGGTTACAGCTATTTCTGGACGATCGCGGGCCATACGGTCCGGGTCGATCCCGCGGGTGATGCAAAGCGCCCGTTCGCCCGTTTCGAAATTTCCGCAATTCCCCAGGAGAGTGCCGAATGAGTATCCTCGTCGACAAGAACACCAAGGTCATCACCCAAGGCATGACCGGCGATACCGGTACGTTCCACACCGAGCAGGCGCTCGCTTACGGCACGCAGATGGTTGCCGGCGTTACCCCCGGCAAAGGCGGTAGCGAGCATATCGGCCTGCCGGTCTACAACACGGTGTCCGAAGCCAAGGCGGAAACCGGCGCGACCGCTTCGTGCATCTATGTCCCGCCGCCGTTCGCCGCGGATTCGATCCTCGAGGCGATCGATGCCGAGATCGAACTGATCGTCGCGATCACCGAAGGCATTCCCGTGCTCGACATGGTGCGCGTCAAGCGCGCGCTCGAAGGTTCTAAGTCGCGCCTGATCGGCCCGAACTGCCCCGGCGTCCTGACCCCCGGCGAATGCAAGATCGGCATCATGCCCGGATCGATCTTCAAGAAGGGCAGCGTCGGCGTTGTCAGCCGTTCGGGTACGCTGACCTATGAAGCCGTGCACCAGACCACCATGGTCGGCCTCGGCCAGACCACCGCAGTCGGCATCGGCGGCGACCCGGTCAACGGCACCAATTTCATCGACGTGCTCGACCTCTTCCTCGACGATGACGACACCAAGTCGATCATCATGATCGGCGAAATCGGCGGCAGCGCCGAAGAGGAAGCCGCCGAATTCATCAAGCAGGAAGCCGCCAAGGGCCGCGAGAAGCCGATGGTCGGCTTCATCGCCGGACGTACCGCGCCTCCGGGCCGCCGCATGGGCCATGCCGGCGCCATCGTTTCGGGTGGCCAGGGCGGCGCCGACGACAAGATCGCCGCGATGGAAGCTGCGGGCATCCGCGTCTCCCCCTCGCCCAGCGAACTCGGCACCACGCTCGACGCGCTGCTGAAGGAACTCGCCTGACGGCCAGCGCGGACGGCCCCCTGTTTCGGGACCGTCCGCGCGGCTGAGGCATTGCCATAGAGAGCCGACAGCAGGTCGGCACGAGAAGGTGACCCGGATGGGCAACGAAAGCCACGAATTCCTCCCCGAGCTGGGCGACCAGGAAGGCCCGCAGCAGGGCCCGAGCTGGGGCAACCCGCGCTGGCTTGCCGAAGTGGTCGACAGCGAGGCGGATCTGACCGCCGCGCTCGATCCCACGCAGATGCGGATGGCGGTGGCCAAGGCGGCGGAAAAGACGGGCAAGGCGCTCGATCCCAAGGCGATCGAGCAGGCGGCGGACGATTCGATCCGCGCCATGCTGCTGGTGCGCCTCTATCGTGTGCGCGGCCATCTGGCGGCCAATCTCGACCCGCTGGGCCTGTCGCATCGCGAAGTGCCCGAGGATCTGACGCTCGAATGGCATGGCTTCGGCGGCCAGGAAGACCGCGAGGTCTATGTCGGCGGCGTGTTCGGCTTCGAATGGGTCAGCATCGGCGAGCTCTTCGACGTGTTGCGCGCGACCTATTGCGGCAATGTCGGCCTCGAATACATGCATATTTCGGACACCGAGGAACGCCGGTTCCTGCAGGACAAGTTCGAGACGCCCGAAGACACGATCCAGTTCACCCCCGAAGGCAAGAAGGCGATCCTCGCTGCCGTGATCCGCGGCGAGCAGTACGAGAAATTCCTCGGCAAGAAATACGTCGGCACCAAGCGGTTCGGCCTCGATGGCGGCGAATCGATGATCCCCGCGCTCGAAGCGGTGATCAAATATGGCGGCCAGCTGGGCACGCGCGAGATCATCTACGGCATGGCCCACCGTGGCCGGCTCAACGTGCTCGCCAATGTCATGGGCAAGCCGTACAAGGTCATCTTCCACGAATTCTCGGGCGGCAGCGCCAATCCCGACGATGTCGGCGGTTCAGGCGATGTGAAATACCACCTCGGCACCAGCACCGACCGCGAATTCGACGGTATCAACGTGCACATGTCGCTGGTGCCCAACCCCAGCCATCTCGAGGCGGTGAACCCGGTCGTACTTGGCAAGAGCCGCGCGCAGCAGGCAATCCGCGACGATCTCAAGCAGCACGAACAGGTCCTGCCGGTGCTGCTCCACGGTGATGCGGCCTTTGCCGGCCAGGGTATCGTGTGGGAATGCCTCGGCTTCTCGGGCGTGCGCGGCTACAACACCGGCGGCTGCCTGCACTTCGTCATCAACAACCAGATCGGCTTCACCACCAGCCCGCAATTCGCGCGCTCCTCGCCCTACCCCAGCGATGTGGCGAAGGGTGTGCAGGCGCCGATCCTGCATGTGAACGGCGACGATCCCGAAGCGGTCACCTTCGCCTGCAAACTGGCGGTCGAATACCGCCAGACCTTCGGCCGCGACATCGTGATCGACATGTGGTGCTATCGGCGCTTCGGTCATAACGAGGGCGACGAGCCCAAGTTCACCCAGCCACTGATGTATGACGAGATCCGCCAGCACCCCAAGGTCAGCGAGATCTACTCCGCGCGCCTCGAGGAAGAAGGCGTGATCGAGAAGGGCTATGCCGACGGGCTGAGCGCCGAGTTTATCGACCACCTCGAACAGGAGTTCGAAGCGGCCAAGGATTACAAGCCCGACCAGGCCGACTGGTTCGGTGGCCGGTGGTCGGGCATGAACAAGCCCGCCGATCCGGAAAGCGCTCGCCGAAACGTCGAAACCGCGGTCGAGAAGAAGCTGTTCGACAGCCTCGGCCGCACGCTCACCTCGGTGCCCGACGACCTGACCATCCACAAGACACTCGGCCGCGTGCTCAAGGCCAAGGAGGAAATGTTCTCCAGCGGCGAAGGGTTCGACTGGGCCACCGCCGAAGCGCTCGCTTTCGGCAGCCTCGTCACCGAAGGCTTCGGCGTGCGTCTGTCGGGCCAGGACTCGGGGCGCGGCACGTTCAGCCAGCGCCACGCCGTCTGGGTCGACCAGAAGGACGAGCGCAAATACATCCCGCTGACCACGCTGCCGCATGGCAAGTTCGAGGTCTATGACAGCCCGCTGTCCGAATATGGCGTGCTGGGCTTCGAATACGGCTTCGCCATGGCCGATCCCAAGAGCCTGGTGATGTGGGAAGCGCAGTTCGGCGATTTCGGCAATGGCGCGCAGATCGTGATCGACCAGTTCATCGCCGCGGGCGAGGTCAAATGGCTGCGCGCCAACGGCCTCGTCCTGCTGCTGCCGCATGGCTACGAAGGCCAGGGCCCCGAGCACAGCTCGGCCCGGCTCGAGCGGTTCCTGCAGCTGTGCGCGAACGACAATATCCAGGTCTGCAACATCACCACGCCGGCCAATTACTTCCACGTCCTGCGCCGCCAGATGCTGCGCAGCTTCCGCAAGCCGCTGGTCATCATGACGCCGAAGAGCCTGCTGCGCCATCCGCTGGCGAAGTCGGATGCGGCGGAATTCATGGGCGATCAGCACTTCATGCGGATCAAGTCCGACATGAAGGACATTGCCGACGAGAAGGTCAAACGGCTCGTACTGTGCAGCGGCAAGGTCGCCTACGACCTGATGCAGCGCCGCGACGAGGCCGAACTGGAGGACGTCTCGATCGTCCGGATCGAGCAGCTCTACCCCTTCCCCGGCGAACCGCTGGCCGTGCGTCTCGAACGCATGACCAATCTCGAGCAGATCGTCTGGTGCCAGGAAGAGCCGAAGAACAATGGCGCGTGGTTCTTCGTCGATCGCCTGATCGAGGAAGCCGCCGAGGCCGCAGGCAAAACGGGCATGCGTCCGTGTTATGCCGGCCGCGAAGTCGCTGCCTCGCCCGCCACGGGTTACGCCAGCCGCCACCAGGTGCAGCAGGAAGCCCTCGTCAATATCGCACTCGGACTCAACGGCAGCGCGCCGAACGTCCGCAGTGACTGCAAGTAACTCGGGAAAGCGAGATTATGGCCACCGAAGTCAAAGTTCCCACGCTGGGTGAATCGGTCAACGAAGCGACCGTCGGCGAACTGCTCAAGAACGTCGGCGACGCGGTCGCGGTCGACGAACCGATCGTCAGCCTCGAAACCGACAAGGTCGCGGTCGAGGCCCCCTCGCCCGTCGCCGGCGTGATCAAGGAATTCAAGGTCGCGGTCGGCGACACGGTCGAGATCGATGCGGTCATCGCGGTGATCGAGGAAGGCGCTGCGCCTGCGGCCAAGGGTGCCGAAGCCGGCCGGGCGCAGGAAGAACGCGCCGAAGGCAAGCAGGAGCGCGCCGAAACGCCCGCCCCCGCTCCCGCGGCCTCGTCGGACGCCGCCCAGACGCTGTCGCCCGCGGTGCGCCGTGCGGTGCTCGAACACGGCGTCGATCCCTCGACCATCAAGGGCACCGGCAAGGACGGCCGCCTGACCAAGGAAGACGTGATCGCTGCGGCGAATGCCAAGCGCGATGGCGGCGCAGCTCCGGCAGCATCATCGGCCCCGCCCGCCGCCACCGGCGGCGAGCGCCGCGAGGAACGCGTCAAGATGACGCGGATGCGCCAGACCATCGCCAAGCGGCTCAAGGGCGCGCAGGAAAACGCCGCGCTGCTGACCACCTTCAACGATGTCGACATGTCGGCGGTGATGGAGGCGCGCGGCAAGTACAAGGACATGTTCGCCAAGAAGCACGACATCCGGCTCGGCTTCATGGGCTTCTTCGCGAAGGCCGCCTGCCTGGCGCTGAAGGACGTCCCCTCGGTCAACGCCTATATCGAAGGCGACGAGATCGTCTATCACGACTATGTCGATATCTCGGTCGCCGTGTCGGCACCCAACGGCCTCGTCGTCCCGGTCATCCGTGACGCGCAGGACAAGGGTTTCGCGCGGATCGAGAAGGACATCGCCGATTTCGGCAAGCGCGCCAAGGACGGCACGCTGACGATGGACGATATGAAGGGCGGCACCTTCACCATCTCCAACGGCGGCGTGTTCGGATCGCTGATGTCGACCCCGATCATCAACCCGCCGCAGAGCGCCGTGCTCGGCCTGCACCGGATCGAGGACCGCGCGGTGGTGGTCGATGGCGAAATCGTCATCCGCCCGATGATGTATATCGCGCTGTCCTACGACCACCGCCTGATCGACGGCCGCGAGGCGGTCACTGCACTCAAGATCATCAAGGAAGCGATCGAAGATCCCACCCGGATGCTGATCGACCTTTGAGGAAGAAATAATGGCTGAATACGACTACGATCTCTTTGTCATCGGTGCGGGCCCCGGGGGCTATGTCGCGGCAATCCGCGCGGCCCAACTCGGCCTCAAGACTGCTTGCGCCGACAGCCGCGATACACTCGGCGGGACCTGCCTCAACGTGGGCTGCATCCCGTCGAAGGCGATGCTGCACGCATCCGAATATTTCGACGCGGCGAGCAATGGTTCGATGGCCGCGCTCGGTGTCGACGTCACTCCCAAGCTCAATCTCGAGCAGATGCACGCGCAGCGCCGCGATGCAGTGAAAAGTCTGACCGGCGGGATCGAATTCCTGTTCAAGAAGAACAAGATCGACTGGAAGAAGGGCCACGCCACCTTCCAGGACGCGCATACGGTCAAGGTCGGTGATGAAACCTTCACCGCGAAGGACGTGATCATCGCCACGGGCTCCTCGGTCACCCCGCTGCCGGGTGTCGAAGTCGATAACGACAAGCAGATCGTAGTCGATTCGACCGGTGCGCTCGAACTCAAGTCGGTGCCCAAGAAAATGGTCGTCATCGGCGGCGGCGTGATCGGGCTCGAACTCGGTTCGGTCTGGCGTCGTCTCGGCGCCGAGGTGATCGTGGTCGAATATCTCGACAAGCTGCTCCCCGGCATGGACGACGACGTGCGCAAGGAAGCGGCCAAGATCTTTAAGAAGCAGGGCATGGAACTGCGCCTGTCGACCAAGGTTACCGGCTGCACGGTCAAGGGCAAGAAGGCCACGCTCACGCTCGAACCCGCCGCGGGCGGCGAAGCGGAAACGCTCGACGCCGATTGCGTGCTCGTGTCGATCGGGCGCCGTCCCAATACCGAGGGTCTCGGCCTCGACGCGATCGGGCTGGAAACCAACCAGCGCGGCCAGATCGAGATCGATCACGAGTTCCGCACCAAGGTCGATGGCGTTTGGGCAATCGGCGATGTAGTCCCTGGCCCGATGCTGGCGCACAAGGCCGAAGACGAAGGCATCGCCTGCGCCGAGAACGTCGCCGGGCAGACGGGCATCGTGAACCACGATCTCATCCCCGGTGTGGTCTACACTTGGCCCGAGTTTGCCGGTGTCGGCCTGACGCAGGAAGAAGCCATCGAGAAGATGGGCGGCGACAAGTCGAAGGTCAAAGTCGGCAAGTTCCCGATGATGGCCAACAGCCGCGCGAAGACCAATCACGAACCCGACGGCTTCGTGAAGATCATCGCCGAGGCCGAAAGCGACCGCGTGCTCGGCGTCTGGGCGATCGCCAGCGTGGCCGGGACTATGATCTCGCAGGCGACGCAGGCGATGGAATTCGGCGCTACATCCGAAGATATCGCCTACACCTGCCACGCCCATCCGACGCATTCCGAAGCGATCAAGGAAGCGGCGATGGCGGTTCAGGGCAAGCCCATCCACGTCTGATCGGAATGGCGAAGACAGCGGCCCTTCCTGCGACAAGCGAGGGCCGCTGAATGGCCGGGCGCGCGGCAATCGTCCTCGCGCTCGGCACGCCCGTTCTGGCGGGTCTGATCTTTCTTGCTTTGGGCCGCGCTCCGCTGGCCTATCCGGTCGGCAATGCGCTGGCCCTGCTGCTGGCATTACCGGTTGCAACCCTTGTGCGGATACGCCTGGCCGGCGGTCGGCAACGTGTGCTGGCGGTGGTGCTGCTGGCGCTGCTGTTCATCCCGCTCCTCAGCGGCCCCCACCTCAACGGCATAGCGCGCTGGCTGCCGCTGGGGCCGCTCACGCTGCATGCCGGTGCGCTGGTTGTTCCCGCACTGGTGGTGCTGGCGGCGCGGGACGCGGAGTACGCCCCGCCGATCCTGCTGGCAGCGCTGCTCGCGGCCAGCCTGCAGCCCGACGCGGCGACCGGCCTCGCGGTGATGATGGCCGCCATCGGACTTTACAATGCAAATGGTGACTGGCGGATGGTGCCGGTCGCGGGGATCGCCTTTCTCGCCAGCATCAGCGCGGGGCTGCGCGGCGAGTTACCCGCCCAGCCCTTCGTCGAGCGCGTGCTGGTCGACCTGGCGCTGCACCAGCCGTTTGCCGCGCTCGGTCTCGCCGCCGCATTGCTCGCCAGCTTCCTGCTGATCGCCCACGCGCTTCCTGCGGAGAAACCCGTGCGCCACGCGCTGGCAGGCTCGCTGTTCGGCTTTTCGCTCGCCGCGCTGGTGTCCAACTATCCAAGCGTGCTCATCGGCTACGGCGCCGCGCCGATCCTCGGATACGGGCTGGCCCTGGCGCTCGCGCGCCAGGGCCCTCAGACCCCGTCGGGATAGACCGGCGCGATATCGACCGGGATGTCGGCCATCGCCGCGAACCGCGAATTGGCGGCATCGTCGAGCACCGCATGGCGATCGAAGAAGGCCTTGGTACCCGCATAATCGCCGCGCGCCTGCAGCATCAGCTGCGCGCTCAGCAGATCGCGGATGCCCGCTTCCATCGCCGGATAATCCACCGTGTACCGCTGCGCCGCGGCATCCCAGGCGAATGCGCCCTTCTCCTGGAGATAGCCATATTGCAGCTTGGCGCCGCGGCCATGCGCGCTTTCGGTGCCGAACCGCATCGAGCGGAACAGGCCGGTGAAATAGGTCGAGAACAGCTCGGGCTTCTCTGCGGCGGGGATTTCGCCCTTCTCCATCATCAGCAGGATGTTCCAGATGCCCATCACGTCGGCCTTCGATTCCTCGAGCGCCGAATACTGGTCGCGCAGCTCCTCGTTCACCGTGGTCTGCCGGCCATCGACGGTGATCGTGCCCGGCCCGAGGCTGTGCGACAGCTCGTGGAACAGCGTGTTGGCTTCCATGTATTTCTTCGCCACCAGCGCTGCCTGGTCATCCTTGAGCACGACTTCGGCCATCGGGGCGAGGATACGGTCGTATTTGGCGCCGAGCACATTGGCCAGGATCACCTTCTTCGCCCCCTTCGCCTCGCGCACGCGCTCGTCATTGGGGAGGTTGAAGGCGATGGTCTGCGTGCCCGGGACATTGTCGCCGCCGCCATGGACCTGATCGGCCACTGCAATCGGGCTTTCGAACCCGCGCTGGAAATTCTTGTCCGCGTCGGGGATGGGCAGGTTCTCTTCCATCGTCCGCAGGTAGTTCTTGTACTTCGCCAGCGCGGCGCTTTCTTCGGGATTGCGCAGCGTCACGAAGCTTTCGAAGGCGGTCTTGGTACCGTACAGCCGGTCGGTATAAACCTCGTAGGGACCGATCGCGACCTCGATCGGCGTATCCTGCAGGTCCATCCACGCCATCTCGCTGGCAAAATAGTCGTCGGTCAGAAAGCTGGCCGCGCGCAGCGAGAGAAATTTCTTCAGGCTGGGGTTGGACGTCCGCTGTGCCGCCCGTTCGAGCAGGCGTGCGGCGGGGACCAGCCATTCGCGATATTCCTGCGAATAGGGGACGGCGACGAAGCCCTCGCCGCTGCGCTTGACCACCGTATAGGGGCTGGTCAGTGCCTCGCGCTGGTCGGGATTGGCCGCGAGATAGGCGTCGAATTCCGCGCGCGTCAGGTCCTGCGGATAGAAGCCTGCCCCTTCCGGCATGGCCTGCGTCCCCCAGAAGGGGTGCAGCTCGGCGACCTCGTCCCATGGACCGAAATTGCGGTCGAACATCGCCACCAGCATGTCGCGGTCGGCGCGGCGGCTGCGCGCGATCGTCTGGCGTAGCTGCGGCAAGTCCGCGCCCCGCTGGCGCAGGTAGATCTCGTCCATATAGCCGCTGGCCTCGATCAGCAGGTTGACCACCTCGCGCTCTTCCCCGGTGAGGAAGGACGTGTCGGGCGCCATCTCGATCACCGCCAGCTTGGCGTATTGTTCCTTGAGATCGTAGCCATCGGGAGCCGCGGCGGCAGGCGGCACCGCGTTCGGTTCGATCCGCGTGTCGGTGACGGCAGGCGTGCAGGCGGCGCTGGCGAGCAGCAGGGGCAGGATGGCGCGACGCATGGGATATCCTCTGAAAATGTTCGGTCTATCACTGGAAAACGCCATGCGGCGCTGATGTGTCCTGCGCAAGAGCGCGATTGACCGCGCGGTTCGCTTATCCGACATTGGCGCGCAGGGAGGAAAGAGCATGGCCTATCCGACACTAACCACGAAACCCGGTGCGATCGAGATTGCGGGCGCGATCCGCCATGGAGAGATGTCGCCACTCGAGGCGGTCGAAGCGGCGATTGCGCGGATCGAACATCTCGACGCGCATATCAACGCGGTGGTGGTGACCGACTTCGACCGCGCGCAGGAACAGGCCAAGACCATGACCGCCGGGCGGCTGCCCCAGGACCAGCCGCTGTTCGGCGTGCCGATGACGATCAAGGAAAGCTTCGATGTCAGCGGCCTGCCGACTTCCTGGGGTCACAGCGAATATGCCGACCCGATCGCCACGCGCGACGCCTGGGTGGTCCGCCAGCTCAAGGGCGCCGGCGCGATCATCCTCGGCAAGACCAATGTCCCGCCCGACCTCGCCGACTGGCAATCGAACAATCCGGTCTATGGCCGGACCAACAATCCGCACGATCACGCGCTGTCTCCCGGTGGCTCGTCGGGCGGTTCGGCGGCGGCGGTCGCGAGCGGGATGGTGCCCTGCGACTTCGGCAGCGATATCGGCGGGTCGATCCGCGTTCCCGCGCATTTCTGCGGCGTCTGGGGGCACAAGAGCAGTTGGGGGCTGATCTCGAAGCGCGGCCATGTCCACCCGGTGGCAGCGGGGCAGGAGGCGCATGACGGCGCGTTGTCTGTCGTCGGGCCCCTGGCGCGCAATGCCGCCGACCTGCGGCTGCTGGTCGAACTGACGCAGACGGTCCCGCTGCGCGCGCGGACCAAACCGTTCAAGGACAGCCGTTTCCTGCTGCTGCTCGATCACCCGTCCTGCCCGACCGACGATGCGGTGCGCGGACCGCTCGAAGCGGCGGCCGTCGAGCTCGAACGTGCGGGTATCAGCGTCGATCGCGCAAGCGACCTCGTCCCCGACCTGGCCGCGCAGCACGCCGATTACATGCGCATGCTCAACGTGACGCTCGCGCGCGGCATGCCCGGCCCCGACGGGCAGCGCGCCAGTGCGACAGACTGGTTCGACATGCGCGATGCGCAGGCGCGGAACGAGATCGCCTGGGCCGCGCTGTTCGACAGCTACGACTTCGTCCTTGCCCCGCCTGCACCGCTGCTGGCCTTCCCCCACCGCGAGGATCGCCTTTTCGATGGCATGGCGACCATCAACGGCACCGACCAGCCCGGGGCAACCGCGCTGTGCTGGGCAGGGCTGGCAACCTATCCCAACCTCCCCTCCACCGTCTTGCCTGTGGGCGAAACGGGCGGCTTGCCTTGCGGAATGCAGGTCATCTCGCGCAGGTGGGCGGATCTCGATTGCATTGCCGCGGCAGAAGCGATCGGCACGATCCTCCACGGCTAGGGAGCCTCGACGCAATGCAACGTCCGCGCATCATGCAGCGCATTTCAAGGTGGCACATCTGGCTGGGCTGGCTGGTCGGTCTGCCGGTGCTGATGTGGACCGTGACCGGGCTGGTCATGGTGGCCAAGCCGATCGAGGAAGTGCGCGGCAATCATCTGCGCAAGCAGGTGCCCGAGCGTGCGCTGCCCGCCGATACCGAGATCGCGGTCTCGCTGCCCGCCGAAAGCACCCGGCCGGTGCGCGCGGTCACCACGCAGGTCGAACGCGGCGAGACGATCACGCGCATCGCCTATATGGACGGGACGACCGCGCGATACCGCCCCGATGGCAGCGCGATGGGCCCGCTGTCCGAGGTCGAGGCGCGGTTGATCGTGGCCGAAGGTATCGAGGGCGGCGACAAGGTCACCGCGACCGCGCGCTTTGCAGCCGAGGACGTCCCCTTCGATTTCCGCCGCCCACTGCCGGTCTGGCAGGTGGCGCTGGCGGACGGCACCCATGTCTATGTCGGCACCGAAACCGGCCAGATCGAGGCGGTGCGCACGCGCTGGTGGCGGACCTTCGATTTCGTCTGGGGCCTGCACATCATGGATTTGCAGACGCGCGAGGACACGCATCACCCGATCCTGATCTTCTTCGCCCTGCTGGCGGTAATCGGCGCGCTGTTCGGCTGCATCCTCATGTTCCGCCGGCGCAGCGCAAGGGTGGGCGCCAAATGAATACGGAAGTCCTGACCCCGCTGCTCGACTGGCTCGACCTTGCCGGGGTGGCGATCTTTGCGCTGACAGGGGCGCTGGTTGCCGCAAAGGAGCGGCAGACCTTCGTCACGCTGGCCTTCTTCGCGCTGGTTACCGGCGTTGGCGGGGGCACGGTGCGCGACCTGCTGATCGGTGCGCCGGTTTTCTGGATCCACGATGGCGGGGTCGCGGGCGTGTGCCTCGCGGTGGCGCTGTTCGCGTGGTTCATCCCGACGCGGTGGTGGGCGGGCCGCTTCCTGTCGATTGCCGATGGCCTGGGGCTGGCGGCCTATGCCGTGCTCGGTTCGGCCAAGGCGCTGCAATATGGCGTGCCGCCGGTCCCTGCCGCGCTGATGGGGGTCATCACCGGCTGTGTCGGCGGGATCATCCGCGACGTGGTCGCCGGGCGTCCATCGATCCTGATGCGGCCCGAGCTCTATGTCACCGCCGCAGCCTTATCGGCCAGCCTGACGGTGCTCGGCGATGTCGCGGGAATCATGCGCGAATGGGTCTGGGTGGGCGCAACCGCCGCGGGTTATGGCCTGCGCCTCGCCGCAATCAGGTGGAACCTGGCGCTACCTGCCTATCAGCGCGACTAGCGCTCCGCTCCCCGGTAGCCGGTGCCGTATTCGAGATCGGCATCGACCGCATCCTCATCCCCCGGCAGGGGACCGCCCGGATAGGCGGGCTGCGCAGAATCGCTGCGCGCGCGCATGGCGGCGTAATAGGCATCGTCATACTGGCGATCCTCACCTTCAAGGCGCGCTGCGTCGTCATAGCTGCCGTAGCTGTCGTAGCTGGAGCCGCCGGTTCCATAGCCGATTGATTCGATACGGCCATCGGCGCCGATCGCGCAGTTGAACCCCTGCCCGTCGTAAAGCGCGCCGCTGACGGTCCAGCCGCGCGCATCGCGATTGACCGCATCGACGGTTTCAACGCGGGCACTGCGTTCGATCTCTTCGACACACATGTCGACCGCGCGGTCGATCCCGCGTCCGTCATCATAGCTGACCCCGCCGCGGCGCGGTTCGGGATAACGGCTGTCACGGGTCGGATAGCGTTCGCTCGAGCCCTTCGCCGCATTGGCGATGGCGGCAATCCCGCCGATGATCAGGATACCTGCCAGCACATCGCCCGCATCGACGCCGCGATCACGGCGGTGGCGATACCGGCGGTGTCCCGCTGCGTCGTCATCGCCCGGCATCCACGCGGGGGCGGAATGCGCCGCCACGGGCGCTGCGGGCGCGGGCAGTTCGGCGGCCTGCACCGGCATGGCGGTCAGCGAGAGCGCGGCAAGCAGCGCGGGCGCGGCGGAAAGCGATTTGATGGACGGCATGGTCCGGTACCCCAGTGGTCACGCCCCCACCCGGCGCGCGATTATCGATCAGACAGGACTAGGCGGCCCAGGCTAAATGAAGCCTGAACCGCCCTGGGGGGTCCGTAAAGCGGGTATCAGCGCAGTCCGCGGATGCCGCTGAAGTCGAGATAGGTGACGCGACCGCGCTCGATCGAGCAGGTGAAGCTGCCGCTGTCGCGGTCGCTGTACCGGCGATCGCGGCGGTCATAGCGCGAGTTGTACCCGCGCTGCCCATCGACGACCATCGTGCCCTTGACCTTCCAGCCATAGCGGGTGTCGTCGACGTCGCGGATGTCGGTTACCTGCGCGATGCGATAGCCATAGCGGCGCGCATCGGTCTGGGCGGCACTGACGCAGCGCTCGACCGCCGAACGCGGGTTGCCGCGCGTGGCATAGGCGGTGCGGCGATAGTCGTTGCCGTTGTTGTAGCGTTGGCCATCGCGGTAATAGCGACCGTCGCGGTAGTGGTCGCGGTCCTTGCTGGCCGCGCTGGCGATGGCGGCGATGCCGCCGATGATCACTGCGCCGGCGATCACTTCGCCGACCGAAATCCCGTCATCATCACCGCGGGCCTGGGCGGGCGTGGCTCCGGCCAGCGCCAGCGCGCCGACGGCAGCCGTTGCGATCCCACCCTTCGCGAACGTTTTGGTCAATTGTTGCATCTCGAGGTCCTCCTCGTCGGTGCCGCGGCGGGATTGCCTCGGCTATGAGAAGGGTTCTAGAGGGACTTGCGTGAGGTGACGCTGAACTCTGGCGACAGCGATTGTTCAGGTATATAGCTCTTTTTATGAACGCCTAATCCTCAAGCGTTTCAAGCACATCACGGGTGAACGCAGCGATATCGAAGCGCGATCCGGTTGGATCTTCGCCCCGGCGCACGATCACGACGTTCATGCTTGGCACGATTACGATGAACTGCCCGCGATTCCCCATTGCGGCGAATGTGTCGGCAGGGACCCCGTCGGAAGTGTTGAGCAGCCAAAACCCCGCGCCGTAGCCGAACGGACTGTCGGGCTGCGGACCGGTGGGCGCGGAGACATAGTCGACCCAGCCTTCGGGCAGGATACGCGTGCCATCGGCGAGCATGCCGTCATCGAGATAGAGCTGGCCCAGTTTCGCCAGATCGCGCGCGGTCGACCACACCTGGCTCGAGAGAATGTACTCACCCTGCCAGTCGGTTTCGGCCACGGTGTGGTGCATGCCCAGCTTCTCGAACAGCGCGGCCGGGGGATGTTCGTCAAACCCCGGCTTGATCGCGCGCACCGCCATCAGCGTGTCGTTATTGGCATAGCGATAGACCGATCCCGGCGGATGGACGACCGGCCAGCTGGTCGCGGTTTCCCCAACCGACGAGCCGCCGAAATAGAGTGGATCGGTGCGGTTGCCCGGCGTGTCCGAATAGCGCCCCGATGCCATGCGCAGGAGATGGTCGATCGTGATCCCGTAGCGGGTGTGGTCCTGCATCCTCCCGCCCAATCCTGCGCGGGTATCGACCTGCACTTCGCCCCGCGCCTGCGCGGCGCCGAGCAAGGTCGCGGCAATGCTCTTGGCAACCGACCAAGTGCGCTGCGGCACGGCCGGTCCGAAGTCAGGCGCATAGGCTTCGCCCAGCAGCGTTCCGCCGCGCTGCACCAGCACCGCCGTGGTCCGTGTTCCCTCACCATAGTTCTGGGCGAAGGCGCCCTCGCCCACCGTTTGCAACGCGCCCTTCGCGAAAGGCGTCACCGCGGCGACCGGATGGTTTTGGCCGGACCGGGTAGTCACGAAGGGAGGAAGCCCTCCGCCAATGGGGGCAAGCTGGCAGCCCATCCGCGAATCGTGGATCGCGATCCGGGGCGGCATGCTCTCTGCCCACGCGACGCTGACATGGCTGACTTCGTTCGAGCCCGCGGCAGTAGCCCGGGATGCGGGCCGGCGATGGATTTCATAACTCAGCTCAGGTGCGATTTGATCGAGCGGTGCCTGGATCCCGGTCAATTCCCAGGCCTCGACACGGGCGGGCGTCCGGGCGGCGCCATTGCGCTCTGCATTCGCGATCGCACTGCACAGGAACAGCGCCTTGTAGCCCGCAGCGAGCGCGCGGTCATAGCGCGCCTCGAGCGCTTCCTGCGTGGTCGATTGGGCAGCGGCGGGCGTGGCGGCGAGCAGCGCGGCGGCTGCGAGGACATGTCTGATCATGCGCGCCTTGTGGCACGGCTTTTCGTGCAGGCAAAACAAAAGGGCCGGACAGTTTCCTGCCCGGCCCCGCTTGTCTGGTTTCGAATGCGGCTTACGCCTCTTCGAGGTCCATGTCTTCGTTCATGACCGGGCCCGAATCCTGGCCCTTGGCGTCCACGTCGCGGTCGACGAGTTCGATGATGGCCATCTGGGCGGCGTCACTGCCGCGGTAACCGGCCTTGATCACGCGGCTGTAGCCACCTTCACGGTCGTCGTAACGCTCGGCCAGAACGTCGAACAGCTTCTTGAGCTGGGTTTCGTCCTGCAGGCGGCTCATGGCGAGGCGACGGTTCGACAGGCCGCCACGCTTGGCCAGCGTGATCAGCTTTTCGATGTAAGGCCGCATTTCCTTCGCCTTGGGCAAAGTGGTCATGATCTGCTCGTGCTTGATCAGCGCGGCGGCCATGTTGCGGAGCATCGCATTACGGTGGCCGGTCTTGCGCTGCAGCTTACGGCCGGAAATTTTATGACGCATTTCAAATCATCCTTCGTTCGATAGGGGCCCGTGCGAGGTAGCCCGTAGCTGGTCGGATAGGGCCGACCCTCCCGTTTGTTTCCGACCTTGCGGTCGGGGCGGTGCCGGCCCACTCCCCCACCCGGCCACCCACGGCATGATCCTGAATGGGTGGCCGGGTGGGGGAGTGGGCTGGTGCCGCAAGGGTCGGACGGATGTCCGACCCTCGCACCTTCAATTTAACCCAGCAGCTCTTGTTCGAGCTTCTTGGCCATTTCCTCGATGTTTTCCGGCGGCCAGCCGGGGATGTCCATGCCGAGGCGCAGACCCATCGACGAGAGCACTTCCTTGATCTCGTTAAGCGATTTGCGGCCGAAGTTCGGCGTACGGAGCATCTCGGCCTCGGTCTTCTGGACCAGGTCGCCGATGTAGATGATGTTGTCGTTCTTGAGGCAGTTGGCCGAACGGACCGACAGTTCCAGCTCGTCGACCTTCTTGAGAAGGTAGCGGTTGAGCTGGTTGGTGTCGCTTTCCTGCGGCTCTGCAGCCTGGCCGATCATGGCCGAGCTGGGCTGCGGGATGCCGTCTTCGAAGTGGACGAACAGCGTCAGCTGGTCCTGAAGGATGCGTGCGGCATAGGCCACGGCGTCTTCGGGAGTGACAGTGCCGTCGGTATCGATGGACAGCGAAAGCTTGTCGTAGTCGAGTTCCTGGCCAACACGGGCGTTCTCGACCTTGTAGCTGACCTGGCGGACCGGCGAGAACAGCGAGTCGACCGGGATCAGGCCGATCGGCGCATCGACGGGGCGGTTCATGACTGCCGGACGGTAGCCCTTACCGATGTCGGCAGTGAGCTCCATGTTGAGCGTCGCGCCTTCATCGAGATGGCAGATCACCAGATCCTTGTTCATCACTTCGATGTCGCCCGACACGGCGATGTCGCCGGCTTTCACTTCGCCGGGGCCGGTAGCGGAAAGCTGCAGGCGCTTCATGCCTTCGCCTTCCATCTTCAGCGCGATCTGTTTCACGTTGAGGACGATGTCGGTAACGTCTTCGCGCACGCCGGCAAGCGAGCTGAATTCGTGGAGCACGTTCTCGATCTTGATCGAGGTGATCGCGGCACCCTGGAGCGAGCTGAGCAGCACGCGACGCAGTGCGTTGCCGAGCGTCAGGCCGAAGCCGCGCTCGAGCGGTTCGGCCACGAAGGTCGCCTTGCGCGCCTTGTCGCCGGATTCCTTGATATCAAGGACATTGGGTTTCTTGAGTTCCTGCCAGTTCTTGATGTTGACGGACATGAAAATCCCCTGGTTCGGATGCGGGCAGGACCGGCGCTCTTCAGTAAGAGCGTCCGGTCCGTGAGAGGGTGTCGGCGGCCCGCTAGCGAGCCGCCAGGCAGGTACGGATCAGACGCGACGACGCTTGGAAGGACGGACCCCGTTATGCGGGATCGGCGTCACGTCACGGATCGAGGTGATGGTGAAGCCCACAGCCGCAAGACCGCGCAGTGCGCTCTCACGACCCGACCCCGGACCCTTCACTTCGACCTCGAGGGTGCGCACGCCGTGTTCCACGGCCTTGCGGCCCGCGTCGTCGGCGGCGACCTGCGCGGCATAGGGAGTCGACTTGCGGCTGCCCTTGAAGCCCATCATGCCGGCGCTGGACCAGCTGATCGCATTGCCCTGTGCATCGGTGATGGTGATCATCGTGTTGTTGAAGCTGGCGTTGATATGCGCAACGCCGCTCGAAATGTTCTTTTTGTCGCGGCGCCTAACGCGGCCGGGTTCGCGTGCCATGGTCTGTATTCCTCTAATCTATCAAGAAGGCAAA
Source organism: Qipengyuania sp. HL-TH1 (assembly GCF_036365825.1). NCBI lineage: Bacteria > Pseudomonadati > Pseudomonadota > Alphaproteobacteria > Sphingomonadales > Erythrobacteraceae > Qipengyuania > Qipengyuania profunda. The sequence continues at coordinate 1,549,953 of NZ_CP142675.1, forward strand.
AGCGTAGGGAAATCCCTCCGCTTACTTCTTCTTGCCAGCGATCGGCTTGGCCTTGCCCTTGCGGGTCCGGGCGTTGGTGTGAGTGCGCTGGCCGCGGACGGGCAGGCCGACACGGTGACGCAGGCCGCGATACGAACGCAGGTCCATAAGGCGCTTGATGTTCATAGCCGTGTCACGGCGAAGGTCGCCTTCGACCATGTGCTCTTCATCGATCGTTTCACGAACGCGCAGAACTTCCTCGTCGGACAGGTCCTGCACGCGGCGCGCGTGATCGATGCCGAGCTTGTCGGCGATCTCGACGGCCTTGGTCCGGCCGATTCCGTGAATATAGGTGAGCGCGATGATCACGCGCTTGTTGGTGGGGATATTTACCCCGGCAATACGAGCCACTTACTTCTCCATGCTCCACAGGGACCGGACATCCGGTTAACCCTATCTCATCGCTCCATTCATCGACGCTCGCGGTGCCTGCCTGATACAAATGGGCAGGCGGGCGCCCAATTTGGCTGTCGCCGCCGGACTCACCGCAATGTCGAATGAAGAGCGCGCTTAGGGGATTCGCCCGCGGCGTCAACCGCCCAGCACACGCAAACCAACGAGACCGCCGGATGGGCGGCTCGCGAGGTGTTGCAAGCCTTGTAGCGCCTGACGCCGCGAAGGTCAAAACCCTACATCACTCCAAATGCGAGCATCGCATCGGCGACCTTCTTGAACCCGGCGATGTTGGCACCCTTGACGTAATCGACGTAGCCATCGCCCTGGTCGCCATATTCGACGCATTTGCCGTGGATTCCCTCCATCAGCTCGGTCAGCATCTGGCCCAACCGTTCGTGGTTCCACGCGATCCGTTCGGAATTCTGGCTCATCTCGAGCCCCGAGACCGCGACCCCGCCGGCATTCGCCGCCTTGCCGGGGCCGTACATGATCTTGGCATCGTGGAAGACCTTCACCCCGTCGAGCGTGGTCGGCATGTTGGCGCCTTCGGACACCGCCTTGCAGCCATTGTCGACGAGGCTGCGCGCCTCATCTTCGTTCAGTTCGTTCTGTGTCGCGCATGGCAGCGCCAGGTCGCATGGCACGTCCCACGGACGCCGTCCCTCGTGGAACGAGGCGGAAGTGAAGTGGTCGGCATATTCGGAGATGCGTCCCCGGCGGCGGGTCTTGAGATCCTTGACCCAGTCGATCTTGTCCTGGTCGAACCCGTCGGGGTCGTGGATGAAACCGCCGCTGTCGGACAGGGTGAGCACCTTGCCGCCCAGCTGGACGATCTTTTCCGCCGCATGGGTCGCAACATTGCCCGAGCCGGAGATCACCGCGCTCTTGCCCTCGACCGCGTCGCCCTTGTGCGTCAGCATGTTCTGCAGGAAATAGACCGCGCCATAACCGGTCGCTTCGGGGCGCATCTGCGAGCCGCCATATTCGGTCGCCTTGCCGGTCAGCACGCCTTCCCAGCGATTGGTGATGCGCTTGTACTGGCCGAACATATAACCGATCTCGCGCCCGCCCACGCCGATGTCACCTGCGGGCACATCGGTATCGGGGCCGATATGGCGGTAGAGCTCGGTCATGAAGCTCTGGCAGAAGCGCATCACTTCGCTGTCGCTCTTGCCCCTGGGGTTGAAGTTCGCCCCGCCCTTGCCGCCGCCCATCGGCAGGCCGGTGAGCGAGTTCTTGAAGGTCTGTTCGAAGGCGAGGAACTTGAGCACGCTTTCATTGACGCTGGGGTGGAAGCGGATCCCGCCCTTGTAGGGGCCGATCGCATTGTTGTTCTGCACCCGCCACCCGCGCTGCACGCGGATGCAGTGATTGTCGTCCTCCCAGCACACGCGGAAGCTGACGATCCGGTCGGGTTCGGCGATCCGGCGCAGAATCTGCGCCTCGTGGTATTCTTCCTTGTCCTCGATGAAGTGGAAGACGTCCTGCGCCACTTCCTGGACCGCCTGGACGAACTCGTCCTGCCCCGGATTGCGCTTCTTCACGCCCTCCATGAATGTCGAAAGATCCACGTGCCTGTCGTAGACGGATGCCATGTCGCAATTCCCCCCTGGTGCCCGGTTGGGCGAGTTGATGTTTGCGACCCCGGCGCCCGTTCGCCGGGCGCTCGTCGGCTTGTGCTATTCGGTGTCTTGCAAGGCGTCGATCTGCGCCTCGATAGTCGCTTCCCCATCGGCCGGATCATCGGCTTCGCCGCCTGCCCCGCCCGCCCCTTCGAGCGCCCCGAGATAATCCCTGAGGCCATGCAATTGCTGGCTCATCACGGCATCCACGGCCTGCGAAATCGAGGCAACCTCGTAGCGCATGGAGCCGCCGACGGCATATTCCCAGCGGATCCGCGTCCCGCCCGCGATTTCCTCGAGCGTGATCGTCAGCACACCGGTGGCCGGTTCGCCCTGCAACGGGCCGAGCCCCCCGCGCATGCGCAGGTTCCTGAGCGGATAGGCCTGGATGACGGTCATGTGCTGGACGCTGCCGTCGAGCGAAAACCCGTCCTCGCGGTCCTCGCCGGGCACGCGCTCGCAAAAGCAACCGCCCGCCTGCGGGGTCAGTGTCATATTGGCGGCATCGGCGGACCAGGTATGCGCGTCGTTCCACCAGGCAGCGGGCCTGATCAGCGCGAGCCATGTATCCAGCGGGCTGGCCGCGACATCGGCCTGGTCCTGCGTCACGAAGCCGCGTTCGCTGGTCTCGGCAACCGTGGCCGAAAGCGGCATCGCAGCCGTCAGCGTGGCTGCGGCAAGAACCGTTGTGACAAGACGCATGGACCCTCTCCCCTGTGCGGAGAAACGTCCTAAGCGAAGTTGCGCCTGTTTGGAAGCGGCGGGTCGATCAGTCCGCGAGGATCGCGTCGATCGCGTGGGTCACGTCTTCGATCGAAGCCATGCCATCGACCCGGCTGACTATACCGCGTGCTTCGTAGCCCGGCAAGATCGGGGCAGTCTTGCCGCGATATTCCTGCATGCGGGTACGCACGGTGTCCTCGTTATCGTCGGGGCGGCGCTTGAATTCGGTCGAGCCGCATTTGTCGCACACGCCCTCTTTCTCGGGGAGCTTGAAGACGTCGTGATAGCCCGCACCGCAATTGGCGCAGGTGAAGCGCCCGGTGATCCGTTCCACCAGTGCATCCTCGTTCACTTCGAGTTCGACCACATGGTCGAGCTTGCGGCCGTGCCGCGCGAGGATTTCGTCGAGCTGATCGGCCTGCGCCGCGGTCCGCGGATAGCCATCGAAGATCGCGCCGATCTCGGGACCCATCTCGGTCAGCTTGGCATCGATCATGGCCGAAACGATCTCGTCCGAAACGAGCCCGCCCGAATCCATGATGTCGGCGACCGTACGGCCCAGTTCGGTATCGGCCTTGCGCGTGTCACGCAGCATGTCACCGGTCGAGAGCTGGCGCATGCCATGATGCTCGACCAGTCGCTGAGCCTGCGTTCCCTTACCGGCGCCCGGAGGGCCCAGGAGGATAATGTCCATCGCGTATTGTCCCCTTCGCCCGTGCTGTGCCTTAACGCAGGCGTCCCTTCAACTTCGCTTTTTTGATGAGGTCGCCATACTGGTGTGCCAGCAGATGCGACTGGACCTGGCTGATCGTATCGACTGTCACATTGACCACGATGAGCAGGCTGGTGCCGCCGAGGAACAGCGGAACGCCGGTCTGTGCGATCATGTATTCAGGCAGCACACAAACGATCGTCAGGTAGATTGCCCCGATCACGGTGATACGCGTCAGCACATAGTCGAGATACTGCTCGGTGCGCTTGCCCGGACGGATACCCGGGATGAAGCCGCCGTTCTTCTTCAGGTTCTCGGCGGTCTCTTCGGGATTGAAGACGATCGCGGTGTAGAAGAAACAGAAGAAGATGATGCCGAGGGCATACAGCGCCATATAGAGCGGCTGGCCGTGCTGGAGATATTGCAGCACCGACTGGAGCACACCCCCCGCAGCGCTATCGGTATCGACCGAATTGCCGGCGAACTGGGTGATCGTCAGCGGCAGCAACAGCAGCGAACTGGCGAAAATCGGCGGAATCACACCAGCGGTGTTCAGCTTGAGCGGCAGGTGCGAGCGGTCGGCCTGCATCATGCCGCGCTGCGTCGCGCGCTTGGGATACTGGATCAGCAGGCGGCGCTGCGCGCGTTCCATGAAACAGATCACGAGGATCAGGATCACAACCATCGCGATCAGCCCGACGATGATCCCGGTGGCGATCGAGCCTTCCGAATAGCCCGAACCGAGGTTCGAAACGAAGGTTGGGAACTGGGCGACAATGCCCGCCATGATGATCAGTGAAACGCCGTTACCGATACCGCGGCTGGTGATCTGTTCACCCAGCCACAGCAGGAACATAGTCCCGCCAACGAGGCTGATGACCGCGCCGACGCGGAACATGATGCCGGGATCGACCACTGCCTGCAGCCCGCTCTGCGCGCCGAAGCTTTCGAGGCCCGAAGCGAGGAACCAGCCCTGGATCGCGCACAGGAACACGGTGCCGTAGCGCGTATACTGGTTGAGCTTCTGGCGGCCCGCGCCGCCTTCCTTCTTGAGCGCGGCGAGGCTGGGATGCAGCGCGGCTGCCAGCTGCACCACGATCGAGGCGGTAATATAGGGCATGACGCCGAGCGCGATGAGACTCATGCGCTCAAGGCTGCCGCCCGAGAAAGTGTTGAACAGGTCGAGGATCCCGCCCCGCGTCTGATCGTAGAGGTCACCCAGAATCAGCGGATTCACGCCCGGAAGCGGAACGAAGCTGAGAAAGCGGAAGACGATCAGGGCCGCGATAGTGAACCAGATACGGTTCTTCAGCTCGGTGGCCTTGGAGAAGTTTGCGAGACTCATATTGCTCGCGATATTGTCGGCGCGTGATGCCATGGGAATCTGTTCAATCCTGAATTGGCGCCGGTCCCTCCCGGCACAGGAAGGCTAGATAGGGAGCGGGGGACGGATTGTCGAACCCGCCCCCCGAATTATCCCGCTTACTTTGCCTTGGCAGCCTTATTGGCTTCGGCGCGAGCAGCTTTCTTCTCGTGCTCGGGCTTGTCGGCCGGGATCACGTCGACCTTGCCGCCAGCCTTCTCGACTGCCTCGATAGCGCCCTTGGAGGCACCGGCAACCTTGAAGGTGACCTTGGCCTTGAGCTCGCCCTTGGCGAGGAGGCGGACGCCGTCCTTGCCACCGCGCGCGAGGCCAGCGGCCCGCAGCGTTTCGTGGTCGAGGACCTTCGATCCGTCGAGCTTCTTGGCGTCGATGAACTTCTGCACCATGCCGATGTTCACTTCGGCAAAGTCCTTGCCGAACGGATTGTTGAAGCCGCGCTTCGGCAGACGCATGTGGAGCGGCATCTGGCCGCCTTCGAAGCCCTTGATGGCTACACCCGAACGGGCCTTCTGGCCCTTCTGGCCACGGCCGGCAGTCTTGCCCTTGCCCGAGCCGATGCCACGGCCGACACGGATCCGGCTCTTGCGTGCGCCGGCATTGTCGCGGATATCATTAAGTTTCATAGTGCACTCGCTTTCGCTTTCTAGGCCCCATCACGGGGTTCGCGCTGTTGGGAAGTGGGCGCCGATAGTCTGTTTGGCCGATCTTGTCGACCCCGAATTCGGCGGATCCTGACAGTGGCAGTGCCGAGGGCGATCGGCAAGGGTATGGGGCGATATGGTTCTGCAAAACCGGGGTCTGGGGGCTGACAGGTCCGCGCCGCCTATGAGCGGTCGGGAAGCGGCGCTGATCGGCTCCCTGCTGCTCGTCTTCGCGTTGGTAACGCGCATCGCCACCTTCGGCCATCCCGACCTGCATATCGACGAGACCTTCTACTTCGCTGCCGGGGTGGAAATGGTGCATGGCGCGATCCCCTATGTCGATGTGTGGGACCGCAAGCCGCCCGGGCATTTCCTGCTGTTCGGGGCCTTGGCAGCCATTTCGGACTGGTATGTCACCTACCAGATCGCCGCCACGATCTTCGCCGCGGCAACCGCCTTGACGATCTATGCCATGGCGCGGGGGCTGACTTCGCGGGGACCTGCGCTGCTCGGGGCCGGCACCTATCTCACCGCCATTTGCCTGTTCCACGGCCAGGGAGGGCAGAGCCCGGTATTCTACAATCTGTTCATCGCTGCCGCTGCAGCGCTCAGCCTCGCGAGCATTCCCCGCTTCGAAAGCCGCGCAGCGCAGCGCGCGGTAGCGCTGGCCATGCTGCTTGCCGGGATCGCGATCACCATAAAGACCACCGCGGTCTTCGAAGCGATGTTCCTCGGCCTGTTTGCAGCGGGCTTGCAGGTCAGGACAGCCGGTATCGGCCGCACAACCATGCTGCGCATTCTGGGCTGGACCGCGCTGGGCCTGTTGCCGAGCGCGCTGTTCGCTGCGTGGTATGCACTCAACGGCTATTGGGATGAATACTGGACCGCGATGGTCCTCTCGAACCTGCGCAAACCGGTCGAAGACAATGGCGGGATGCAGAGATTGCTCATCCTTGCGCTGATGCTGCTCCCGCTTGGCGCAGCCGGAATCCTCGCACTGACCCGGATCTCGGGCATCTATCGCCTGTTCTTCGCCGGATGGTTGCTCGCAGCCCTGATTGGGTTCTTCTCGGTCCCCGCCTTCTATCTGCACTATGCCCTGCCGCTGCTGGTGCCCTTGTGCGCGCTCGCCCCGGCGAGCCTCGCCTGGCCGAGAACGGGGGCTGTGCTGCTCGGCATTGCGGCGGTGATGCCGGTCCTTTTCCATCCGTTCTTCGGTTTTGCCGAAACTCGCGAGGCCCGCACCGCCATGTCCAGGCTCGCCGCCGCCATCGAGCGGAGCAAGGGCGACGGCCCCCTGCTGATCTATGACGGCCCGCCGCTGCTCTATACGCTCACCGGATCGCGGTTTCCCACGCCGCTCGCATTCCCCAACCATTTGCACCAGGCATCCGAGAGCGATGTCAGCCACATCGCCACGCTCAGCGAGGTCGAGCGGCTATTGGCGCAGCGCCCCGGCGCCATCGTCGACCGCACCACCAAGGTTACCAATACCGCCACCAGCACGCTGGTGCGCGCCTATGCGAAACGGAACTGCCGCAAGGTGGCGTCGGAACCCCTGCTCGAGGGGTGGGACATCGAGGTTGTGGTCTACGGCCATTGCCGCGCAGCCGCGGACCAATAAAAAAGGGCCGGACAACGTCTCGCGTTGCCCGGCCCTTCAATTCGGCATGACCCGGTTGTCTAGTCGACGACGGTCACCAGATGCGGGATCTTGGCGATCGCGCCGCGCACCTCGGGGGTGTCCTGACGCTCAACAACCTTGTGCAGCTTGTTGAGGCCCAGACCAATGAGGATCTGGCGCTGGCTTTCCGGGCGGCGGATCGGCGAACCGATCTGCTTGATCTTGACGGTTTTCGCTTTGGCCATCGTTATTACTCCACGACTGCCGCGGCGTCGGCTTCAGCCTCGGCCTCGGAAGAACCACCGCGGCCGAGCAAGTCGGCAACCTTCTTGCCACGACGCTGGGCCACGGACTTCGGCGAAGTCTGCGTGGTCAGCGCGTCGAAAGTGGCGCGGATCATGTTGTAGGGGTTCGAGGTGCCGACCGACTTGGTCACCACGTCGGCAACGCCGAGGCTCTCGAACACGGCGCGCATCGGACCACCGGCGATGATGCCGGTACCCGGAGGCGCGGTGCGGACGGTAACCTTGCCGGCACCGAAGTGACCCTTGCCGTCGTGATGGAGGGTGCGGCCCTCCTTCAGCGGGACACGGACCATCTTCTTGCGCGCAGCGGCAGTCGCCTTGCTGATCGCTTCGGGCACTTCGCGAGCCTTGCCCTTGCCGAAGCCAACGCGGCCCTGGCCGTCACCGACAACCACGAGTGCAGCAAAACCGAAGCGCTTACCGCCCTTCACCGTCTTGCTGACGCGGTTGATGTGGACGAGCTTCTCGATGATGCCGTCGTCTTCTTCCTCGCGGCGTCCGCCACGACGGTTGTTGTCGCGGCCACCACGGCCACGGCCACCGCCGCCACCACCGCGATTGTCACGGCCACCACGGCCCTGGCGTTCGCGCGGCTGGCCTTCGGCACCCTGGGCGGGGCTCTGGTTGGCAGCTGCTTCCGAAGGCGTATCGGCGACAGCCGGCTCTTCCTTCGTGACGGGAGCTTCGGTTTCGGCCTTGGCCGGCGTCGCTTCGACCTTGGTCTCTTCGACCTTGGTTTCGGCTTCGGTGTTTTCGGTCTTGTTTTCGTCAGCCATCATCAGAACTCCAGCCCGCCTTCGCGAGCGGCGTCGGCCAGCGCCTTGACGCGGCCATGGAACAGGAAGCCGCCGCGATCGAAGACGACGGTGGTCACGCCGGCCTTCTTGGCAGCAGCGGCGATGTCGGTGCCGACCTTCTTGGCCGCATCGACATTGGCGCCCGAGTTCTTCGTGCCGAGCGTCGAAGCGGCGGCGAGGGTCTTGCCCGCGGCGTCGTCGATGATCTGCGCGTAGATGTGCTGGCCGGTGCGGTGCACCGACAGGCGGGGCTTGCCACCCGACACGTTGCGAAGCGCGGTGCGGACGCGGCGACGGCGACGTTCAAAGAGAGAGAGCTTGGCCATCTTACTTCTTCTTCCCTTCCTTGCGGAAGATATACTCGCCGCGGTACTTGATGCCCTTGCCCTTGTAGGGTTCGGGCTTGCGCCACTTGCGGACATTCGCCGCAAACTGACCCACGGCCTGCTTGTCGATACCGCTGATCTCGATGGTGGTCTGGTCAGGGGTCTTCACCTCGAGGCCTTCCGGCACATCGAGGTCGACATCGTGCGAGTAACCGAGCTGAAGCTTGAGCTTCTTGCCCTGCGCCTGCGCACGGTAACCGACACCATTGATCTCGAGGACCTTGGTGAACCCTTCGGTCACGCCTTCGACCAGGTTCGATACCATGGTGCGCTGCATGCCCCAGTGGTTGCGGGCAGCGCGGGTATCGTTGGCCGGCTTGACCGAGATCTCGCCGTCTTCGAGCGTGTATTCGATCAGGTCGGACAGACCCATGTCAAGAGTGCCCTTGGGCCCCTTAACGCTGAGCGTCTTGCCATCGATGTTGGCAGTGACCCCGCTCGGGATCGCTACCGCCCTTTTGCCGATGCGGCTCATCAGAACACCTCCGCCAGCACTTCGCCGCCGACGTTTTCGGTGCGCGCTTCGGCGTCCGAAAGCACACCCTTGGGCGTCGAGACGATGGTGATGCCAAGGCCGTTGCGCACGATCGGAAGTTCCTTCGAACCCGAATAGACGCGGCGGCCCGGCTTGGAGACGCGAGCGACATGCTTGATAGCAGGTTCGCCCTCGAAATATTTCAGTTCGATCCGCAGCTGTGCGTGCTTGGCCGAAGCGTCTTCGCTGTAGCCACGGATGTAGCCTTCGCGCTGAAGCACTTCGAGAACGTTCGCACGCAGCTTGCTGGCGGGCGAAAGGACACTGTCCTTCTTCGCGCGCTGGCCGTTGCGGATGCGGGTGAGCATGTCACCCAGGGGATCGGTCATAGCCATCTGTCTTTACCTCACCAGCTCGACTTGGTCAGGCCTGGAATCAGGCCCTTGTTGCCGAGGTCGCGCAGTTCGATCCGGTTGAGACCGAACTTGCGGTAATAGCCGCGGGGGCGGCCGGTGGTGGAGCAGCGATTGCGCACCCGCGTCGGGTTCGCGTTACGCGGCAGTTCCGCCATCTTGAGACGCGCCATCAGGCGTTCGGTCTCGTCGAGCGATTCATCGTCAGCGATAGCCTTCAGCTTCGCAAACTTTTCCGCGTACTGCTTGACGAGCTTCTTACGACGCTCGTTCTTGTTGATCGAACTCAGTTTCGCCATTGGACTTAAGTTCCTCTATTAGCGGCTCACGCCGCCTCCTTCTCTTCCGACACTTCGGCCGGGAACGGGAAACCGAACAGGCGGAGCAATTCGCGCGCCTCTTCGTCGGTCTTCGCCGTCGTGGTTACGATGATGTCCATCCCCCGGACCTTGTCGATCTGGTCGTAGCTGATCTCGGGAAAGATGATCTGTTCTTTCAGGCCCATGGCATAGTTGCCACGGCCGTCGAACGACTTCGGGTTGAGGCCGCGGAAATCTCGGATGCGCGGCATGGCCACGGTCACCAGACGGTCCGTGAACTCGTACATGCGGTCGCGGCGCAAGGTGACCTTGCAACCGATCGGCATGCCTTCACGCAGCTTGAACTGCGCGATCGACTTCTTGGCCTTGGTGATAACCGGCTTCTGGCCGGCGATCAGCGCCATTTCCTCGGCTGCAGTCTGAACCTTCTTCTTGTCCTGGCTGGCTTCGCCCACACCCATGTTGAGCGTGATCTTTTCCAGCTTGGGGACTTCAAGAGCGTTCTTGTAGCCGAACTTCTCGGTCATCGCCTTGACGATCTCGTCGTCGTAGCGCTTGCGCATGCGGGGCGTATAATCAGCCATCGATAGTCTCTCCGGACTTTACGGCGACACGAACCTTCTTGCCGTCCTGGTCTTGGAAACGGACGCGCGTGGGCTTGCCATCCTTCGGATCGGCCAGCGCAACCTTGCTGATGTGCATCGGCGCTTCGAAACGGTCGATGCCTCCCTGCGGGTTCTGCTGGGTCGGCTTGCGGTGACGCGCGGCGATGTTGACGCCTTCGACGACGATCTTGCCATCCTTGGGCATGACCTTCGCGACGGTGCCGGTCTTGCCCTTGTCCTTGCCGGACAGGACGACGACGCTGTCACCCTTCTTGATCTTTGCGGCGGCCATTACAGCACCTCCGGAGCAAGCGAGATGATCTTCATGAAACCGCGACCGCGCAGTTCGCGCACGACCGGGCCGAAGATACGGGTGCCGATCGGTTCTTCGCTCTTGTTCACGAGTACCGCGGCGTTGCTGTCGAAGCGGATCACACTGCCATCGGGGCGGCGGACGTCCTTCTTCGTGCGCACGATGACAGCGCGATGGACATCGCCCTTCTTCACCTTGGTGCGCGGCTGGGCTTCCTTGACGGAAACCACGATCACGTCGCCTACGGAAGCAGTCCGGCGCTTGGAGCCGCCCAGTACCTTGATGCACTGGACGCGCTTGGCGCCGCTGTTGTCCGCGACGTCGAGATTGGATTGCATCTGGATCATCGATCCGGTTCCTTCTCAATGGCTTGCCGGGACGTTTGCCCGGCAGTTCCTACGTCAATAAAAGCTCAGTTACCGGCGGCTTCGACGTCGAGGTTCGCCTCGACAGCCTGCGTGCCACCTGCGGTAACGCGATCGATCACCTGCCAGGTCTTGGTCTTGGAGATCGGCTTGGTTTCTTCGATGCGCACGACATCGCCGAGCGTGAACTCGTTCTGCGCGTCATGGGCATGGTACTTCTTCGAACGGCGGATGATCTTCCCGTAGAGGGGATGCTTCACCTTGCGTTCGACGAGCACGGTAACGGTCTTGTCGGTCTTGTCGGAGGTGACGGTCCCGATCAGGATACGCTTGGGCATGGTCTACTCCTTAAGCCTTCGCTTCAGCCGAGCGCGTGCGCTCGCCCTGCAGCGTCTTGATCTTGGCGATCGTGCGGCGCACTTCGCGGATGCGGGCCGGGGCCTCGAGCTGGTTCGTCGCCGCCTGGAAGCGGAGGTTGAACGCTTCGCGCTTGAGCGTGGTCAGCTCTTCAGCCAGCTGGTCGTCCGACTTCTGGCGCAGGTCTTCGGTCTTGGCCATCATTCGCCTCCCAGGTGCGAGGTGTCGCCCAGGCGGGCAACGACCTTGGTCTTGATCGGCAGCTTCATCGCTGCGCGCTCGAACGCTTCGGCGGCCAGCGGGCCGGCAACGCCGTCGAGTTCGAACAGGATGCGGCCCGGCTTGACCCGTGCAGCCCAGTATTCGATCGAGCCCTTGCCCTTACCCTGACGGACTTCGGCAGGCTTCTTCGACACCGGCACATCGGGGAAGATGCGGATCCACAAACGTCCCTGACGCTTGATGTGACGCGTGATCGCACGGCGAGCCGCTTCGATCTGGCGCGCGGTGATCCGCTCGGGTTCCATCGCCTTCAGGCCGTAGGACCCGAAATTCAGCGTCGTGCCGCCCTTGGCCTTGCCATGGATCTTGCCCTTGAACGCCTTGCGGTACTTGGTTTTCTTCGGTTGCAGCATGGTTCTTTCCTAATCCTGCAATCAGCGCGCCGGACGGACGCCCGAGGTCTGGGCTTCCATCATCAGGCGGTCCTGGGCGGTCGGGTCATGCGCCAAGATTTCGCCCTTGAAGATCCAGCACTTGATGCCGATGATCCCGTAGGCGGTCAGCGCTTCGGCTTCCGCATAGTCGACGTTGGCACGCAGCGTGTGGAGCGGAACGCGGCCTTCGCGATACCATTCGACACGCGCGATTTCAGCACCGCCGAGACGGCCGCCGCACACGATCTTGATGCCTTCCGCGCCAAGGCGGAGAGCCGACTGCACAGCGCGCTTCATGGCGCGGCGGAAGGCGACACGGCGGATCAGCTGGTCGGCAATGCCCTGGGCGACGAGCTTGGCATCGATTTCCGGCTTGCGGATTTCGACGATGTTCAGCTTCACTTCGCTGTCGGTCATGCTCGACAGCTTGGTGCGCAGCTTTTCGATGTCCGCGCCCTTCTTGCCGATGATGACGCCCGGACGGGCGGCATAGATCGAAATGCGGCACAGCTTGGCCGGACGTTCGATCACGACCTTCGAGATCGCTGCCTGCGGCAGGCTGTCGACGATGTGCTTGCGCAGCTTGATGTCTTCGCTGAGCAGCTTGGCATAGTCGCGCCCTTCGGCGTACCAGCGGCTGTCCCAGGTGCGGTTGATCTGCAGGCGCAGACCGATCGGATTGCTCTTCTGGCCCATCTTACGCCTCTTCCTGCTCGCGAACGACGATACGAAGGCGGCTGAACGGCTTCAGGATGCGCGTCGACTTGCCGCGACCACGCGTGTGGAAGCGCTTCATCGTGATCGACTTGCCCACCGAAGCCTCGGCAACGACCAGTGCGTCGACATCGAGGTTGTGGTTGTTTTCCGCATTGGCGATCGCCGATGCAAGAACCTTGGTGGCGTCCTTCGCCATCGCCTTCTTCGAGAAAGCGAGGATGTTGAGCGCCTCTTCGGCCTTCTTGCCGCGGATCAGGCCGGCAACGAGGTTGAGCTTCTGCGCCGAACCACGGATCGTGGTAGCGACGGCCAGCGCCTCGTTGTCCGCCACGCGACGGGGTGCTTTCTGCTTGCTCATCAGCGCTTGCCCTTCTTGTCGGCGGCGTGACCCGGGAAAGTACGCGTAGGTGCGAACTCACCGAGCTTGTGGCCGACCATCTCTTCCGAAACGGAGACCGGGATGAACTTGTGACCGTTGTAGACGTTGAACGTCAGACCAACGAATTGCGGCAGGATGGTGCTACGGCGCGACCAGGTCTTGATCGGCTTGTTGGCACCCGCGTCCTGAGCGGTCTCAGCCTTCTTGAGAAGGCTGAGCTCGACGAACGGACCTTTCCAGACGGAACGAGCCATGTCGGATTACCTCTTCTTCTTCGCGTGGCGCGAACGGATGATCATCTTGTCCGTCTGCTTGTTCTTGCGGGTACGGGCGCCCTTGGTCGGCTTGCCCCACGGAGTGACCGGATGACGGCCACCGCTGGTGCGGCCTTCACCGCCGCCATGCGGATGGTCGACCGGGTTCTTGGCGACACCGCGGGTCAGCGGCTTGATGCCCATCCAGCGACGACGACCGGCCTTGCCCAGGTTCTGGTTCTGGTTGTCCGGGTTCGACACGGCGCCAACGGTGCCCATGCAGTCGGCGCGCAGGTAACGCTGCTCGCCGCTGTTGAGACGCACGATGACCATGCCGCGGTCACGGCCGACCAGCTGAACGTAGGACCCTGCAGCGCGGGCGATCTGGCCACCCTTGCCCGGCTTCATTTCCACGTTGTGGCAGATCGTGCCGACCGGCATCTGGCCGAGCAGCATGGCGTTGCCGGGCTTGGTGTCGCATTTTTCGGCAGCGATGACCTTGTCGCCGACAGCGAGACGCTGCGGAGCGAGGATATAGGCCAGTTCGCCGTCGGTATACTTCACCAGCGCGATGAACGCAGTCCGGTTCGGGTCATACTCGAGCCGTTCGACGGTCCCTTCGACGTCCCACTTGCGACGCTTGAAGTCGACATAACGGTACTTCTGCTTGTGACCGCCAGCCATGCCGCGCGAGGTGACATGACCCTTGTTGTTGCGGCCACCGGTCTTGCGCTTGCCTTCGACGAGCGACTTGACCGGCTTGCCCTTGTAGAGCCCCGACTTGTCGACGAGGATCAGGCCGCGACGGCCCGGGCTCGTGGGTTTGTAATTCTTGAGTGCCATTTCTCTCTAGCCCCTCAGATACCGCTGGTGACGTCGATGGAATCGCCGTCTTTCAGGGTGACGATGGCTTTCTTCATGTCCGTGCGCTTGTAGGGCCTGCCCTTCCAGCGCTTGGTCTTGCCCTTCGTCACGATGGTGTTCACGCCCATTACCTTGACACCGAAGATCGCCTCGATCGCTTCCTTGATCTGCGGCTTGGTGGCATCGTTGGCGACCTTGAAGACGACGGCGTTGTGTTCCGACGCCAGCGTGGCCTTCTCGGTGATGTGCGGTGCGAGCACGACGTCGTAGTGACGCGCTTCCACTTCCTGCTTTTTAGCCATTGAAACGGGCCTCCAGCTTTTCGACCGCGTCCTTGGTGAGGACCAGCGTGTCGTGCTTCAGGATGTCGTAAACGTTGGCACCCATGGCCGGCAGCACATTGACGCCGGGCAGGTTGCTGGCAGCTTTGCTGAAACCGTCATTGACGCTTTCGCCGTCGATCACGAGGATCTTGCCGTTCCAGCCAGCCTTGTCGAAGTGAGCCTTGAGCGCCTTGGTCTTGGCGTCCGTCAGTTCGAGGCTGTCGATGACAACGAGGCCATCCTTCGCCTTGCTCGACAGAGCCATCTTGAGACCGAGTGCCCGGACCTTCTTGTTCAGCGACTGCTCGAAGTCACGCTTGCGCGCGCCGTGAGCCTTACCGCCGCCGATGAAGATCGGAGCAGCGCGATCACCGTGACGAGCCGTGCCGCCGCCTTTCTGGCGACCCCACTTCTTGCCGGTGCGCGCCACGTCCGAACGCTCACGCGTCGGGCGGGCGGTGCCGCGGCGGTTCTCGAGCTGCCAGGTGACAACACGATGCAGGATGTCGGCGCGCGGCTCGATACCGAACACGTCATCGTTCAATTCGATGTCGCCCGACGCCTTGCCGTCGATTTTCTGGACCTTCACCTTCACGGATCAGCCCTCCTTGCTATCGTCCGCGCCGGTGTCGGCTGCGGGCGTATCGGTGGTGGATTCGGTGTCGGCACCGGCGTCCTGTTCCTTGAGCAGCTTGGCCTGCTGGTCGGCGGAAACTTCCGTCCCGACTTCGTGCTCGGCCGAGCTCTCGACCAGGCCTGCAGCGGCTTCTTCATGCTCGAACTCGTCGCGGTTGCGATACATCACGCCCGGGAACGGCAGTTCACCGTGGTCGATCTTGACCGCGTCCTTGACCAGCAGCCAGCCGTTCTTCGCCCCCGGGACCGAGCCCTTGACGAAGAGCAGGCCGCGATCGGCGTCGGTGCGGACGATCTCGAGGTTCTGCTGGGTGCGCTGACGGTCGCCCATGTGGCCGGCCATCTTCTTGCCCTTGAACACGCGACCCGGATCCTGGCGGTTACCCGTCGAACCATGCGAACGGTGCGAGAGCGAAACGCCGTGGGTAGCCCGCAGACCACCGAAGCCCCAGCGCTTCATCGCGCCGGCAAAGCCCTTGCCCTGCGTGTGACCGGTGATGTCGACCTTCTGGCCGGCAATGAAGTGCTCAGCCGAAATACGCGCGCCGACGGGAAGCAGAGCATCCTCGGCCTCGACACGGAATTCCGCGACCTTCATCTTCAGCTCGACGCCCGCCTTGGCAAAGGCTTCGCGCTGCGGCTTGTTGACGTTCTTCTGCTTGGCTTCGCCCGAACCGACCTGGACCGCGAAGTAACCATCGCGATCGGCAGTACGGTGAGCGGTAACCTGGCAATTTTCCAGCGCAAGAACGGTAACCGGCACGTGCCGACCGTCCTCCTGGAAGAGGCGGGTCATCCCGACTTTCTTTGCGATAACGCCAGTGCGCATCGTAAAACTCCTAACACAGAGGCACCCCGGCCCATCCGAGGTGCTTGCCAGCCCATTTTATGATGCGTCGCCCCGTCCGGGCTGAGTGCTTCCGCGGCACGAAGCCTGGGAAGCGAGACGGGGGACGCAGACCCGGATAATCCGGCGGTATCCCGATGTCTTGCCGGGCCTTGCGGCCTGGCGGGGCTATCGAGCGCCCCGAAACTATCCCGGCCGGTTAACGTCCTGCCGGGCAGACGGCAAGTCCCGCATCCACGGAAACTTGCAGCAAACTCTTAGGCGAGCTTGATTTCCACGTTCACGCCCGCGGCCAGGTCGAGCTTCATCAGCGCGTCGACGGTCTGGGCGTTGGGCTGCACGATGTCGAGCAACCGCTTGTAGGTACGCACCTCGAACTGCTCGCGCGACTTCTTGTCGATGTGCGGGCCGCGGTTCACGGTGAACTTCTCGATACGCGTCGGCATGGGAATGGGGCCACGAATAAGAGCACCCGTACGACGCGCGGTGTCGGCGATTTCGCCAGTTGCCTGGTCGAGAACGCGATGGTCGAACGCCTTGAGGCGAATGCGGATATTCTGAGCTTCCATTACCTACACCGATGCGAAAGAGCCAATGGACCGATAGCGGCCCACAAAAAAGAAAAGCCCGCCCCGCTTTGTCCGGTTTCCCGGGACGGGCGGCCTTTGTTGAATTGGTTGTGCCAAGGAATACCGAGCGGCGAATCCTTGTCTGTGGCCGCGCATATACGGGTGAGTCCCCAATCTGGCAACCCCTCAATTCCGCCCTGCAGCCATAAGGCGGAATATGACACGGCGGGCCGTGCCTCTCGTGCCGATCAGGCCCCGAAAAACCGAAGGCCCGCCCCTCTTGAAGAGGAGCGGGCCAGCGATGTGGTTACGGGTAAGCGAAGCTTACTTCGTGATGTTCGCCACGACGCCCGAGCCGACGGTGCGGCCGCCTTCGCGGATTGCGAAGCGCAGACCTTCGTCCATGGCGATCGGTGCGATCAGCTTGACGTTGATCGTCACGTTGTCGCCCGGCATCACCATTTCGGTGCCCTCGGGAAGGATCACTTCGCCGGTGACGTCGGTGGTGCGGAAGTAGAACTGCGGACGATAGTTGGCGAAGAACGGCGTGTGACGGCCGCCTTCGTCCTTCGACAGGACGTAAACTTCGGCGCTGAACTCGGTATGCGGCGTAACCGAACCGGGCTTTGCGAGGACCTGGCCACGCTCGACGTCTTCACGGGCAACGCCGCGGATCAGGGCACCGATGTTGTCGCCGGCTTCGCCGCGATCGAGCAGCTTGCGGAACATTTCAACGCCGGTGACGGTCGTCTTGGTGGTGTCCTTGATTCCGACGATTTCGCATTCGTCGCCAACGTTCACAACGCCGGTTTCGACACGGCCGGTGACAACCGTACCACGACCCGAGATCGAGAACACGTCTTCGATCGGCATCAGGAACGCCTGGTCGACCGGGCGTTCCGGCTGCGGAATGTGCTCGTCAACAGCCTTCATCAGCTCGATGATCGATTCCTTGCCGATGTTGTCGTCACGGCCTTCGAGAGCGGCCAGAGCCGAGCCCTTGATGATCGGAATGTTGTCGCCATCGAAGTCGTAGGCGCTAAGCAGTTCGCGAACTTCCAGTTCGACGAGCTCGAGGATTTCCTCGTCGTCGACCTGGTCGACCTTGTTCAGGTACACAACGAGAGCCGGAACGCCGACCTGACGCGAAAGCAGGATGTGCTCGCGGGTCTGGGGCATCGGGCCGTCGGCTGCGTTCACGACCAGGATTGCGCCGTCCATCTGGGCGGCACCGGTGATCATGTTCTTCACGTAGTCGGCGTGACCCGGGCAGTCGACGTGCGCATAGTGACGTGCGTCGGTTTCGTATTCGACGTGTGCGGTCGAGATAGTGATGCCGCGCTCGCGCTCTTCGGGCGCCTTGTCGATGTTTGCAAAATCAACCGCTGCACCGCCATAGGTTTCGGCCATCACCTTCGTGATCGCCGCAGTCAACGTGGTCTTACCGTGGTCGACGTGACCAATGGTACCAACATTGACGTGCGGCTTGTTGCGCTCGAACTTTTCCTTCGCCATTTTCCAATAACCTCTGTCTTAAAAATTTGGGATTTATGCGGGGAGGAAACGGCGCCCGCTGAATCAGGCGCCGCCCCTAGACCTCAAAGCTGGCTTACGCAAGCTTCTCCTTGACCTCGGCCGCGACGTTTGCCGGGACCTCGTCGTAGTGGCTGAACTGCATCGAGTACTGGGCGCGGCCCTGCGTGAACGAGCGCAGCTCGTTGACGTACCCGAACATGTTCGCGAGCGGCACGTTGGCTTCGACAGCCTGTGCATTGCCGCGGCTGTCGGTGCCCTGGATCTGGCCACGACGGCTGTTGAGATCGCCGATGACGTCGCCGAGATAGTCCTCGGGGGTCACGACCTCGACCTTCATGATCGGTTCGAGCAGCTTGATGCCGGCACGGTCAGCGACTTCGCGCATGGCGCCACGGCCGGCGATTTCGAACGCGATCGCGCTCGAGTCGACGTCATGGTAGGCACCGTCATACAGTTCGACGGTGAAGTCGATGATCGGGAAGCCGACGAGATGGCCGCTTTCGGCCTGCTCGCGGAAACCCTTCTCAATGGCCGGGATGTATTCCTTCGGAATGTTACCGCCCTTGATGCTGTCTTCGAACACGAAGCCCTGGCCGCGCTCACCCGGGGTGATCTTGACCTTGACGCGCCCGAACTGGCCCGAGCCACCCGACTGCTTCTTGTGGGTGTAATCGACGTCGACCGGCTTGCCGAGATATTCGCGGTAAGCGACCTGCGGCGCGCCGACATTGGCTTCGACCTTGAATTCGCGCTTCATGCGATCGACGAGAATGTCGAGGTGAAGCTCGCCCATGCCCTTGATGATCGTCTGGCCCGATTCGTGATCGGTGGTGACGCGGAAGCTGGGATCCTCGGCGGCCAGGCGGTTGAGCGCGACGCCCATCTTTTCCTGGTCGGCCTTGGTCTTGGGTTCCACCGACAGTTCGATAACCGGCTCGGGGAATTCCATGCGCTCGAGGATGATCGGCTTGGAGGCATCACACAGCGTATCGCCGGTGGTGGTTTCCTTCAGGCCGGCAATCGCGACGATATCGCCGGCGAATGCCTCGTCGATGTCTTCGCGGTTGTTCGAGTGCATCAGCAGCATGCGGCCGATCTTTTCCTTCTTGTCTTTCACCGAGTTCAGGACGCTGCCCTTGGTGAGGTGACCCGAATAGATACGGGTGAAGGTGAGCGAGCCCACGAAAGGATCGTTCATGATCTTGAACGCGAGCGCGGAGAACGGCGCATCGTCGGACGATGCACGCGTGTCTTCCTCATCGCTGTCGGGCAGGACGCCCTTGATGGCCGGAACGTCGAGCGGCGACGGCATGTAATCGACGATCGCATCGAGCAGGGGCTGGACGCCCTTGTTCTTGAACGCCGAACCGCAGATCACGGGCACGAAGTCGCGCGCCATGGTGCCCTTGCGGATCAGCTTCTTGAGCGTCGCCGCATCGGGTTCCTCGCCTTCGAGATAGGCTTCCATCACGTCGTCGTCCTGTTCGACGGCGGTTTCGATCAGCTTTTCGCGATATTCGGCGGCCTTGTCAGCGAGGTCGGCGGGGATGTCGACATATTTGAAGTCAGCGCCGAGACCGTCGTTTTCCCAGACGATACCGCGGTTATTCACGAGGTCGACCACGCCCGACAGATCGCTTTCCGCGCCGATCGGGAGATACAGCACCAGCGGGGTCGCGCCGAGACGGTCGATGATCGACTGGACGCAATAGTAGAAATCGGCGCCGGTGCGGTCGAGTTTGTTGATGAAGCACATGCGCGGGACGCCGTACTTGTCGGCCTGGCGCCAGACGGTTTCGGACTGGGGTTCGACCCCGGCCACGCCGTCGAACACCGCCACCGCACCGTCGAGCACGCGCAGCGAGCGTTCGACTTCGATGGTGAAGTCGACGTGCCCGGGGGTGTCGATGATGTTGATGCGGTGCTTCTCGCCCTTGCCGTCCTCGTTCTGCCAGAACGTGGTCGTCGCGGCCGAGGTGATGGTGATGCCGCGTTCCTGCTCCTGCTCCATCCAGTCCATCGTCGCGGCGCCGTCATGGACTTCGCCGATCTTGTAGGACTTGCCGGTGTAGTAGAGGATACGCTCGGTCGTGGTGGTCTTGCCGGCATCGATGTGGGCCATGATGCCGATGTTGCGGTACCGCTCCAGCGGATATTCGCGAGCCATGTGGATTTCCTCGATTTCGGGGTTAGCGCAGCTGCACGCCCCATATGGGTATCAGTATGACCGCTTGAAGACCGCGGGGAAGGAAACCCCCTCCCCCGGCCTCACAAGCGGGGCGCCCTACCAGCGGTAGTGCGAGAAGGCGCGGTTGGCGTCCGCCATGCGGTGCGTGTCTTCGCGCTTCTTGACCGCATTGCCGCGGTTGTTGGCAGCATCCATCAGCTCGCCCGAGAGGCGCGCCGACATGGTGGTTTCCGGACGCCCGCGCGCCGCGGTGATCAGCCAGCGGATGGCCAGCGCCTGCGCGCGCTCGGGGCGCACTTCGACGGGCACCTGGTAGGTCGCACCGCCGACACGGCGCGAACGCACTTCGACCTGCGGCTTGATGTTTTCCAGCGCGGTGTGGAACATTTCCACCGGGTTCGCCTTGGCCTTGGCCTCGACCACGTCGAGCGCGGTGTAGACGATGCCTTCGGCGACGGCTTTCTTGCCGTCATACATCAGGTTGTTCATGAACTTCGACAGCACCTGATCACCAAACTTGGGATCGGGCAGGATTTCCCGCTTCTCGGGACGACGACGACGTGACATTTCTTGTCTCCAGAATGTCGGGAGCGCAGCGGTGGTTTGCTGAGGTCGTCCCTGCGAAGGCAGGGACCCAGATAACGCGTGCAGCTCCGGAATACATACGAATTACCCGGCCACTTCCCCCCGATAGGCCCCTGCCTGCGCAGGGGCGACGGGATGCAGCGGGTAAAGCCTGAGCCTTACTTGGGCCGCTTGGCGCCGTATTTCGAACGGCTCTGCTTGCGGTCCTTGACACCCTGCGTGTCGAGCACGCCGCGCAGCACGTGGTAGCGCACGCCGGGAAGGTCGCGCACACGCCCGCCGCGGATCAGCACGACGCTGTGTTCCTGCAGGTTGTGGCCTTCGCCGGGGATGTAGGAGATGACTTCGCGCTGGTTGGTCAGGCGGACCTTGGCCACTTTACGCAGAGCCGAGTTCGGCTTCTTCGGGGTCGTCGTGTAGACGCGGGTGCAGACACCGCGCTTCTGCGGGTTCTGTTCCATCGCAGGGACCTTGCTCTTGGCCTTCTGCGGAACGCGGCCCTTGCGGACCAGCTGGTTGATCGTCGGCATGAGTTCTCTCTTCACCGTGTGATGGCGGCGACTAGCGGGTTATCGGTGGTGTGACTGGCTTAGCCCGTCATCCCGGCGCCTGTCCCTGCGAAGGCAGGGAAAAGCTGGGATCGCTGCCCACAAGCACTGTGCCTGCGGCACGAGATTCCAGCTTTCGCTGGAATGACGTCTAAGCTGAAATCACTCCACCCACGGCCCACACGGCCACCGGGTTACTTTGACGGCTGCCCCGAGCGTTCCCGAAGGTGCGCTGCAATAGAAAAGAGCCCGAGTGCATGACGCACCAGGCCCCGGGACATGACCGGCAATGTTCAGCTCTATCTGACCGACGAGGGAATCACGCGAGGCGGTTCCTACACCGGATGGGGGCGCACATAGTGGGATGGGGGGGATGGGTCAAGGGTCCTACAGGAGCGTAGCCTGCGCCGCACCGCCCGCCCACGGCTGCTGCGTCCGGTCGAGCGCCAGCGGCCCGGTCCACGGACGGCACAGCCCCCGCGCGGCCTCTGCATCGCCGCCTGTCCACGTGCCATAGTCATCGGGGGCGAGGATCACCGGCATGCGGTGGTGACAATCGGCCGCCGGGCCCGCCGCCTCGGTCATCACCATCGAATAGCACCGGCCCCATTCGTCGCTCTCGCGCCAGACCCCGGCGGCGGCGAGCAATCCGCCATCGGGAAGCGAGAGCCAGCTACGCGTCTTGCCGCCCTTTGGCCCTTCGGCCTCCGCCCACGCCGTAAGCGGGATCAGGCACCGCCGTTCCGCGAAGCTGTAGCGCCAGAAGAAGCCGCCCAGCTTGTCGGCGCGCGTATTGTTGACCGGCTTGGGCTTGAGCGGCTGCCCCTTCGCGCCCTTGCGGCTGAGCGGGAAGCCCCACGTCATCGAGACCAGCGCCCCCTCGGCCACCACCGCGCCGGGATAGCCGGGAAAGACCTCCTCGCCGAAATTCGCCCCGCCCAGCTGGTCGATCGCATCGAACCAGCGGGCGACTTCGGAGTTGGGTTTGGTCATGCGGTAGAGGTTGCACATGGGTGCTGGCGTAGCGGGTGGGAGCTGGGATGCCTAGGGAGGCGGTTCCGACAACGGGATGGGGCCTCGCATGGCAGGATGGGGAGCGGACCAAGGATAAGGCGGCCTTGCAACAAACCGGAATTGCGATGAATAGCGACAAAAGGATGGGAGGCATGACATGGCTAAGAAAACTACGAAACAGGGGGTGAAGAAACCAAAGGGGAGCAGCGCCACCTCTAAAGCGGGTGTACCGAACAGAGTTCGCAAGCCGTCACCTTCCTTGGATGTTGACGAAGAAGAAGTAGAGCCAACCGTTACAGAGCTAATCGCAATCTGGTCCAAAGCGGTCGATACACAAATGCACTTCAATGAAATGTCAGCGAAGTCGCGGCAATTAGGCTTAACATTTGTGGCTGCGGCACTCGGCGTAGGCGTGGTTCTTATGGGCAACCAGAAGGACTTTAGCCTTCAAGCCCGCATTTGTGGAAATGACGTTATTATTCATGTGACGGTACTGCTAATTCTAGCTGCCCTTTTAGCACTTATAGGCGTGAGGAAACTCGATCTTGGCGTATATCATCGGATGCTTCGCGGGGCGGTGACCTTTGGCGAAGATTTTGAAGAATCCGTTCTCCGACCAAGGGCATTCAAGCTTAACAAAGGAATGACCGAAGCGATTTCTCATTTTAGCCGACACGATAACGCCAAGGGCACCGGTACGCCGAGAAATTATACGGGCAGCGGCCACAAAGCAGCAGAGAAAAAGATCAAGAGCTTTTATAATATTACTATGACCTTTCTCGTCATCGCATCATTTTCTATATTCATATTTACCAATTTACAATCCGAAGACGAGGAAAAAACTTCTCGAAAGATACTATTTGAGATATCGGAATAGCTATTGTGAGCAGTAAATTTAAATTACTTATCTGCGATTTAGACAACACACTCTATGACTGGGTTCATTATTTCGTCAATTCATTTTACCCCATGGTTGATGAGATAGTTAGGATAACTGGTGTCGATCGGAACGAAATACTTGATGATTTTCGGGAAATTCATCAAAAATACCATGATACAGAGCACCCCTTCTCAGCTCTGGAACTGCGGTCTTTGCGATCAGCCTTTCCATTTCTGAATGATGAAAGTCTACGCGATTTAATAGATCCCGCCTTGTACGAGTTCAACAAAGCCAGAAAGCAACACTTAACTCTGTACCCCGGTGTGATCGATACGCTAAATCGATTGCGAGATGAGGGAATATCAATCGTAGCTCATTCTGAGGCGAAATATTACTCTGTTATTGACAGAATCATACGATTTGAACTTCACGAATACTTCGAGGCAATTTACTGTCGCGAGAGATCAAGCCCCTCCATTAAGAAATCAGATAGATGGCGCGCTTCGGCCGAAACACGCGCAAGCCTCGAAGAGAAAATATTCGAACTCGAACACCATGAACGAAAACCCGCACCAGGGGTAATTAGAGACATTTGTCATGCGCGAGGGGTTACCCCCGCAGAGACAGCCTATGTCGGAGACAGCATATCGAAAGACATAGTAATGGCCCGTGACGCGGGCGTCTTTGCAATCTGGGCGCGATACGGAGCAGAACATTCTGCAGAAAAATATGAGCGACTCGTTCGCGTCTCACATTGGACCAAAGAAGATATCGCATTCGAAAAATCTCTAAAAGAACGCGTAGTTGGCGCAAAACCTGATGCGATACTAGGCTGCGGATTTTTTGAAATACTCAATGCGTTGGGCGTAGAATAGCGGGTCGCGACGAACTACCGATGCGGCTTAGAAAAACCTTTCAGCATCCCTCCAGTCTCCCCCTCCAGCTCTCCTTAGAAACGATTTTCCTACTCCGCAGGAATGTGCATTTAGGGGTGGGTCATGAACCACCCGCGCCCCGCAGAACCCTTAGCGTCTTCGCCTCTTGGTGCGCGCCACGACGGCGCGATGCTTCCCGATTGCGCGTCACCTAGAGATCTCGCGCCGCTTCCACCGCCAGTCATTGCGAGCGCAGCGAAGCAATCCAGAGCGGCCCTCGCTGGATTGCCGCATCTCTGGATTGCCGCGTCGCCTGCGGCTCCTCGCAATGACTGTTGAGAGATGACCGAACCCACCCGCAAGCTCGCTCGCCAAGCCACCTCCGTCGTCGCGCACACCGCGCCCGAACCCGAGGAGGACGATCCGCTCCTCGCCTTCGCCCCCTTCCTCCACACCGCCCCGCGCCGCAATTCGATCACGCCCGAGCTCCAGCGCCGCTTTGTCGCCACGCTCGCCGCGACGGGCATCGTCAAGGTGGCGGCCAAGCGGATCGGGAAGAGCCTCGAGGCGCTGTACAAGCTGCGCGCGCGGCCGGGGGCGGAGGGGTTTGCCGGGGCCTGGGACGCGGCGCTGGAGCGCGGGGCGGCGCGGCTCGAGGACATGGCGATGGAGCGCGCGCTGCTGGGCACGCGCACGCCGATCGTCTCGGGCGGCGCGGTGCTCGGCCATTGGGACAAGCCCGACAATGCGCTGCTGCGCTTCCTGCTCCGCCACCGGCTGCCCGATCGCTACGGCGTGCACGATCTGAAGCCCGGTCACCCGGTCTATGAAAGCATCCGCGCCGAAGTGCTGGCCGAGCAGGAGCCGCTGGCGGGCGCGGGCGAGGCGGAAGTGCTCGCCTCGCTCAACGCCAAGCTCGAACATATGCGCGCGAACGAGGACGCGCTGGCGGCGATGACCGCGGCGGACAAGCGCGAACGCTTGCGCGAGGTGGGCGCGCAGGCGATGGCCGCGGTGCGCGCGGGGCGCGGCTCGGCGGAGGACGATGCGGGGGCCTGACCGGCGGGCGTGGGGCGTGGGCATGGGGCCGGCTTTCGGAACCAACCCGCCGCCCCATGCAATGAAGGGGTAAAGGAGACCATCATGGCAGACCCGCAGCAGCACCCCGACGAGCCCATCCATATCGACGCCGACAAGGCGCGCGGGGCGGAGATCATCCTGACCCGGCGCCGCAACCGCGTGATCTTCATCGCCGGGCTGGTCGGCTTCGTGCTGCTCGCGCTGGTGCTGGGGCCGCTGCTGTGAGGCAGGCCGCGCGCGAGGCGCGAACCTTGGCGCCGCCCGTGCGTTGAGCCCGCATGGCAATCGACGAAACCCCGACCGACGCGACCGATGGCGAGGCCGCGGCGCCCACGCTCTACCTCGTGTGGCACGATCCCGCGGCCACGCCCGACGCGCCGCTCGACCTGCATGGCGACGGGCATCCGCTGGCCGAGGGGCTGTGGCTGATCCGCTCGCCGCTGACGCGCTCGAAGCTCTATCACCGGATCAAGTGGCAATTGCCCGGCGACGCCGCGATCGCCTGCGCGCCGCTGGACGACGATCCCGCGGGCTGGCCCAAGTTCAAGGGGATGGAGAGCGGCGCGCTGGCGTGGCTGAAGGGGAGGTAAGTTAGCGCGGTTTCTTGTTTTGGCCTCAGGCGCCGGCGGCCGCATCCGCGGCCTTGGCTATCCTCGCATAAGCTCGGGCGGGCGGTCGCCCTTGCCGCGCCTGCGGCGCGGATTGGTCCGGCTCTCGGTGCCCAGCACATGGCGCGCGCCCCTATAACTTTTGTGGGCTCTGCAACGATTGCGCGGGTTGCGGGTTCATCTCCCGTATCGTCCCCCCTCCCCCCACCCCCGACGATGTGACGGAAGGAACCCCATGGCAGACCTATTCGACCTCTCCGACGGCGGCGCAAACCACCAGAAGCCGCAAGACGACGACCACGTGATGACCACCGCGCAGGGCCACCCCGTGGCCGACGACCAGAAC
Organism: Qipengyuania sp. HL-TH1; assembly: GCF_036365825.1. Lineage (NCBI taxonomy): Bacteria > Pseudomonadati > Pseudomonadota > Alphaproteobacteria > Sphingomonadales > Erythrobacteraceae > Qipengyuania > Qipengyuania profunda. Next base: position 1,576,335 of record NZ_CP142675.1, read on the forward strand.
TGGCTGAGCGCGGGTCCGCGCGGGCCGCAGCTGCTCGAAGACCAGATCGCGCGCGAGAAGATCTTCCACTTCGACCACGAACGGATCCCCGAGCGCGTGGTCCATGCGCGCGGCTACGGCGTGCACGGCCATTTCGAGCTGAAGAAGGCGATCCCGCAATATTCGCGTGCAGCGATCTTCAACCAGGAAGGCGTAAAGGTGCCGACCTTCACGCGCTTCTCCACCGTGGCGGGCAACAAGGGTTCGCCCGACCTCGCGCGCGACGTGCGCGGCTTTGCCACCAAGTTCTACACCAGCGAGGGCAATTGGGACCTCGTCGGCAACAATATCCCGGTGTTCTTCATCCAGGACGCGATCAAGTTCCCCGATCTGATCCACGCCGCCAAGCCCGCGCCCGATCGCGGCTTCCCGCAGGCGCAGACCGCGCATGACAATTTCTGGGACTTCATCTCGCTCAGCCCCGAGGCGATGAACATGGTCATGTGGATCATGTCCGACCGCACGATCCCGCGGTCTTTCCGCTTCATGGAAGGCTTCGGCGTGCACACCTTCCGGCTGGTCAATGCCGAGGGCAAGGCGCATTTCGTCAAGTTCCACTGGAAGCCCGCGCTCGGGCTGCAGTCGGTGGTCTGGAACGAGGCGCTCAAGGTCAACGGGATGGACCCCGACTTCCATCGCCGCGACATGTGGGACGCGATCGACGCGGGCGACTATCCGCAGTGGGACCTCGGCATCCAGGTGTTCGACGAGGAATTCGCCGAGAAGTTCGAATTCGACGTGCTCGACGCGACCAAGATCATCCCCGAGGAACAGGTCCCGGTCGAGATCATCGGCACGCTGACGCTCGACGCCAATGTCGACAATTTCTTCGCCGAGACCGAGCAGGTCGCCTTCTGCACGCAGAACATCGTGCCCGGCATCGACCATTCGGACGATCCGCTGCTGCAGGGCCGCAATTTCAGCTATCTCGACACACAGCTCAAGCGGCTCGGCGGGCCCAACTTCACGCACCTGCCGATCAATGCGCCCAAATGCCCGGTGCGGCATTTCCAGCAGGACGGGCACATGGCGATGCACAATCCCAAGGGCCGCGTGAATTACGAACCCAACAGCTGGGGTAGTGGCGATGGCGCAGACGTGGATCCCGGTCCGCGCGCCTCGGCCGAACGCGGCTTCCAGTCCTATCCGGCCGAGATCAGCGGCGCCAAGGTGCGCGAGCGCAGCCCGACCTTTGCCGACCACTACAGCCAGGCGCGGCAGTTCTATATCTCGCAGACCCCGGTCGAGCAGACCCACATGGGCAATGCGCTGACCTTCGAACTGTCGAAAGTGCAGCGGATGGATATCCGCAAGCGCATGGTCGGCCATCTGCGGCATATCGACGAAGGGCTGGCGCAGGACGTCGCCGACGGCATCGGCCTGACCGAACTGCCCGACAAGGTGCCCTTCGCACGCAAGCCGATCACCGACCTGCCCGAAAGCCCCGCGCTGTCGATCCTCAAGAACGGCCCCGACAGCTTCAAGGGCCGCAAGCTGGGTATCTACATTGCCGAGGGCGCCGATGCGGGCGTCGTCAAGGCGCTGCAGCAGGCGGCCAAGGATGCCGGCGCGATGGCGGAAATCATCGCCCCGCATGTCGCGGGCGCCAAGCTGTCCGACGGCAAGCTGATGGAAGCCGACGAGAAGATCGATGGCGGTCCCTCGGTGGTCTATGACGCGGTCGCGGTGGTGATGGGCGAGGAGAGCGGCAAGCGCTACGCCGAGGACAAGCCGAGCATCGACTTCGTCAACGATGCCTTCGCGCATGCCAAGTTCGTCGCCTATGTCCCCGCAGTCCAGCCGCTGTTCGAAAATGCAGGCGTGTGGAGCCGCCGCGACGACGGCTTCGTCGATGTCTCGTCGGGCAAGGACGCCGCGGCGAGCTTCATCGAGACCTGCGGCAAGCTGCGCTTCTGGGACCGCGAGAGCGTCAAGCAGGACTGATGCCGGTATTGGGGGCATCCGCTACTGCGGGTGCCCCTTCCCCGCTGGCACAGGCCCGCAAATACGCCTAGGCTATCCCCCGATGCGGCGTGCGCCGTACGGGTGGAGGTCATGAATGGCGGAAAGCGGGAATATCCCTTTGGAGCTGGCCTCGCATAGCTGCGGCGAGGCATCGATCCACACGCGCCTGGAAGACGGGCGCACGATCTGCATCCGCACGGTCACCCCCAAGGACGAGGACCGGCTGCGCGCCGGCATCGCGCGGATGAGCCCGCGCTCACGCTATCTGCGGTTCTTCTCCGGCGGCGCAAGCCCGCCCGACTGGGTGATCGAGCGATTGCTCGATGCCGATGGCGTGCTCCACCTCGCCTGGGGCGCGCTCGACCTGTCCGATCCCGACCATCCCGCGATGGGGGTGGTCCACGCGATGCGTCCCGAGAAGGGCGATGCGGTGGCCGAATTTTCGGTCGGCGTTGTCGATGCCTATCACGGTCTGGGGATCGGCCGGCTGCTGACCGCGACGCTGCTGCTCGATGCCGCGGGCGGCCAGCTCGAGGCGTTTCGCGCGCATGTGCTGTCGGAAAACGAGGCCGCGCGCAGTTTCATCAAGCGGCTGGGCGGCCAGCATGTCGCGCAGGACGGACCGCAGGCGGAATATCGGGTGGAGGTCGCGCCTGCACTGGAACGGCTGCGCGGGGAAAGCCGCCCCGGCGGGCTCGCCGCGATCTTCGCGCATTTTGACGCGCGCAAAGCGGCGGGCGGCGGCGGCTGATCAGGCGGGACGCGGGTCGCTGGCGAGCAGGCCGTAGAGGCACACGTCGCGCAGCCCCTCATGCGTCGTCTCGTGTGCGCGCAGCAGCGCCTCGCGGGTGAAGCCCAGCGCTTCGGCCAGCCGCAGCGAGGCGTGGTTTTCCGCATCGATCTCGGCGGTGAGCTTGCGCGCCCCCTCGGCGAACAGCTGCGCCACCAGCGCGGCCATGCATTCGCGCGCGACGCCCCGCCCCTGCCACGCGGCGCAGGTGATGTAGCCGATCTCGACCGCGCGCGCCTCGTGCCCCGGCACCGCGACGAAGCGCCCCGCGACCGTGCCTTGGGCATCCTGTGCGATCCAGCTGCGCCCGTCCCATGCGGGATCGGCGAGCCAGCCCCACAGCTCGGCCTCGTCGGCAAAGGCGGGGCGCGTGAGGAAGCGGCACTGCGCGGGATCGCCCAGCGTGGGCAGCAGCGCGGCGGCGTCCGTACGGCGCAGCGGGCGCAGCGTGAAGCGCGGGGTGTGAAGTTCGGGAACCGCGGTCATCGGCGCAGGTCTAGCGCGCAGCGGGCGCGAGGCAAGCGCCTCAGCAGGTCAGCCGGGTCAGGTTCTGCGTGTTGCTGATTTCATTGTTTTGCCGCCCACGCACGTTGAACGCGCTTTCGTAGCGGATGGTCGGCGGATCGAAAAACCCGGTCGAGACCAGCGGCTGGTAGTCGTAGGTCACTTCGACGAACATGACCGCAGTATCTTCAAGTGCGGTGATCTTGTCGCTGCCCGTGCCCAGACCATCTTCGAGGCTGTCGTCGTCCTTGCCGTCGCCTTGTTCGCCATAGCTCGGGGTTACCGACGTATCGTCGCCCCAGCAGCGCTGCCAGACAATCGTCTGTCCCTCGTCCGAACCCGACCGGCCATTGTGTTCGAGACTGGAGAGCACCATGCGTCCGTTGGGTTCGAAATCGAGCCCGCTCGAGGCATAGTCCGCGCCGGTGAAGACCTCGTAGATATTGGCTTCATCGATGCCCGAGGTCACACGTCCGGCATTGTCGGCCACGGTCATCGCCATCTGGCTGACCCGCAAATGCGACAGCGCAAGATTCGACAGCTCGAGCCCCGTCAGCACCAGCATGAGAAAGATCGGCGCCGCGAAGGCGAACTCGGTCAGCGCCAGGCCGCGCGTGTCGCGGGCGAGGGTGCGTAGCGACTCAAGCACAAATCACCGCCGCGGTTGCCTGCTTGTCATAGGGCTGGTTACGGACCGCGGTCTGGAGCGTGTACTCCATGGTCGGGCCGACGCCGGGCAGGAAGTTCTGCAGCGGCAGGATCCGCGGAGTGCTGATCGACGCGCTGTAAAGCACGACGTCGTCCGCGCCGCCATTGCCGGTTTTGCCGGCGTCGGTATCGTAGCTGCCATTACCGTTGGCGTCTTCCCAGCAATCGTTATCGTCGGCGTCGAATTGCCCGTTGCCATTGTTGTCGGTCATCAGTTTCTCCGGATTGCCGATGGCGGAGAATTCGAAATAGCTTTTCTGCGTCACCTCGATCGACGCATTGGGTGCGACATGCTTGACCGTTTCTTCGATCAGGTTTTCGACCTGTTCCTCGACCGTGCTGCCAGGAACGTTGATGATCGGGAATTCCACCGCCGCGGTCCGCGCTGCATCATTGAGCGCGCCCTGCATGGTCGACCGGACATAGCTGTTGTAGCCCAGTTCGAGCCCGCCCATCAGCAACAGCAGCATGGGGCCGACGACGAATGCGAATTCGACGATCGTCGCACCGCGCTCGTCATCGCGCAGCTGGTGCAGGCTGGTACGCAGCCCGCTCACCGGGTGAGCCTCAGATTGCCGATGCCGCGTCCGATCGTCTCGAAGATCTGCTCCAGATCGGAACCGTCGGACGTGTAGAAATGGGCAGCACTGGTGGCACAGATCGCGATATCATCGGTGTCGTTCTCGTCGAGCGCGATCACCCAGATGGTGGTGCCGGTCGCCTTCACCCGGTTGCAGATCGAGTGGAACCGGCTGACATGTTTCTCTTCCTGCGTACCCGACCCGCTGATCCGCTCGTGATACCTGGTGATGCCCATGGCCGAGTACAGCGTATCGCCGGTGTCGAGTTCGCCGTCGGTCATGAAGACGATATGGCGGTTCACCGGGACAAGGCCGTGCTTGGTCGGGTTTTCGGCAGCAAACATCCCGGTCGGCGAGAGGAAGCGCGCGCCCCACAACATGCCGATATCGTGATAGGTACCGCCGGTCACATTCGCCGTGGCAGCGTCGATCGCGTTGTCGAATGCGGTTTCGCTATTGTAGACCTTGAGCTTTTGCGCCTCCGACGGACAGCCGCTCTGCGACTCGCCTTCCTGGCTGTCGGGATCGTAGCGTCCCCACTGATAGGTGGTGTCGCTGCTGTTGGCCGCGACCGCATCGATATCATTCTGGCTGACAGTCTTGAGCAGCGTGACCGGGCTTACGGTTTGGCCGATGCTGGACCGTTCTTCGATACAGCCGTCGCCGCTGGTCCGGAAGGCGGTCAGGTTCTGTTCGGTAGTCCGATACCCTCTGCCCCACTGCGAATCTTCGATGTCGACAGTGCGATATTCATACTCGGTGGATGCATTGTAAGTATAGTTCCGCCGGTTGTTGGACGGATACCGCCAACCCGTACTCCTGATGTCATCGCGGTCATCGTAGGTGTTGACGGTGCAATAGTCGTCCCGCCAGTTGCCATTGACCTTTACGTCGTAGCAGACCCGTTGCTTGTAAACCCGTTCGAAATGTTCCTGCTCCTCCAGGATATCCATATTTCGCAAACTGCGCGCGACATTCACCGTATGCGAATAGGACACGATACCGAAACGGGTGATCGATCCGTTGCCGCTATCGTCGAGTGCGCGGTACAGACCTGTCGTGCCGTTGCGCAGGAGATCGATCTTGTCGAGGCTGCCGCCGGTGGACGGCCGGTTGCCCATCGAGCCGGTCGTATCGAGCACCAGCATCACGTCGTTATGGCCAAGGTCGCGCTTGGCGTCGCAATTGGCCTGGATCGGCACGGTGTCGTAACCGAAGATATGCATCAGCGAGGTCGGAATGACCGCGTTGGCCACGCCGATGATCTGCGCATTGTCGTTGGGATCGGTGTCGATCTCGAAGTTGAGGTCTTGCGCGCCCAGCGTGCCTTCGGGGAAATTGAACTGGAAGAACTTCTTGGCCTCATCCTCGTTCGCGGTGGTCCACTTGTTGCCGTCCATCGACTGGCGGCCGGCCAGCGCCGCGGCGTCGCAGGCGTTCTGCAGTTTGGCCTTGGCCATATAGGCGAAGCTGAGATCGAGACTGCTCCCGATGACGACGACCAGCGGGATCAATGCCGCAGCGAAGATCGCCAGGGTATTGCCCTTCGTGTCGTTCCAGAGATTGCGCAGCATACAGATCATATAGGTAGCCCCCTGTGGGACAGCAGGTAGCCAGCGCACCGTTAAGAACGGCTTTTTCACCATGGTTAACAAAAGGCAAAAATTTGTATAGCATGTGAGGAAACCGGGTTCGATGACCCGTGGAATAAATAGATCAATTTCAAGAAAAAGACCAAAATCAAAGTAAGCGACTCAACTAATCATAGTCGCATTCTTTTTGGGTTGATCTATTTATAGTTTGGCGCGGGTTATTATTCGGAAAGAAACGCAACAAGCGCCCTTACCTTTTTCGTCCGCCATTGCGGGGTCGGTGCGACCAGCCAGTACGCGCGCCGCCCGGTATGCGGGCCGTCGAGCACCTCGAGCAGGCCCGCGTCGATCGAATCCTTCGCCAGCAGTTCGGGCAGGATCGCCTTGCCCAGCCCCGCCAGCGTCGAGGACAGCGCCTGGCCGGCATTGGACACGGTGACATGCGCCGCCACGCCGTCCTGCAGCGGCAGGCCCCAGTCGATCCACTTGTCGGGCGCCCCGCCGTGGCTTTCGGGGCGAGCCACGGTGACACGGCGCGCCTCGTCGAGCTCGATCCCCTGCAATTCGCCCGGACCGTCGACCAGCCGGATCGCGCAATCGAGGTTCGCCTCGGTGAAATCGGCATGTTCGTCGGCGACGAAGGTAAAGCGGATTTCGGGGTTCTTCTCGCCGAACCGCGCCAGCCGCGGCGCCAGCCATTGCGCGTAGAATTCGCGCGGACAGGCGATGGTATAGCTGTCGAGCGCCTGGCCCGCCTGCATCGCGGACACGCTTTCCTCGAACTTGAGGAAGCCTTCGCGCAGCGCATCGAGGCCCGCGGCGCCTTCCTGCGTCAGCTCGAGCCCCTTGCTCGTGCGGCGGAACAGCACGGTGCCGAGGTGATCCTCGAGCGCGCGGATCTGCTGGCCCACGGCGGCGGGCGTCACTGCCAGCTCGTCCGCGGCGCGGGTGAAGGACAGATGCCGCGCGGCGGCATCGTAAACGCGCAGGGCGTTGAGAGGCAGGTGAGTACGCTTCATGGTGCATTGCGACTTAAATGCGGCACACTCAGGAAACAAGATGCAGCGGTCATCCCTTTCCTTTAGCGAGACGATAGGACAGTTTGTAACCCAAGCGTCACACATGAGGATCATGGCCCAAGCCACACCAGCATGACTGTCGAAGCATCCCGCACCATCCCGGCCAATGACGCGGGCATCACGGCGCCCCCCGCGCCCCGGGACCGCTATACCAATCGCGAGCTGAGCTGGCTGTCGTTCAACCGCCGCGTGCTCGCGGAAAGCGAGAACGAGCGCTATCCGCTACTCGAGCGGCTGCGGTTCCTGTCGATTTCGGCGAGCAATCTCGACGAGTTCACGATGGTCCGCATCGCCGGGCTGGAGGGACAGGTCCAGCGCGGGATCGAGACGCAGGCGATCGACGGGGCCAGCCCGCGCCAGCAATTGGAGGCGATTCGCGGCCAGTTGCTCACGCTCGAAGACCGCCAGCAGAAAAGCCTCGAAACGCTGCGCACGCTGTTGTTCGAAGAAGGCATCATGCTCGCGCCGATCGACCGGCTGGCGCAGGACCAGCTGACATGGCTGGGCGAATATTTCGAAAGCGACATCCTCCCGCTGATCACCCCGCAGGCGATCGACCCCAGCCACCCCTTCCCCTTCGTCGCCAACAAGGGGATCGGGGTGATCTTCCGGCTCAAGCGCGGGCGGCGCAAGGCGGACCTGATCGAGATGGTGCTGATCCCCAGCGGCGCGCCGCGCTTCGTGCGCGTGCCGGGCGAGAAGGCGATCTATGTCGCGATCGAGCAATTGGTCACGCGCTTTGCCGACCAGCTGTTCCCCGGCTTCAAGGTGCTGGGCGACGGCGTGTTCCGCGTCATCCGCGACAGCGATATCGAGGTCGAGGAAGAGGCCGAGGACCTCGTGCGGTATTTCCGCACCGCGATCCAGCGGCGGCGGCGTGGGCGCACCGTGCTGCTCGAGCTCGACGAGGATTGCGACGAGACCGCCGAAGCGCTGCTGCGCGACCAACTCGAGGTCGAGGAGGCGATGATCGTCAAGAGCGACGGCATGCTCGGCCTCGCCGATCTTGCGGTCATCTGCAATGAGCCGCGCCCCGACCTCAAGTTCGAACCTTTCAGCCCGCGCTACCCCGAGCGCATCCTCGAGCATGACGGCGATTGCTTCGCCGCCATCCGCGAGAAGGACATCGTCATCCACCACCCGTTCGAAAGCTTCGACGTGGTGGTCGATTTCCTGCGCCAGGCGGCGCGCGACCCGGCGGTGGTGTCGATCAAGCAGACGCTCTACCGCGCGGGCGACCAGTCTCCGGTGATCGCCGCGCTGATCGAGGCGGCGCTGGCGGGCAAGGCGGTCACCGCAGTGGTCGAATTGAAGGCGCGCTTCGACGAGGAGCGCAACATCCACTGGGCGAGCGAGCTCGAACGCGCCGGGGTGCAGGTGATCTATGGCTTCACCGAGTGGAAGACGCACGCCAAGGTCAGCCTGGTGGTGCGCCGCGAGGAGGATGGCTACCGCACCTATTGCCACTTCGGGACGGGCAATTACCACCCGATCAACGCCAAGATCTACACCGACCTCAGCTTCTTCACCGCCGACCCCGCGCTGGGGCGCGATGCGGCCAAGATGTTCAATTTCATCACCGGCTATATCCAGCCCGACGATCTGGAACGGATCGCGGTGTCGCCAATCGGATTGCAGGAAACGCTGTACCAGCTGATCGATGCCGAGATCGCCAATGCGCATGCGGGCAAGCCCGCGGGCATCTGGGTGAAGCTCAATTCGATTACCTACAAACCGATGATCGACAAGCTCTACGAGGCGAGCCAGGCGGGCGTGGAAATCCACATGGTGGTGCGCGGCATCTGCAGCTTGCGCGCGGGCCTGCCGGGCGTGTCAGAGAACATCCGCGTCAAATCGGTGATCGGCCGCTTCCTCGAACATTCGCGCGTGTGGGCCTTTGCCAATGGCAAGGCGCTGCCCAGCCGGCAGGCGAAGGTCTATCTGACCAGCGCCGACGCCATGAGCCGCAATCTGATGCGCCGCGTCGAGGTGATGGTCCCGATCACGAACAAGACCGTGCACGACCAGGTCCTGGGCCAGGTCATGCTCGCCAATATTCTCGACACCGAACAAAGCTGGCAGCTCGGTCCCGACGGCCAGTATCATCGCTTGCGACAGGAGGAAGGCGGCTTCAACTGCCACCAGTATTTCATGGCCAATCCATCGCTATCCGGGCGCGGTGCCGCGCTTGCCGACCATGAAGTTCCACGCCTGACGCTGCGGGGGTCCTCGCAGTGAGCGGATCGCGTTCGGCCAAATGGCAGCGGCGGCTGATGCAGCCCCCGCGCGCGGTCATCGATATCGGCTCGAACACCGTGCGCATGGTGATCTACGAAGGCACTGCACGCGCGCCCGAAGTGGTGTGGAACGAGAAGGTCGCCGCACGGCTCGGGCGCGATTTGTCCGAGACCGGGCGCATTCCCGATGAAGCCGCCGAAGAGGCCTTGGCCGCGCTCGCGCGCTATGCGCTGATCATCGGCGATCTGGGCATCGACGACGTCCAGACTGTCGCCACCGCCGCCGCCCGCGATGCCAAGAACGGGGCGCAATTCCTCGAGCAGGTGGCCGCGCTCGGGCTGGAACCGCGGCTGCTGACGGGCGAGGAGGAAGCCACCGCTTCGGCGATGGGCGCGCTGGGCGCCTTCCCTGGCGCCCGCGGCGTCGTCGCCGATCTTGGCGGGGGCAGCCTCGAACTGGTCTCGGTCGCGGACAATGCATGTCACGAGGCGGCCAGCCTGCAACTGGGAACGCTGCGCCTGCCCGCGCTCCGCAGCGACGGCGCCGACGCCTTCGAGGCCGCGGTGCACGAACAGCTCGCCGCGGTCGGCTGGGCAGCCAAGCATCCCGGCCCGATGTATATGATCGGCGGCACCTGGCGCGCGCTGGCGGCCTATGCGATGCGCTATTTCGATTTCCCGCTGACCGATCCGCACGGCTTCACGCTCCTGCCCGACGATGCGCGGCGGCTGGCCCGCGAACTGATCGCGGCCGATCCGGAGGAATTGCGCGAAATCAGCGGGATCAGCCCGATGCGCGCGCATTACCTGCCCGATGCCGCGGCGCTGCTGCGCCCGCTGCTCGACCGGATCGAGCCCGACGAGCTGGTGTTTTCGTCATGGGGCATCCGCGAGGGACTGCTCTACAGCCGGCTCGAGCCTGCTCAGATGAAGGCCGATCCACTGCTCGCCGGGGTGACCGCCTATGCCGCGCCGCGCGATTCCTCGATCACCGAGGCGACGCTGCTGGCAGCATGGACGGTCGATCTGAGCGAAGGCGATGGCAAGCTCAACGAACGCCTCCGGCTCGCCGCGGCGCAATTGTCGGGCGCGCTTCACCGGGTCGAGCCCAATCTGCGCGAGAGCCATGCGGCCGAATGGGCGCTGGGCAAACGCTGGATCGATCTCGACGCGCGCGGCCGCGCCATGATCTGCGCCGCGCTGTTCGGCAGCCTCGGCCGCACCGAATTGCCCGACAAGCTGCGCGTGCTCGCCAGCGATGACGATCTGCACGAAGGCGTGACCTGGGGGCTGGGTTTCCGCCTGGCCCGGCGGCTTGGCGGGGGCAGCCGCGTCTCGCTCACCACCAGCGCGCTGCGCCGCAAGAAGAAGAGCCTGATCCTGCGGCTCGACGAAAGCCGCGCCGCGCTGGCCAATTATCCCGCGACGCAGGATTTCGACAATTTGGCCCAATGGCTCGGCCTCAAACCCAAGATCAAGATCGGCAGCTTCAACTTTTCCGGCGTCGGCGAAGATCAGGAAGACGACTAGCCGCAGCTCGGAACGACCCCCGTCGCTCGCCCGTTGGCCCTGGTAACAAAGGGGAAAACCGATGGATAGTGAACACAGCGGCGGCCATCACGGCAAATGGCCCACCTTCTTCGCCATGATCGCGACGTCGATCGTGACCATGTTCGTGCTCAAATACTCCGCGCTGTGGGAAGCGGATCACGCCTTCTTCAGCCAGACCCGCATGTGGATGGCGCTGATGATGGGCATGGCGATGATCATCATCATGCTCGGCTTCATGTGGGGCATGTACAAGAGCCTTGCCACCAAGCTTGTCGTCATGGGGCTGGCGGGCGCGGGTTTCGTCCTGTTCCTGTTCCTTGTCCGCAGCCAGCAGACGGTCGAGGACGAGGCCTGGATGAAGGCAATGATCCCGCACCACTCGATCGCGATCCTCACCAGCGAGCGCGCCGAAATCAGCGACCCGCGGGTTCGCGCGCTCGCCGATGAGATCATCGAGGCGCAGGTCAAGGAAATAGCCGAAATGAAGCTGCTGCTGGCGGATATCGAAGCCAATGGCGAGCTGGGTGACGGCACGGCCCTTCCCCCGCGCACAGCGGCGCTGACGCCCAGGCTCGAGGCCGAGGCGAAGGCTTCGCTCGAACGCCCGGTGACTGCGGAAATGGAAGAAGAACTCGACCCGGGCGGCTAACCCGGACCGGTCAGTTCGCCGTGGCCGGCGCCGCGAGCGGGAAAAAGGGGATGCGCACTTCGATCGGCGATCCGTCTTCGGCGTGGAAGGTGTAGAAGCCTTCCATCGACCCGTGCGGCGTATCGAGCGGACAGCCCGAGACATAGTCATGGCTCTGTCCGGGCATCAGCACCGGCTGTTCGCCGACCACGCCATCGCCATCGACATGGCTGACCATGCCCGCGCCATCGGTGATCCGCCAGTGGCGCGTCATCAGCTGGACGCGTTCGTGCGAGCCGTTTTCGATGCGGATGTGATAGACCCAGAACCACTTGCCCGCTTCCGGGCGCGATTGCTCGGGCAGGAAGTTCACCGCGACCCGGACGGTAATCCCGTCGGTCATGGCGGCATGCTGGAAAAGTTCTTTGATCACGGGGGACAATCTAGCGTCCCCAACGCCCCGCGCAAGGAAACGCACGAAATTTTCCCATGCCCCGGTTTGCGGCCAATGCGCGACCGGGCTCAGTCGGCGGGGTTATGCTTGGCCAGGAAAGCAGTGAGCTGATCGAGCCATCGCTGCTCGTTTTCGGGCTCGTCGAAAGAATGCCCTTCCTCGTCGAACACGAGTTCCACCGGTGCGACAGGCGCCTTCCGCGCAGCGCGGGTGAACTTGCGGAACTGCGACCAGGGGACGCGATCGTCCTTCTTGCCCTGTGCGATCAGTACCGGGCGGTTGAGCGTCTCGGCGTGGCGATAAGGCGACACGTCGTCGAGATCGAATTCCTCTTCCCCCTCGACGCGCTGGCGCCATCTGCGGCTGGCCTCACGCGTGAAGAACCGCCGATCGTATTTGAGGATCAGGTTCCAGTCGGTCACGCCGGCAAAACTGGCGGCACAGCGGTACCGTTCGGGATTGCGGATGACCGCCCATAGCGCGGCATAGCCGCCATAGGATCCGCCCACCACGCAAACCCGCGCCGGGTCGGCAATGCCCCGCGCGACCGCCCAATCCATCCCGTCGTCGAGATCGTCCTGCATGCCGCGGCCGATCTGGCCGACGCCGAGATCGTAGAAATCCTGCCCATACCCACCCGATCCGCGAAAATTGGGCTGCAACACCGCATATCCGCGGTTGGCGAGCAATTGCACCTGGTCGTCATAATCCAGCTTGTCGCGAATGCCGTAGGGACCGCCATGCGGCAGGATAATGAGCGGCAAGCCGCTGGCTTCGCGTCCCCGGGGGAGCGTGAGGTAACCGTGGACGCGCGTACCGTCGCGCGCGGTATAGGCAATGGGTTTGGGCACTGCGAGATGTGTAATGTCGATCTCGGGGCGCATTTCGACCAGCACTTCCATGCGTTTGCCGGTGACATCGTAATTGTAGATGAGCCCGGGATCGGCCTCGCTCCCCGCCCGCACCAGCATCCGCGAATTGTCCTTTGCGCGCGAAATGACCCATATCTCGTTTTGGGTCAGCGACCGTTCGAGCTGCGCATAGGTCTCGGCATAGCCTGCATCGAGCCAGTGCGCGCGATCGCGAACATCGGTGAAGAAGGCACCGACAGGCTTGCCGTCGCGAAACAGCACGCTTTCCACGTCATGCTCGGGATGCTCGTAAACCAGCTCCACCGGCTCGCGGGTGGACAGATCGAAAATATACAGCCCGACCCTGCCGCTCGGGCCTTCATGCAGGACATGGCCGTGATCCGACCCGCTAACGATCTGCGCGACATCCCAGAACTTGTCCTCGATTTCGTCGGCCTTGAGCTTCTCGATAAGCCGCAAGTCCGCATCGGGGCCCGACCGATAGTAAATCCGCAACCGGCCGAGACGCCAGCCGGTACCCAGGCGGACGACACCACTGCTATCGGCATGCCAGGACCACACCCCAGGACGAGGGTCCTGTACCCGCCACCGTTTGCCCCCCGCCGCCAGTTCGTACCGGTAGACCGAGGGATAAGCGCGAACGTCCTTCTGGACCGAAACCAGCGCATAGCTGCCGTCCTCGGCGATGAAGATCACGTCGTCGCCTTCGACGACGGGTTCGTCATTACCAAGGATGTCCGAGGTCCCCGCCGCCATGTCGAGCAGGAGCAACCGTGTGTAACGCACCTCGTCGCCGAAGAAACTCCCCAGCGTGGACAGCGACACGAGCAATTTGTCGTTGCCCGCCCAGCGAATCCATTCGACGTCATCGTCATCGTTGAGCGCGTAACGCCGCTGCAGCGAATGGTCGGCTGCGTCGAGCACCGCCAGGAACTTGCCTCGCGACGCCGTCACATGCGTGACGATGGCCTTGCCGTCGGGCGAGAGATGGAGCGAGGAAAACATACTGCGCGAAGCGAAGGAGCGCGTCGGAATCGGGGGCGGACGCGTGTCCTGCGGGCTGGTGGCGGTGGCCGGTGCGGCCTTCTGCGCAAGAACGGCAGGTGCCCCGACCACGGACAAAACACACAGCGCTGCAAATACCGAAAAACGAGACATGCGACCCCCGAAGTAATTCCCCTGGCCATCAGACTTAACCAGTCCGCGGCGACTGGCAAGCACGGGATCGGGTTAATTTCGGTTTACCGGGACTGGTGAGATTTTCCCAAGGGCTATGCTGCACAAGGCACAAACGGGTCGCACCTATTCATTGCCGAAGTCATTCGGGTCGCGCGGCCGACGGATTGGATCACGACGGGGGAGTCGGAATATGCTGTTCGCATTCATCAGGCGCCTCGTGCGCGATCAGGGTGGCGATTCGCTGGCGGCGATGGTGCTGTGTTCGCCGCTTCCGGCGATGCTCTACCTCTCGATCTAGGGCCTGCCGCCGCCAAGATAGGCCTCGATCTGCTCGAGGCGTTCCTTGCCGAACCACATTTCCCCATCGACGAAGAAGGTCGGGATGCCGAAGGCGCCGCGGGCAACCGCGGCTTCGGTATTGGCCGCCAGCTTAGCTTTGACGCCCGGTTCCTGCGTCGCAGTGAGCAGGCGCTCGGCGTCGAACCCGGCTGCCGCCAGTTCGGCCCCGACCACTTCGGCATCGCCGCAATCGATATTGCGCTCCCACACTGCGGGCAGCAGCGCCTCGACCAGCGCCTGGCGTTCGGCTTCGTCCGATGCCGCCACCAGCACGCGCTGGAGCAGGATCGAATTGAACGGCAACGCGGGGTGCATGCGGAACTGGTCCATGCCGTGCCGGTCGAGGAAGCGCTGGAATTCCAGCGCGGCATAGGGAACTTTGCCCTTCACATCGGCGTCACGCATCATCGGCGGGGCATTGCCGGTGAGCTTGTGCATCCCGCCGAGGAACACCGGCGTCACCACCAACTGCGCCCCGGTGCGCGCGATGATCTGCTTGAGCGGATACCATGCGAGATAGCCGTTCGGCGCGGCGAGATCGAAAATATACTCCAGTGTCTTGGTCATGCGGGGCCTCTCCCTTTTCCCTGCGGTAACCGTTTGGTGGTAAGGATGCGAGAATGAAACGCTTCGCCCTGCTCCTCCCGCTGGCGCTGCTTGCCAGCCCGCCGCTGCCGACGCTTGCGCATCCCGGGGGTCTCAATGCCGAGGGCTGCCACAACAACCGCAAGACGGGCGAGTATCACTGCCATCGCAATCGGCGCACCACGCAGCCGGCCCCAACCGCACAGCTACAGGGCGGAGTCTATTTTCCCAATTGCACCGCCGCGCGGCAGGCGGGCGCGGCGCCGATCTATCGCGGGCAGCCCGGCTACCGGCCCGCGCTCGACCGCGACAATGACGGGGTGGCCTGCGAACCCTATCGCGGGCGCTAGCGGCCCGGCGTTTCCTGCCGCTCCCCCGCCGCTGCCGCGGGCGATCCTGCGCCCGGCTTCGCGGAAAATGGGGACAGACCGATCCATTCAGGGTTGCGAATGATTTGCATTAGCATACGATGCGGGTCTGCAAAGGAGACGGCATGGCCCATTCGCACGATTCGACCGCACTCGACCTTCCCCTTCCCGCACGGCGGCACCAGACGCTTGCGCTGGTGCTTGTCCGCAGGCTCGCGGGGCACGGCCTGCACGATGCCCGCGCGACGATGCTCGCGCTCGATGCCGGGGGGACCGAGTTCCGCCGCCTGCTGGTGCTGGCGCGCGCGCTGGTGGTCGATCTCGCGCGGACCTCGCGGCGCAGGATCCTGCTCGCGCCGTGCTGCGCGGCAGGGATGACGCGCGACGAAGGACTGCTGATGGCGATGATCGGCGGCGGCGGGCTCGATGTCCACGGCGTGCTGACGGACGATGCCGGCTGCGCGATCGCAATGACCACCGCGCATGCGCTGGGTGACGAGCTGGAGCGTCTCGCGACCCGCAACGACTGGCGGCGCTAGAGCCCCGCGGCGGCCAGCGCGCGGTCGAGGTCTTCCTTGACGTCCTCGACGTCTTCGAGCCCGACGTTGATCCGCAGCAAGCCTTCGGTCACGCCCATCTCGTCGCGCGCCTCCTGCGTCATGCCCGCATGCGTGGTGCTCGCCGGGTGGCACATCAGGCTGCGCGTATCGCCGATATTGTTCGAGATATCGACCAGTTCGAGCGCGTCGAGCAACGCGAAGGCGGTGGCGCGGTCGCCCACGTCGAGCGCGAAGATCGGCCCGGTGGCGACCATCTGCTTGAGGGCCAGTTCGTGGCGCGGGTGGCTGGGCAGACCGGGATGAAGCAGCTTGGGCACGCGCGGTTCGATGAACTTGCCCAGCGCGACTGCATTTTCGCTCTGGCGGCGCGCACGCATGTCGAGCGTTTCGAGCCCCTTGAGCACGACCCAGGCGTTGAACGGCGCGCAATTGGGGCCGGTGTTGCGCTGGAAGGGCAGCAGCACCTCGTCCACCCATTGCTGCGACCCGCACACCGCGCCCGCGAGCACGCGGCCCTGCCCGTCCATCAGCTTGGTCGCCGAATAGGCGACCACGTCGGCGCCGAAATCGAGCGGCCGTTGCAGCGCGCTGGTGGCGAAGGCGTTGTCGACCACGGTGACGATGCCATGCGCCTTCGCGACGCCGCAGACATGCGCCAGATCGACAATGTCGAGCGTGGGATTGGCGGGGGTTTCGAAGAAGAACACCTTGGTATTGGGCCGGATCGCGGCTTCCCACGCATCGTTGTCGGCGCTGTCGATGACGCTGGTCTCGATCCCGAAGCGCGGCAGCAGATGGTCGAGCAGCCAGCGGCACGAGCCGAAGGCCGCGCGTGCGCCGACCACATGATCGCCCGCCGACAGCTGGCAGAGCAGCGCCGCGGTCATCGCCGCCATGCCGCTGGCCTGCGCGCGGCATGCCTCGGCGCCTTCCATCAGCGCGATGCGTTCCTCGAGCATGGCGACGGTCGGGTTCTGGAGGCGCGAATAGGTCATCCCCGCAGCCTCGCCCGCGAACCGGTCGGCGACGGTCTGCGCGTCGTCATAGGTATAGCCCGAGGTGAGGAACAGCGCTTCGCTGGTCTCGCCATGTTCGCTGCGCCAGGTGCCGCCGCGCACCGCCTGCGTCGCGGGGCGCCATTTGGCGGTGATCGAACGGTCCATGCCGGTGGTCTTCTTCATGACAGGGGCGTCTAGGCAGGCCCCGGGATAACGGCAAGCAATGGCTGTTGTATCCTTGCAAACGCTCGCTTAATCGCCCCGCATGAGCCGCGCCCCCCAGCAACCCACGGATCCGCTTCGCTGGTGCGCCGCGCTGGCGCTCGCCTTCTGGCTTGGCTGCCTGCCGTATCTGACCGCGGTCCCGCACCCCTATTTCGACGAGGTCCACTACCTCCCCGCCGCGCGCGAGCTGCTGATGCTGGGCGAGTTCACCAATCGCGAGCATCCGCTCGTCGGCAAGGAGCTGATCGCGCTGGGGATCGCGCTGTTCGGCGACAATCCGGTCGGCTGGCGGCTGCTGCCCACGCTGTTCGGCGCGCTGGCGCTGTTCGCCGCAATGCGCGCGCTGTGGTTCGGCACGCTGAGCCGCTTCGCCACGCTGGCTTACGGCCTGCTGCTTGCGACCGGTTTCCACCTGTTCATCCATGCGCGCATCGCGATGTTGGACATCTTCTACCTCGCCTTCCTCAGCCTTGCCGCCTGGCAATTCACCGCGGCGATCCGCCAGCCCGAGGAAGGCCGCTGGCGGCTGGTGCTCGCGGGCATGGCGCTGGGGCTGGCGATGGGTGCCAAGTGGAACGCGCTGGCGGTGGCGATGCTGCCGGGCCTGGCCTTTCTCGCCGCGCGCGCGCTGGCGGGACGCCGCCGCCTGTTCTTCAGCCGCCGCGGCGCGCCGGTGCCCGGGATCACGCTGGTCGAGGCCGCGCTCTGGCTCGGCGCGGTGCCGCTGGCGGTCTATGCGGCGAGCTTCGCGCCCGGCTTCTTCTTCCGCGTCCACCCGATTTCGGAAGGGCTCGTGTTCCATCACCAGTTCATGCTGTCGCAGCAGGAGCAGGTGCTCAAGGCGCATCCCTACCAGTCGACCTGGGAGCAATGGGTGCTGAACGCGCGCTCGATCTGGTATCTCTACGAACCGGTCGCGGGGGTGCAGCGCGGCATCATGCTGATCGGCAATCCGCTGACCATGCTGCTCGGCCTGCCCGCGCTGGCATGGTGCGCCTGGCACGGCGTACTGCGCCGCCACTGGACCGCGCTGGCGGTGGCGCTGGTCTATGCGGTGAGCCTGGGATTCTGGATCGTGGCGAGCAAGCCGGTACAGTTCTATTATCACTATGCGCTGCCCAGCATGGCGCTGCTCGCCGCGCTGGCGCTGGTCTGCGATGCGCTGTGGCAGAACGGCTGGCGCAAGAGCGCGCTGGCCCCGCTCCTCGGCAGCGTGCTGGTGTTCGGCTGGTTCTACCCGATCATCAGCGGCGCCCCGCTGGTGGGCCCCGACAGCTTCGCGGTGTGGACCTGGCTGGAAAGCTGGCGGTAGGGTTTTGGTAGGGTGCGTGAAGCGCATCCGCGCTTCCCTTGCGGCGGCGCCAGCCCACTCCCCCACCCGGCCACCCACGGGATCATACTGACTGGGTGGCCGGGTGGGGGAGTGGGCTGGTGCCGCAAGCCTTCGACGGATGTCGAAGGCGCACACAACAAAAACTCAGGCGTGGGCTGGTGCCGCCGCAAGGTCAGGACGGATGTCCTGACCGCGCCCGGCAAACCTAATACCGCCCCCAGACGAAGCGGCTCGACAGGGCGTAGTTCCAGACCGAGCCGATGCCGATGCCGACCAGCGCGGCGAGGACTTCGTGCAAGCCCCGGTCGTTGAGCGTGGTGGCCACCGCGACATTGGCGAAGGCGCCGATCGAACAGGCGGCGATAAAGCTGACCCAGCCCCAGAACACGCGGTTGGGTTCCTTCAGGCGGCGGTCGCGATAGGTGAGGAAATTGTTGAGCCAGAAGTTGAAGGTCATCGCGCCGAAGGTCGCGACCGCCTGGCTCCAGCTGAAGCTCGTCCCCGCCACCAGCAGGAAGGCATAGAGGATCGCCATGTGCACGCCGATGCCGATGATCCCGACCGTGCCGAACAGCGCGAAGCGCGTCGGGATGATACGACCAAAGCTCTTGTCGTAGAGACCGGCGAGGAAATCGAGCGCGATCGCGCGGTCGAGCTTGCTTTCGCCGGAGCGGCGGGCGGAGAAATTCATCGGGAAATCCTTCACCTTGAGCGGTGTTTCGGAAGTGGCGAGCAGGTCGAGCAGGATCTTGAAGCCGATGCCCGAGAGATTGGGCACCAGCCGCCGCGCGGTGGCCGACGGCAGCAGGAAGAACCCGCTCATCGGGTCGCTGAGGTCGACCCCGGTAAGTTTGCGCGCAAGCATGTTGGCGACGCTCGACAGCTTCTCGCGGTCGGGGCGGCCCCATTCTTCCATGCTCGCGCCATCGGCAAACCGGCTGGCGACGGCGACATCCGCTTCGCCCGCCTTCACGCTGGCAAGCATCGCCACCAGCAATTGCGGATCGTGCTGGTGATCGGCATCCATCACCGCGACATAGGGCGCGGCAGTGGCGCAAAAGCCCTCGATCGCGGCGCTCGACAGGCCGCGGCGGCCGATCCGCTGGAGCACGCGCACGCGCGGGTCGGACAGCGACAGCCGCCGCGCTTCGTCGCTGGTGCCGTCGGCGGAATTGTCGTCCACCACCAGCACTTCCCAGCCGGTCTTGCCCAGCGCACCTTCGATCCGCTCGACCAGCGGGGCGAGATTGTCGCGCTCGTTGAGCGTCGGCAGGATGATCGCAAGCTCCAGCGTGCTGGCGCTGGCAGGGGCGGGATCGGCCACGGAAGGCTGCGTCTGCGGTGTCATATCCATTGCATGACCCGGTTATGCCGCAATCCTCAAGATGTGGTTACGATCTTCCTAACAATCGCATCGCCGATATCGCCGGTCGAAGCGGTCCCGCCAAGGTCGCCGCCCAGCACGCCATCGGCCAGTATCGCCTCGACCGCGCGTTCGATCCGCGCGGCGTCCTGTTCGCGGCCGAGCGAGTGGCGCAGCAGCATCGCCAGGCTGAGCACGGCGGCGACCGGGTTGGCCTTGCCCCGCCCGGCAATATCGGGTGCGCTGCCATGGATCGGCTCGTACAGGCCGAAAGTGCCGTAGTCGGTCTGCCGTTCACCCAGCGACGCGCTGGCGAGCAGCCCGATCGAGCCGACGCAGGCGCTGGCCTGGTCGGACAGGATATCGCCGAACAGGTTTCCGGTGACGATGGTGTCGAACTGGCCGGGCGACTTGACCAGCTGCATCGCGGCATTGTCGACATACATGTGGTCGAGCTCGACCTCGGGGTACTCCTGCGCCACTTCGATCACGGTTTCGCGCCAGATGCGGCTGGTTTCGAGCACATTGGCCTTGTCGACACTGGTCAGTTTCTTACCGCGTCCCATTGCCGCGCGAAACGCGCTGTGCGCGATGCGGCGGACTTCGGCCTCGTTATAGGACATCATGTCCCAGCCCTCGCGCCCGCCCGCGCTGCCGCGTTCGCCCTTGTCGCCGAAATACACGTCGCCATTGAGCTCGCGCACCACCAGCAGGTCGATGCTGCGCGCGACCTCGGGCTTGAGCGAGGACAGGTGTTCGAGCCCGGGGAAGCCCGCCGCAGGCCGCAGATTGGCGAACAGGCCCAGTTCGCTGCGCAGGCCGAGGATCGCCTGTTCGGGGCGCAGTTCGCGCGGCAGGTCGTCGCAGGAAAAATCGCCCACCGCGCCGAACAGCACCGCATCAGCGGCGCGCGCCATGGCGAGCGTCTCTTGCGGCAGCGGGTGGCCATGACGGCGATAGGCGGCGGCGCCGACATCGCCCTCGAACAGCGTCAGCCCGGGCAGCTCCAGCGTTTCGAGCACGCGGCGCGCCTGCGCGATGACTTCGGGGCCGATGCCGTCGCCGGCGAATAGTGCGATTTTCAAGCGTGGTTCTCCAGCCTCGTCGCTCCTGCGCAGGCAGGAGCCTATCTGCCCCCTCGGGGCGCTCAACGGACGGTGTCTAGGCCTCTGTCTGCGCAGGGGCGACGAACCATTCTTGAACGCGGCTAAACCATCCGTGCCAGCCGCTGCCTGAGGAGTTGCCGTGCAGCTAGGACGTCGGCGCGGGTATCGGCAAGCAGGTAGCGCGCGATCAGCGGCTCCTGCCGGTCGAGAATCTCCAAGGCCTGCCCAAGATCGGCTATCGCGGGCCGCTGGCCGCCATAGCCCAGTTCGCGCAGCAGCAGCGCTTCATAGACGGCCAGCGCCTCGACCCACTGCCGCGCGCTGTCCGACGAACAGATCGCATCGAGCAGGCCGCCGAGCGCGGAATGGAGCGTGGGATAGGGATTGCGCTCGGGCAATGCGCTCGCAGTGAGCGCGGTCACCCAGTTGATCGCCGACGCGGCCAGCGGCTCGCCCAGCCACGGCCCGCGGCTGGCGACCAGTTCGAGCCGCGCGAAGGGCAGCTGGCTGTCCGACCTGGCGCGGATTTCCGCCTGCACGATATTGCCCGGGATCACCACCGGACGCAGCAGCCGCCCGCGCCCGCCCGCGACATAGGCGGCGACCATGCCATGCTGCTCGGTCAGCATCCGCGCAATGACCGCGGTCTCGCCATGCGCACGCGCGGCAAGCAGGATGGCGGGAGCGGAAAGCTGCATCGGGCGGCCTTAGCTGCTTGCGTCGATCCTGCGAAGACGGTGGAGTCGACTTGTGAGGCAGCGTATCGCGGGCTGCGCAGGCAGGGGCCTAGATCAGGTCAGCGAAATGGCACCATCACAAAATGGTCTCGAACAGGTCGTTCCAGTCGGGATTGTCGCGCCGGATCAGCCTGAGCTTCCATTGCCGCTTCCACCGCTTCATCGCCTTCTCGCGCGCGATCGCGTCGTGGATATCCTCATACTGCTCGGCATAGACCAGCCGCGTCAGCCCATGCTTGCGGCAGAATTCGGATCCCTGCCCTTCGCGATGGGCATGCACGCGCGCGGCGATGTCGGCGGTGACCCCGATGTAGAGCGTGCCGTGCGGGCTGTTGGTCATGATATAGACCCAGCCGCCCGGCATCTAGCGAGCCGCTGGTGGAAAGGTCGGCTGGGCCCCTGCCTTCGCAGGGGCGACGACCAAAGTGGGTACGTCAGGTTCCATTGGCCCACAATAACCCCAACCGTCGCCCCTGCGAAGGCAGGGGCCTAGATAAGGTCTCGGGTCGCAGACCGCCGAGCGGCCAAAGCCTACTTGATCCGGGCTTCCAGCGCTTCGACGCGGGCTTTGAGGTCTTCCGCCTCGGCGCGGGCCTTGCTGGCCATGGTCTTCACCGCGTCGAATTCCTCGCGGCTGACGAAATCCATTCCGCCGAAACTTTCCTTGGCGCGTTCGCGCGCGGCGTCGCGCGCCTCGCGGCCCATGCCGGCCAGCGTACCGGCTGCCGAATTGGCGAGTTTGACGAAATCGGCGATCAGGGGATTCTGGCTTTGCATAGGGTTCAGATGGGACGGGATGGGGTTTTTGTCTAGCCTCAAGCGCCGGCGGCCGCGTCCGCGGCCTTGGCTATCCTCGCTCATGCGACCTGACGGTCGCGTCACTGCGGGCGCGCGGTCGCGCTTGCCATCCGCTGGTCACGGACGGGACCAGCGCTACTCCAGCATGGTGGCGTTGGTATCCGAGCCGTAGGCGAGGCAAGGCCGACTGGCCGCCTGCAGGGGCCCGGAGCGAAGCGGAGGAACCGCCCCGAGGACGAACCCGCGGATGCGGGTTCGAAACACCAAAACCCCTAAATCCGCACCCGCTCGACCGCGCCCTCGGGATACCCGCCATCGGCATCGGGGTTGAGCTGGAGGAACTGGTAGTTCAGCGCAGCGGCGAAGCAGACCCAGGCGAGATAGGGCAGCAGCAGCACCGCGGCGAGCCGGCGGACGCGCCAGAACAGCGCGATCACCACCAGCAGCGTCACCACGATCGCGCCGAGCAGCATCAGCGCGCCCGAGATCTGCTGCGCGCCGAAGAACACGTAGCTCCACGACAGGTTGAGCGCGAAATGCACCGCGAAGACCCACAGCGCGGCGGTGCGTCCGCGTGCGCCCCAGGCCGAGGCCACGATCGCCACCGACAGGCCGATCATGACATAGAGGATCGTCCAGACGATCCCGAACCATTTGGGCTCGGGATAGATGCCCGGTTTTTCCAGCTGCTGGAACCACGCGGTGTCGGGCCCGCCGAGCTGGCCGGCGACGAAGCCGAGCAGCACACAGAGCGGGACGGTGAACAGCGCCCAGCGAATGAAACTTGCGCGCAATTGCCCGCGCGACGCCAACATGTTCATGTAATTTTCCCGTCAACGATTCGTTTCATGCGTCTTTTGCCGAGCGCGGTGCGGGCTGGCAATGCGGCGGTGGGTTCAGGGCTTCACGATACCCTTGGCAAACAGGCTGCGGACCGTGTCCTCGATGGTCTGTTCGGCGGGGATGAAGCTATAGCCGAGCACCTGTTCGGTATGCTTGCCCGAGACGTCGCGGACATTGCCCAGCTCGCCCTTGATCTGTTTCATTTCGTCCATGAACAGCGCGAGCAGCCGGACCAGCCAGTTGGGCATCGGCCGGCTGGGCACCTTGCCGGCATGTTCGGGCACGCGCGCGCGGACCACATCGGCCATTTCGCGCAGCCAGAGGAATTTCTCCGAGGTCGGGAAACGCTCGCCGCGGACCTTTTCGGCGGGCGCCTCGAGCGCGCGGACATGCGCCTGCGCCACATCGCGGACATCGGTCACGCAGATACCCATATTGGGGATCAGCGGGATCGAGCCGTCGATGATCTTCTTCACCAGCTCGACGCTGGTCGACATGTCGTCGTCATAGACCGGGCCGAACACCGCCACCGGGTTGATCGAGCAGAAGACCATGGTCGGCGCCTTGGTCGCGACCCAGTCGCGCGCGGCGCGTTCGGCCACGGTCTTGCTTTCGATATAGGGCGGAACGCCCGCAGTGAGATTGGTCCAGTCGAGATGGGTGAAATGGTCCTTTTCCGGCTGGCCATAGGCGATCGCCGCGGCGCTGCTGGTCTGGACGAAGCGCTTGATCCCCGCCTTGTCGGCAAATTCGAGCGCGCGCAGCGTGCCTTCGCGCGCGGGCACCACCAGCTCGTCCTTGTCGCTGGGTACGGCGAGCGGGAATGGCGAGGCGACATGCGCCACCGCGTCGCAGCCGGCATTGGCTTCGGCCCAGCCCGCATCGCTCATCAGGTCGGCCTCGAACACCGCCAGCCGTTCGCCCGCATCGCTCCAGCGCGCGCGCAGCCTGGGTTCGCTCTTGCCCTTGTCGCGGACGGTGGTGTGGACGCTGTGCCCCCTGGCCAGCAGCTGGTCGATCACCTCGCCGCCGATGTAGCCCGTGCCCCCGGTTACCAATATTGTCATTGCCATCTGTCTGCCCCCCGCATCATTTGGTAAGCGGAGAGTTAGGCAGAATGGTTGCAAGGGGCAACGCAGTTGCGATGAAACAGGTCGATTACCTCGTGATCGGGGCCGGAATAGCCGGTCTGTCGGCCGCCGCACGGCTGGCGCGGCATGGGGAAACGCTGGTGTGCGAGGCGGAAGACGCGCCGGGGGTGCATTCCTCGGGCCGCAGCGCTGCCTTTGCGCATTTCGACATGGATGCCTGGCTCGTCCGCGCGCTGACCGCTGCCAGCATCGCGCTGTTCGAAGCGCCGGGCGCGCAGCCGCACCCCGCGCTGTTCGTGGCGTTGTCGGGGCAAGAGGATGCGCTCGACCGGCTGGAGGCGAATTACCGCGAATGGGCGCCGCATGTCCGGCGGCTGTCGGTGGCCGCGGCACAGGAGCATGTGCCCGTGCTGCGCGATGGCGACGGCGGGATTGTCGGCGCGCTGCTCGACCTGCAGGCGCGCAAGCTCGACGCGCATGCGCTGCTGGAGGCGCATCGCAAGGCGCTGGTTGCCGCAGGCGGATCGGTCGCGGCCAAGGCGCCGGTGACCGCGCTGCGCCATGAGGGCGAACGCTGGATCGTCGATACGCCCGGGGCAAGCTATGCCGCGCGGGTGGTGGTCAATGCCGCGGGGGCGTGGGCCGATACGGTCGCGCAGATGGGCGGCATCGCCGCGCTCGGCATCACCCCGCTGCGGCGCACGGTCATCACCTTCGATGTGCCGATCAACGTCAAGGGCTGGCCCTTCACCAAGACCGTCGGCCCGGGCTTCTATATCGAACCCGAAGGCAGCGGCCGCCTGCTCGCCAGCCCGATGGACGAAGGCGAAAGCGCGCCCTGCGACGCGCAGCCCGAGGAAGAAGACGTCGCGCTGGCCGCCTGGCGGGTGGAGGAAGCCACCACGCTCACCGTCCCGCGGCTGGCGAGCAAATGGGCGGGCCTGCGCAGCTTCGCCCCCGACCGGTTGCCGGTGGCGGGATTCGACCCGTCCGCGCCGGGCTTCTTCTGGCTGGCGGGACAAGGCGGCTTCGGCCTGCAGACCTCGCCCGCGATGGCGCTGGCGGTAGAGGCGCTGGTGACGGGCGGCGCATGGCCCGAGGAACTGCACGCGGTGGGCGTGACGCCCCAAATGCTGGCGGCGGAGCGGCTCCGCGCGCGCGCTGGCTAACGGCCGCTGGCAAGTGCCGGATTACCCGCGCCTCACCGGCTGGCGGTAAGATAGTCCATCACGAGATCCCATGAGCCGAAGCCGAGGAAAATCCGCCCCGCCATCATCGACATCAGCAGGATCAGCAGCACCACCCACACCAGCATGATCCCGCTGGTCATCCGCCAGCTGGTCGGCGGCAGGCCCTGGATCAAGAACATCGCGATCCCCGCGACATTGACGCAGACGAGGTTCACGGTGAACAGGAACAGCGCATTCGCCCCGGCTTCGGGGATGCCCGCCCCGGTATAGATGCCCGCCGCGGTCAGGGGCGGAACCAGCGCGACGGCGATCATCACCCCGACCAGCGCGAGCGAGGCGCCGCGACTGAACGCCAGCACGCCCGCGGCGCCGCAGGCCAGCGCCAGCGCGATATCGGCGGGTTGGACCAGCGTGCGGTTCTTCAGTTCGGGGACCAGCGGGTCGATTGCCACCGTCATGCCGAGGACGACACCCGCCAGCACCGCGAGGACGCAGCCGATGGCCAGCGTCGCGGCCGCCTGCCGGCCCAGCTTCCAATTGCCGACCGTCGCCGCCAGCGCCAGCCCCATCGTCGGCCCGAGCAGCGGCGCGATGATCATTGCGCCGATGACCACCGCGGTCTGCCCGCTGCGCATCCCTAGGCCGGCGATGATCGCCGACAGCGTCACCGTCAGCAAATAGGCGGGCCCGGGGTGCAGGCTCTCCTCGATGTCGTCGTAGAGTTCGTCGGTGCTGAGCCGGTCGCGGCTGAAGAAACGCTCGATCCGCGTGGGGGTCGGCAGGTCGGCCGACAGTGGCAATTCGGTGACCGGCGTTTCTTCGACCACCGGAAGGACCGCCTGCAGCTCGGACACCAGCGCGGAGAAATTCGGCAGGTCTCCGAAGGCCTCATCGAGATCGGCAAGCAGGCGTTCGGTATAGCGTTGCTGGACGATGCAGGTGTATTTTTCCTGCGCCCCGGGCACGGTTTCCCGCCAGAACCGCCGCGTGTGACGACCGAGGATGGTCTCCAGATCGCGGACCCGGTCTTCGGGCAGGTAGATCTGGACGAGCCTGGCCGGCATTCAGTTTACCCGATCACGCCGCGCGCGGATCAATAGCCACCCGGCGGGTCGCTCGCGGGGAAGCTTTCGTCGAGATCCTCGTCGGTCTCGGTCCATTCGCGCGCGTCCGGATCGCGCATTGCGCCGGGACCGGCATCGCGCACGTCGGTATGGAAATTATGCGGCTGGTCTTTCGCAAAGGCGGCATTGCGGGATGCGTCCTTGCGCTTGAACAGCGAGTATCCGGCAAACCCTGCAAGCCCGAGTGCCACCATCTTCCCGATCACCGAAATTCTCCTGTCATGCGTTTAGTTCTGCGGCGCGCCGTGCACATGGACATCGTGACCCGAATGCTTCGTCAGGATGTCGACCGCACGTTGTTCGTCGCCGCTGTCCCAGGTGCGCACCCAGAGCAGCAGCCCGCCATGTTCAAGCTGGTTCTGCAGGTTTTCGGCGTGCCGGTCACCCACCAATTTCGCCAGACCGGCGCCTAGCGCGCCGCCGGCCCCGCCCGCAACCGCCGCGCCGACGATCACCGCGAGCAGCGAGCCGCCCGAGGCCACGATGGCGCCGATCGCGGTCGCCGCCGCGATATAGAGCGGCGTGGCGATCAACGCCCCCTGCGCGTCGCCGATCGATTCCTTCGGAATATAGATCGCGCGCGGCACGGCGGGATCGTCCTCCAGCTCGGCGACCTTGTGATAGCGGTGGTCAAGCTGCTCCTCGACCGTCTTTTCGGTCGCCAGCAGGCTGATCTCCGCACGGTCGAAACCCGAACTGAGCAGCTCGTCGATCGCTTCCTCGAGTTCCTTGCTCGCATCGAAATAGGCGACGGCCTCTCGAATGTGAAAGGCATCGGGCGTGCTGGTCATAGGCTGTGCTCCTGCGATCGGACTGTGCGCCTGCGCTGCTGCGGCGCGGGGCAGCGTATCACTCGGTGGTGCCGCCGTCCCATTCCTCGTCGTGATGGCGCGCCTCGGCATCCGCCTTGGTCGCATGGACCACGCCGTCCATATGCTCGGGCGGGCCGTAAACGGTATAGAGGCGCAGCGGTTCGCTGCCGGTGTTGCGGACATTGTGCCGCGCGCCGGCCGGCACGATCACCGCGAAATCATCCTCGACCGGGTTCTCCACCCCGTCGATATCGACCACGCCCCTGCCTTCCTCGAAGCGGAAGAACTGGTCGCGGTCCTCATGGACCTCCTCGCCGATATCGCAGCCCGGCGGCAGCGTCATCACCACGAGCTGCTGGTGCTTGCCGGTGTAGAGAACCTGGCGGAAGTTGTCGTTTTCGACAGTCTGCTGCTCGATATTGTCGCAATAACCCTTCACGCAAGTTCCCCTTGTCATCCGCCGCTGAACCGCGCCACGCTAGGCCGGGAACGCCGCCGGCGCAATCGGGTGGAGGGCATTGCGGCGGGCTGACCGGCCCGTCTCAGGGTTGCGAGGCGTGGATCCGATTGGCTTCGTATGCTTCGACCTCGAGCGGCATGTTTTCGTGCCCGTGAGCCATGAGTTGCTTCATGTATTTTTCCACGAAGGCGCCGAAACTCGCATTGCGCTCGATCTGCTGCACGTGGACCAGTTCGTGGGCGAGCAGCGGCCATGTCAGGTCGAAACCGTTGCGCACCCAAATGGTATAACCGAACGCCTGCGCGTTATTGGTGATACCCGGTCCGACAAAGCCCAGCTCCTCGCCGATCTTGCGCATTTGCGGATCTTCGGATGGAAAGGGTATTTCATCGACGTATACCAACCGCACTTTTTCCGGATGCTCGATCCCGATCCGGGTGGCCAACTCGATCTGCTTCGGCGTCAGCGCGATGCCGCGCGCCTGCCCCTCGATTTCGATGGTTCTCACCCATTCGACATAATTCGCGAGGAAGGTCGCGTATGGGCTGCTGGCTTCACCCGCGGCCGGGCGATTGGCTTCAACGTCCTGTCCCGCCTCGGCGTTCGCAGGGCCGGCAAGGGCAGCGCAGGCTGCGGCCACTGCGGCCAGCACAGCCGCTTTCAGCGTCTGCGACCGAAAGGTGGCGGTAATCGAGCGAGAATTCTTCATGGTATGGTCCCTGACTAGCCTTTCAACGGGGCCTAGCCGGGCGCTCCAGACCTGTCTTGAACGTCATTGCTCACGATAGCGGGCAGGCGAGATTCCGACCATGCTCTGGAACTGGCGCGTGAGATGGCTCTGGTCCGCAAAACCCAGATCGGATGCGACATCGGCCAGTGGCGCGCCCGCCAGCACCATTTCCTTGGCCGCATGGATGCGCCGCTGCGTGCGGTAGGCAAGCGGGCTGAGACCGTGCGCGCGCGTGAAACTCCGCGCCAGATGGTACTTGGTCACACCCGCGGCATCGGCCAGTTCATCGAGACCGAAATTCTCGTCATAGCGCGCGTCGATATACCCCTTCGCCCGGCGAACTGCCTCGGATAGCCGGTCGTCTCGATCCGGTTCGACAGCCGCGGCGAACGCGATACCGACTATTTCCGCAAGCGCGGTGTCTTCTTCCAGCCTGTCGCCGGTCCCCGCTTCGAACCAGCGGTGCAGTTCCAGCAGCCGCCGGGCGCAGGCGGGGTCGCAGCGCACCGGTGCCGGGAAGCGCAGGTCCGAGCGGCCGACATAGGACCGCGCCACCTCGGCACGAATGTAGAATACCCGGTAGCGCAAGGTCGCGTCTCCGAGCGTGGCATTGGCATGCGCCGTGCCCGCATCGATCGTGATCATGTCGCCTTCACCGACCTCGTATGAGGTGCCATCGATGGTCAGTGTTTCGCCGCCGCTTTCGACCACGCCCACCACATACTGGTCGTGCATGTGCACCGGAAAGCTGCGGTTGCGATAGGCCACCGACACGAGTTCGATGTCGACGTGCTTGGGGCGCGTAAAGCTGGCGGACGACGGGTGTTCCATCGTACCGGCCTAAGCACCGGGCCGAGCGCTTCGCAATGCGCAGCTGTCGACTCTTCCACGCCGCGCGGGCGCGGGGCCGATGACGGCGCCCTAGCGCATCAGCACCAGTTCTTCCGCCATCGTCGGGTGGATCGCGGTGGTGGCGTCGAAGTCTTCCTTGGTCAGCCCGGCCTTCACCGCGATCGCGGCGGCCTGCATCATCTCGGGCGCTTCGGGGGCGATCATGTGGATACCGACGATGCGGCCGCTGTCGCCATCGCAGATCATCTTGATCAGGCTGCGTTCGTTGCGCCCGGCGAGCACGTTCTTCATCGGGCGGAAGTCGGACAGATAGACCTTCACGCTGCCGAGCTGGTTCTTCGCCTCGCCCTCGGTCAGGCCGACCGCGGCGATCGGCGGGTGGCTGAACACCGCGCTGGGGATGCAGCTGTGGTCGACCGCCACCGGCTCGCCGTCGCCGAACACGCTGTCGGCAAAGGCCTGGCCTTCGCGGATCGCCACCGGGGTCAGCTGCACGCGGTCGGTCACGTCGCCGACGGCATAGATGTGATCGACATTGGTCTTGCTGAAGCGGTCGACCTTGACCTCGCCGCCCTCGCCCAGTTCGACGCCGGCATTCTCGAGGCCCAGCCCTTCGGTGTTGGGAATGCGCCCGACCGCGAACAGCACCAGATCGGCCTTTTCCTCGTCGCAATCGGACATCTTCACGAAATAGCCGCCTTCCGAACATGGCTTGATGTATTCGAAGGTGGTGTTGAAGCGGAACTGGATGCCCTTCATCGTCGAGATCTGCAGCAGCCGGTCGCGCACCGCCTCGTCATAGCTGCGCAGCAATCGGTCGCCGCGATTGACGATGTGAACTTCGCTGCCGAACTCGTTGAAGATGCCGGCGAATTCATTGGCGATATAGCCGCCGCCCGCGATGATGATCTTCTTGGGCAATTCGTCGAGATGGAACGCCTCGTTCGAACTGATCGCATGTTCGGCGCCCTGGCATTCGGGCATGCGCGGGCGCGCGCCGGTGGCGATCAGGATGGTCTTTGCGGTCACGACCTTGCCGCTCGCCAGCGTGATCTCATGCGGGCCGGTGATCTCGGCGCGCTCCTTGAAGATCGTCACCTCGTGGCTTTCGAGCGTGTTGGTATAGGCGCCCTCGATCCGCTTGACGTCATTGAGCACATTGTCGCGCAGCGTGATCCAGTCGAAGGTCGCATTCTCGGTCGACCAGCCGAAATTGCGCGCGTCCTTCAGGTCTTCGGCGAAATGCGCGCCATAGACGAGCATCTTCTTGGGCACGCAGCCGCGGATGACGCAGGTCCCGCCGACGCGGTGTTCCTCGGCCACGGCGACCTTGGCGCCATGCGCCGCCGCCACGCGGCTGGCGCGCACGCCGCCCGAGCCTGCGCCGATGGTGAAGAGGTCGAAATCATACTCGCCGCTGGTGCCTGCCGCCAAAACCTGTCTCCGTTGTGAATGCGCGCCGCACTTGGGGCCTGCCTTCGCGCGGCACAAGGGGCAAGCGGGAACCACGCCCCCCGCCGGCCCATTGAAGGGCCAGTCCCTGGGAGGGGATGCTGCACCTGTCCGCAGCCATCCAACGGGAGACCGCATGACCGATACGCTTGCCGATTACGCCGCCCGCGGCACGGCGATCCTGCCGCAACCATGGAATTTGGTGGCGCTGGCCGTGGCCGCCACGCTGGCCGCGCTGCTGCTGCACTGGGTGGTGTTCCGCCTGCTGCGCCGCGTGGTCGGGCGCACACGGAGCGAGGCGGACGAGATGCTGGTGCGGCGGCTCGCCATGCCCACGCGCTTTGCGCTGGTCGCGCTGGCGCTGGTGTTGACCGCGCGCGAGATTCCCGCCTTCGAGACGGTGTGGGAACGTGTCGCCGGTTTCGTCATGCCCGCGGTGATCGGGTGGATCGCGCTGGCGATCTTGCAGGCGCTGATCGAGGCGATGAAGCTGCGCGCGGATATCTCGGTCGAGGACAATCTCGCCGCGCGCCGCCAGCGCACCAAGCTGACCATGCTCAGCCGCATCGCGACCTTCATCATCATCTTCGTGACCGTGGGGCTGGTGCTGCTGTCGATCCCTGGCGTGCGCGATATCGGGGTGACGCTGGTCGCTTCGGCAGGCCTGGCCGGCCTCGCGGTGGGCGCGGCGGCGCAGCCCGCGCTCAAATCGCTGATCGCGGGCGTGCAGATGGCGCTGACCGAGCCGATCAATATCGACGACGTGGTGATCGTCGAGGGCGAATGGGGGCGGATCGAGGACATCCGCACGACCTATGTGGTGGTCAAGATCTGGGACGAGCGGCGGCTGATCGTGCCGACCACGCGCTTCCTGGAAGGCGCGTTCGAGAACTGGACCAAGAAGACCGCACAATTGCTGGGTTCGGTGATGCTCTATCTCGACCCGGCAACCCGGATCGGTCCGATCCGCGCCGAATTCGAACGCCAGATCGCGGACAATCCGCGCTGGGACGGCCGCGTGCAGGTGGTGCAGGTGACCGACACGAAGCGCGATGCGATCGAGGTGCGGCTGCTGATGAGCGCAAAGGATTCGCCCACGCTGTTCGACCTGCGCTGCGACATCCGCGAAGGGATGCTCGAATGGCTGGCCGACCACCAGCCAACAGCCTTCGCGCGGCTGCGGCTGATGAACGAGGAAGCGGAGCCGGAAACGACCGGCCCCGCCCCTGATAGTTAGGCGCGCGCGGCGCTGCTGCGCCGGCGATTGCGGCTGCGCCCGCCACCGGGCTTGCCGGCACCGGCATTGCCGCCGCCCGGACCGCCTGCGCCGCTGGGACGGCCCTTGCGCGCGGGATGCTTGTCTTTGGGCTTGGCCCGCTTCGCCGCATCACCCGTCGGGCGAACCTTGGGCTTGGCCATACGCTGGCCGGGGGCCGCGCGCTTGGTCGGGCCGACGCCTTCGACGACCGCACGGAAATTGTCCGGCAGCGGCAGGCGTTCGAACTCGGCATCGGTCTTCTTGCGGATATCCTTGAGGTAATCGCGCTCGTCCTCGGCGCAGAAGGCGATCGCGATGCCATCCTTGCCCGCGCGCGCGGTCCGGCCGATGCGGTGGACGTATTGTTCGGGCACGTTGGGCAGTTCGTAATTGATCACATGGCTCACGCCGGGGATGTCGATCCCGCGCGCGGCGACATCGGTCGCGATCAGGATCGGCGTCTTGGCGCGCTTGAACTCGTCGAGCGCACGTTCGCGCTGCGGCTGGCTCTTGTTGCCGTGGATGGCGTTAGCGGGGATGCCGACCTGCGCCAGCTTCTTCACCACGCGGTCGCAGCCATGCTTGGTGCGCGCGAAGATCAGCACGCGTTCGAACTTGCCCGGCACCTGGTGGCGTTCGGACAGCATCATTTCGAGCAGCGTCTGCTTCTCGTCCTGCTGGACCATGAAGAGATACTGGTCGATGCGTTCGGCAGTGGTGCTTTCAGGCGTGACCGAGACCTTGACCGGATTGCGGCAATATTTGCCGACCAGTTCCTGGATCTGCTTGGGCATGGTGGCGCTGAAGAACAGCGTCTGGCGATCTTCGGGGACCAGCTGGCTGATCCGGCGCAGCGCGTGGATGAAGCCGAGGTCGAGCATCTGGTCGGCCTCGTCGAGCACCAGCACTTCGACCTTGTCGAGCGTGAAGGCCTTCTGGTCGATCAGATCGAGCAGGCGGCCGGGCGTGGCGACGAGGATGTCGGTGCCGCGGTGGAGCTTGTTGCGGTCCTTGTTGACCGAGGTGCCGCCGACGATCGAATGGACCTTGAGACCGGCCAGCTGGCCGTAATCCTTGGCGCTCTGGGCGATCTGGCCGGCCAGTTCGCGCGTCGGTGCAAGCACCAGCATGCGGCAGGACTTGAACGGCGTCTGATTGTCGGCGTTACGCAGCCGGTCGATGCTGGGCAGCATGAAGGCGGCGGTCTTGCCGGTGCCGGTCTGCGCGATACCCATCAGGTCGCGCCCTTCGAGAACGGGCGGGATCGCCCCTTCCTGGATCGGCGTGGGAGTGGAATAGCCCTTGAGGTCAAGCGCCTGAAGAACGGGCTGCGATAGCCCAAGATCGGAAAACTGTGTCATGAAAACTCGCATTCATTATGCGGTGCGCGCAGACTTCCATCGCGGAATCCGGGCGCGTTCGCGGGGTTGAATAACCACCCGCGTGAATAGGGAAGTCTGGAAAAAGGAACCGAGGCGCGGCCGGGGCGATCGCTGTAAGCCGATCGCCGCTTCACGCTGGCTAGCGCGCTTCGATGGAGCGGCATGTGGGGCATGGCGCGCCATAAGTCAATGCCGCAGTGCAGCATGGGCCGCGCCGCACGGCGGGATCAGCTTGTGCGCGCGTGCTCCATCAGCCGTTCGACCACGCGGTCGGCCGGTGTCGGCTTGGCCACCACCGGCGCGTCGATCGCGCGCAGCAGCTCGCCCGACCGGTCGAGATCGCCGGTGTTGAGGATAAACCGAATTGCGCGCTCTTTCAGCACGAGCGCGATCTGCTCGCAGGTCTCGCCGCCGCCCAGATTGACGTCGAGCACCGCGCCGTCGATCGCCTGTTCGGCAAGGGCCGTGCAGGCTTCGGCGCAGGTCACCGCGGTGACCGCCGCGATGGCGCAGTCTTCGAATGCCATCGACAGGTCCATCGCGATCAGCGGTTCGTCCTCGAGGATCAGGACGCGGTTCATCGGCCACCGCCGGCACTGGCGCGGCCGATGGGGAGCGCAATTTCCACGCGCAGCCCCTCGCGGTCCCAATGCCGTTCGATCACGCCGCGCGAATGCCGCAGCAGGCTTTCGGAAATATCGAAGCCGGTCCCGGTGGAGCCATCGGGCGGCGCGCTCACTTCGGGCCCGCCGCGTTCGGTCCAGATGAGGATAACCGAATTGCGTCCATGCTTGTCTTCCTCATGCCGCCATTCGACCGCGACGGTGCCGACGTCGTTCGACAGCGCGCCATATTTGATCGCATTGGTGGCGAGTTCGTGCAGCGTCAGCCCGATCGCCGAGATTGCATTGGGTTCGGTGCGCAAGCCATTGCCGTTGAAGACAAACCGCTCGCCTTCGGGATCATAGGGCTTGAGCACCGAACGCACTGCCTGGCCGATCTCCATCGTGCCCAAGAAGGCATCGTCGAGCGTGGGTTCGTAAGAGCGGCCGAGCGCCTGCACCCGGTCGTTGACCTTGCGCGCGACATCGCGCGCGCCCATCGACCGACCGGTGATGTTCACGATCGCGCCGATCACCGCGAAGACGTTCTTGAGCCGGTGCGACACTTCGCGCGCCATCGCCTTGGCGTGGCGTTCCTCGGACTTGGCGAGATGGATATCGCTGACGTCCCACTGGCTGCCGAAGAAATATTTGAGCTTGCCTTCGGCGTCGTAGATCGGCCCGAGATGCAGCGCGTTCCAGAAGCTGGAGCCGTCCTTGCGGTAATTGCGCAGCTCGACGACGATGACCTCCTCGTCGCGGATCGCCTGGCGGATCTTGGCGACCTGCTCCTGGTCGGTCCGCGCGCCCTGGAGGAAGCGGCAATTGCGACCGACGACTTCGTCCGCGCTATATCCGGTGAGCCGTTCGAAGGCGCGGTTGCAGAATACGATCGGATGGTCGGGCAGCGTCGGGTCGGACAGGCAGACGGCCATGCGCGTCTGCGCCATCGCCTGCTCGAACAGCAGGCCCGAGGCGCCATCGAAGGCATCTGGGGTATCGAATTCGGCGCTGGGCGTGCCAAGCGCCTGGCTCAGGGGGTGCGACGGAATTTCCGACATCCGGTGGATCTCATACGACTTCTAGCGACGTGCCGCCTCTGCGCGAGCGGTTACCAGCATCAAAACTCCGGATGCCGCGAAGTTCCCGGATGGCGCGGGTGATGTCAGCTATTTCAGCTCGAATTCAGGGTGCAACGCTAGGGTCCGTCGAAGCATCTCTTCTGTAGCTGCGATCTCGGGCTCTAACTCTTCAACTAGAGCTTGTGGATTGAGAACTGACATCCATGGTAAGTTCAGACACATCGCGTCCATCGGATCCAAGGTGATTGGAAAGGCACCGCGCATGGCACGACCAAGAACAGATATAGCCCCGTCCAAAGCTTGACCACGATTGCGTATGGAGGGATCGAAATCACCTCTCAGGTTATTAGCAATCCTCACACCTTTCGGAATCTCCCAATACTGGTCTTTCGCCTTTGTCGATCTGTCGAAAAGTGCGGTGAGGCGATAACGAAATATATCTTGACGTGCCTGTTGTTTGAGACCCTCCAGTGAGGACAATTGGACGTTAGTTAACGCAGCCGCTTCGCAAGCTCCCTTCTGGAAGCCGACTTCACAAAGCAGAATGCCGCGGTCCACGCCGAGATCATTCACGATCTCGCGCAGGGCAAAGACATGCAGTTGGTTGACTGGTGTCTTCCAAAGTTTGCATTCCACGACCCAGCGAATTTCGAAACCTGCCATTGCTTGTACGACAAGTACATCGACATCGCTTGTCGTCCTAACCCCTTGAAGGCGAACCTCAGTCTCTGCTTCTAAACCGAGCGAACGGAAAAACTCTGCGACGAGCTCCTGATATTCTTGCCATGGTTTCAAGCTAGTCAGCCCAAGCCAGCCGCTGCCAGCAGTCCTTCGGTGCTCGCGTCGAACGCTTCGCCGCCCTGTTCGATTGCCTTGGCCATCTGCTTGCCCAGTTCGACGCCGAACTGGTCGAAGGGGTTGATGCCCATCAGCACCGCGCTGGCGAAGACGCGGTGTTCGTGGAAGGCGATCAGCGCGCCCAGCGCGGCGGCGTCGAGATCGTCGCACAGGATCGTCGCGCTGGGGCGGTCGCCGGGGTAATTGCGCGCGGGGTCGGCGCCCTGCTTGCCCGCCATCAGCGCGGCACCTTGCGCAAAGCAGTTCATCAGCAGGATGCGGTGGTGCGCGGGGTCGAGCTCGTCGCCCGGGGCGATGCTGGCGATGAAATCGACCGGTACCAGATGCGTGCCCTGGTGGAGCAGCTGGAACACCGCATGCTGCGCATCGGTGCCCACCCCGCCCCAGGTGATCGGCGCGGTCGGTCCGTCGACCGGCTGCATGTCGGCAGTGACGCGCTTGCCGTTCGATTCCATCTCGAGCTGCTGGAGATAGTCGGGAAACAGGCCGAGGCGTTCGTCATAGGCGAACACCGCACGGGTCTGGCAGCCGCGCACGCGGGTGTAATAGAGATCGGCGAAGGCCGCGCGCAGGACGAGGTTGGCCGCGCCGTCGGTGTCGCGGAAATGTTCGTCCACCGCCTTGGCGCCTGCGAGCATGGCGCGGAAATCGTCCATCCCCACTGCCATGGCGATCGGGAAACCGATCGAGGACCAGATCGAATAGCGCCCGCCGACGCTTTCCTGGAACGGCAGGATGCGCGTTTCGTCGACGCCCCATTCGACCGCGCCTTCGGGATTGGCGGTCAGCGCGATGACGCGCCCGCCGGGATCGGAGACGCCATTGTCGCCCAGCCATTTGAGCGCGCTGGCGGCATTGGTCATCGTCTCGATCGTGGTGAAGGTCTTGCTCGCCACCGCGATCAGCGTCTTGGCCGGGTCGCACTTCGCAAAGGCTGCCTCGAGCGCGACGCCGTCGATGTTGGAGACGACATGGACATCGCAATAGCTGAGGTCGCGGCCGAGCGCGTCGACCCCCAGCGCGGGGCCGAGCGCGCTGCCGCCGATACCGATGTGGATCAGGTGCTCGATCTCGCCCAGCGCGCCCTGGTGGATCGCCTCGACCAGCATGCCCATGCGGTCGATCAGCGCCATCGCTTCCTCGACCTTGGCGCCCTCACCCGTGCCGCGCAAGGTCGCGTGGTCGGCGGCGCGGCCTTCGGTCGGGTTGACCACCTCGCCGGCGAACAGCTTCGCGCGCAAGCTGGCGAAGTCCATCGCCTCGGCGAGCTGCTCGAAGCGCGCGATCACCGCGCGGTCGAGATGCGTTTTCGACCAGTCGAACAGGATCCCGCCTTCATCGAGCGCGATCCGGCCCGAGAGCATGGCGACGCGGTCGGCGCCGCCCGGCTCGTCCGCGCCTTCGCCGCCGTCGCGAACGGCGCTGAACAATTCGCCCAGCGTCGGGCGCGGGAGCGCGGCAAGCTGGTCCCAGATATCGGCAGCAGAGGTCATGGTGCAAAAATCCTTTCGTGTCCGCAGGTGCGCGACTAGGGAACTCCGCGATGATTGAGAAGCCCGCATGACAGACCGCGCCCTGGATCCGCATTCGCCCCCGACCAGTTCGAGCGAACCGAAAGACAAGGAGACGCTCGGCAGCTTCCTGTGGTTCGTCACCAAGCTGGTGCTCGTGGTGCTGATCTTCCGCAGCTTCATCTTCTCGCCCTTCACCATTCCCAGCGAGAGCATGCTGCCCAATCTGCGCAATGGCGATTACCTCGTCGCGGCGAAGTGGCCCTATGGCTTTTCGAAATATTCGCTCCCGGGCGAACCCGACCTGTTCGAGGGGCGGTTCTTCGCCAGCCTGCCCGAACGCGGCGATGTGGCGATCTTCAAGCACCCGGTGACCGGAGTGGATTACGTCAAGCGCGTGATCGGCCTGCCCGGCGATACGGTGGCGGTGCAGGACGGCGTGGTCATCCTCAACGGCACCCCGCTGCCCAAGGAGGATGCCGGCGCGGCCGACATCCCGATGAGCGCCAACACCGGCTGCCGCCGCGATGGCGGCGTGGTGATGGACGGGACGATTTGCCGCTATCGCCAGTTTCGCGAGACATTGCCTTCGGGCCGCAGCTATCTGACGGTCGATTTCGGCAATGTCGGCGCGCGCCTGCTGACCGACGAGACCGGCCAGATCGCGACCGATGCGCGCGGCAATCCGCTGCGCGTCGATCCCGACAATACCGAGCCGGTGATCGTGCCTGCGGGCCATCTGTTCATGATGGGCGACAACCGCGACAATTCGCTCGACAGCCGCTTCCCGGCAGTGCGCGATGGCGGGGTCGGGCTGGTCGATGCCGAACTGCTGGTCGGGCGCGCCAGCCGCGTGTTGTGGTCGAGCGACGGCACGGCCGAATGGCACCTGCCGTGGACCTGGTTCAGCGCCGCACGCTGGAACCGCATCGGGGCCGACATATGAGCGCGCTCGATCCCGCCGCGCGCGACTGGCTCGCCAAGACCGGCTTCACGGTGACGGACGAGACGCTGTGGTTCGCCGCGCTGACGCATGGCAGCATGGGCGAGAAACAGGATTACGAACGGCTCGAATTCCTCGGCGACCGCGTGCTCGGCCTGTCGATCGCCGACTGGCTCTATGCGCGCAGCGATGCGCCCGAGGGCAAGCTGGCGCAGCGGCTCAACGCCATCGTCAGCCGCGAAATGTGCGCGCAGGTCGCGCGCGGCATCGGGCTGGCGCCGCATATCCGTATTTCCAAGCAGGCAAGCAGCGACGGCGGGCGCGACAGCGACAATATCCTCGGCGATGTGATGGAAGCCTTGCTGGGCGCCGAATTCCTCGACAATGGCTTCGAACCCGCGCGCAGCGTGGTCCAGCTGCTGTGGCGACCCGCGCTGGAAAGCGGTGCGGGCAAGTCCAAGCATCCCAAGAGCGCGCTGCAGGAATGGGCCGCGGGCAACCAGCGGCGCCCGCCCGAATACGAGCTGGTCGACCGGTCGGGCCCCGATCACGCGGCGCGCTTCACCGTGCGCGTAAAGGTTCACAAGGTCGGCGAGGCGGAAGGCACCGCGGGCAGCAAGCAGGAAGCCGAAAAGCAGGCGGCACGCATATTCATGGAGACGTTCGGGTGACGCAGGAAACAACCAAATGCGGCGTGGTCGCCGTGCTGGGTGCGCCCAATGCGGGCAAGAGCACGCTGGTCAACCAGCTGGTCGGCCAGAAGGTCGCGATCACCAGCGCCAAGGCGCAGACCACGCGGGCGCGGATGATGGGCATCGCGCTGCACGGCAACACGCAGATGATCCTGGTCGATACGCCGGGCATTTTCGCGCCCAAGCGGCGGCTCGACCGCGCGATGGTCAGCGCGGCCTGGGAAGGCGCGGAAGCCGCCGATGCGGTGCTGCTGATGGTCGATCCGGTCAAGCAGCGGCGGCACGAGCTCGAACCGCTGCTCGAACAGGTCGCGCAGCGTCCCGAACGCAAGATCCTCGTGCTCAACAAGGTCGATGTGGCGAAGAAGGAACCGCTGCTCGCGCTGGCGCAGGACCTGGCGGGCAAGATCGACTTCGCCGATATCTATTTCGTCTCCGCGCTCACCGGCGACGGGGTGCCCGAGATGAAGGAAGCGCTGGCCGGCATGATGCCCGAAGGCGTGTGGATGTATCCCGAAGACCAGGTCAGCGATGCCAGCGAACGCCTGCTCGCCACCGAAATTACCCGCGAACAGCTCTACCAGCAGCTGCACGAGGAACTGCCCTACGACAGTGCGGTGCGGCCCGAGAAATACATCCAGCGTCCCGATGGCAGCGTCGAGATCCACCAGCAGATCGTGGTCATCCGCGACAACCAGCGCGCCATCGTGCTCGGCAAGGGCGGCTCGAAAATCAAGGCCATCGGCGAGGCCGCGCGCAAGGAACTGACCGAACTGCTCGGCCAGAAGGT
The DNA here is from genome assembly GCF_036365825.1 of Qipengyuania sp. HL-TH1. Lineage (NCBI taxonomy): Bacteria > Pseudomonadati > Pseudomonadota > Alphaproteobacteria > Sphingomonadales > Erythrobacteraceae > Qipengyuania > Qipengyuania profunda. The sequence continues at coordinate 1,616,598 of NZ_CP142675.1, forward strand.
CCACCTGTTCCTCCACGTCAAGACCGACGAGCGGTGGAGCGAGGACAAGGAAATGTTCGAGGAAATCGGGCTGGACTGGAAGAGCTAGGGCTCTTCGCACCGGCAATGCTCGCGCTCGATTCCCTCCCCCAGTTGGCTGCCGCGCTCGCGGCCGGGCTGCTGGTGGGGATCGAGCGGGGATGGAAGCTGCGTGACGAGACCCCCGGCATGCGGGTTGCCGGGGTCCGCACCTTTACCCTGCTGGGCGTGGCAGCGGGACTGGCGGGTGTTATCGCGGGCCATGGCTTCGCGGTGGCCTCGGGCCTCGTCTTTGCAGCGGCCACCGCCATTGTAGCGATCGGCTATTCGCGCGCGGTGCTCGACAGCGGCAAGCCCGATGCAACCAGCGCGGTCGCCGCCATGGTCACGCTGGGTCTGGGGTTCCTCGCCGGGATCGGCGAAGAGGCACTGGCGGTCGCGGGCGCGGCGGTGGTCACGCTGATCCTCGCGCTGCGCACCGAAGTCCACCGCTGGGTCGGCGCGCTCGACGAGGCCGATATCAAGGCCTTCACGCGTTATGCGGTGATCGCGCTGGCGGTGTTCCCCTTCCTGCCCGAGGGGCGCTATGGCCCCTACGACGCGTGGGAGCCGCGCACCCTGTGGCTGGTGGTCATCATCGTCACCGGCTTTTCCTTCGCCGGCTATGTCGCCAACCGCCTGTTCGGCGCGCGCCGCGGGACCATTGCGACCGCCGTCATCGGCGGCGCCTACAGTTCCACCGCAGTGACGCATTCATTCGCCCAGCGGCTTGGCGCAGGCGCCGGGCACGGCGCGGAGAATGCGGGCATCGCGCTGGCCAGCGCGGTCATGTATCTGCGGGTGATCGTCCTGGTCGCGGTGCTCGCGACGAGCCTGCTGGCCGATTTCGCGATCCTCGTCGCCCCGGCGCTGCTGGCGGGCTTCGCTGCGGCGCTGTGGCTCTACCGCGCGGCGCCCGCGACCACCGGCCCCGCCCCGCCCGGCAATCCGATCGCCATGCTGCCTGCGCTGACCTTCGTCGCCTTCGTGGCCGTGGCTGCGGTCGCCGCGCGCTGGGCCGAGACGCGTTTCGGCGAGGAAGGGATCGCGGTCCTGCTGCTGCTGATGGGCAGCATGGACGTCGATGCCGCCATCGTCACCGCCGGCGGGCTGGAGCCGGGCACGATCGCGCCCCGGCTCGCCGCGCTCGCCATAGCGGGAACGATCCTTGCCAATATGAGCGTGAAACTGGGCGTTACGCTTGCCTATGGCGGACGCGAGGCCCGTCCCGCGGCATGGGCGCTGGCGGCCAGCATGGTGGCGCTGGCTGCCAGCCTCGTGGCGGGTTACGTGCGGCTCTGATCGGGCGGTCCCCTACCGCTTCTTCAGGATCTCGATCTTGTTCTTCTTGGCGAAGTCCTTGGTCGATTCCTCGCTGCGGCCGATCGCCTTGGCGATTTCCCTGAGGCCCTTGCCCTTGCCCGCGAGCAGCCGCAATTGGCCCGCCTCCTCGGACTTCCACGGCTGCTTGTGGCGTTCGAAACGCTCCTTCGCCATCAGCCCGCCTCCGCCTTCTTGGCAGCTGCCTTTTTGGCCGGGGCCTTCTTCTTCGCGGGGGCCTTCTTGGCGGCGGGCTTCTTCTTCGCTGCCGCCTTCTTCTTGGGCGCGGCCTTCTTCTTTTTCGCCGGACCCTTGGCCGCGCGCGCATCGATCAGTTCGATCGCCTGCGCCTCGGTGACGTCCTCGGGCTTCATGTCCTTGGGGATCGTCGCATTGGTGGTGCCATCGGTGACATAGGGGCCGTAGCGCCCCGGCATCACCTTCATCTCGGCGCCGCTGGTCGGGTGTTCGCCGAGCGTCTTGATCGGTTCCGCCTTGCCGCGCGTGCCGCCCTTGCGGTTGGCGGCTTCGGCAAGCAGCGTGACCGCCGCATTCATCCCGGTGTCGAACACGTCGCGCGTGCTCTGCAGCTTGGCGTATTTGCCATCGTGCCGCAGGTACGGGCCGTAACGTCCTATCGCGGCTTCGATTTCCTTGCCGCTTTCGGGATGCTGGCCGACAATGCGCGGCAGGCTGAGCAGCTTCAGGGCCCATTCGAGATCGAAATCGTCGAGGTCCTTGGGGATGCTCGCGCGCTTGGCTTCCTTGCCCTCGCCCAGCTGGATGTAGGGGCCGAAGCGGCCGGTCTTGCGTTCGACCGGGAGGCCGGTTTCGGGATCCTCGCCCATCACCCCGTCATCGGCGCCATCATCGCCCTCGCCGCCGGGCTTGGCGAACTGGCGGGTGAACTTGCAGTCGGGGTAATTGGCGCAGGCGACGAACGCGCCGTAGCGGCCGCCGCGCAGCGCCAGCCGGCCGCCTTCGCGGCCTTCGGTTTCGCACAGCGGGCAATGGCGCGGGTCCTTGCCGTCGGCGCGTTCGGGGAACAGGTAGTCGGACAGGAATTCGTCGAGCACCTCGGTCACTTCCGAAGGCTTCTTGTCCATCACCTCTTCGGTCTTGGGCTTGAAGTCCCGCCAGAAGGCCTCGAGCAGCTTCTTCCAGTCCTCGCGCCCGTCGCTGACGGTGTCGAGCTCGTCCTCGAGCCCGGCGGTGTAGTCGAAGGCGACATATTGCGGGAAGAAGCGTTCGAGGAAGGCGGTCAGCAGGCGCCCGCTTTCCTCGGCGAAGAAGCGGTTCTTCTCCATCCGCACATAGGCGCGGTCGCGCAGCGTCTGGATCGTGCTGGCATAGGTCGAGGGGCGGCCGATGCCGAGCTCCTCGAGCCGCTTGACCAGGCTGGCTTCGGAAAAACGCGGCGGCGGCTGGGTGAAGTGCTGGTTGGCCTCGACACCCTTCTTGAGCGGGCTGTCGCCCTTGGCGATGGCGGGCAGCAGGCCCTCTTCATCGTCCTCGGCATCGTCGCGCCCTTCCTGGTAGACCGCGAGGAAGCCGGGGTATTTCACCACCTGCCCGGTGGCGCGCAATTCGTGCTGGCCGGTGGCCTCGCGCAGCGTGACGGTGGTGCGTTCGAGCGAGGCGGCGGCCATCTGGCTGGCCATCGCGCGCTTGAAGATGAGGTCGTAGAGTCGGCCCTCGTCGCCGCTGCCCGCGCGGTCGCGGTTGAAGTCGGTCGGGCGGATCGCCTCATGCGCTTCCTGCGCATTCTTGGCTTTCGTCTTGTACATCCGCGGGCTGTCGGGGAGCGCATGGCCGCCATAGCGATCGGCAACCGCCTTGCGGCAGGCCGAAATCGCGCTGCCATCCATGCTGACGCCGTCGGTCCGCATGTAGGTGATCGAGCCCGCTTCGTAGAGCGACTGCGCGCAGCGCATCGTGTGGCTGGCGGAAAAACCGAGCTTGCGCGCGGCTTCCTGTTGCAGCGTCGAGGTGGTGAACGGCGGCGCGGGATTGCGCTTGAACGGCTTGGTCTCGACCTCCTCGACCGTGAAGTTGGCGGTTTCGACCGCCTGCTTCGCGGCGGCGGCGCTGCCCTCGTCGCCGAGCGTCAGCTTGTCGAGCTTCTTGCCCTCGAACCGGACCAGCCGCGCGTCGAACTCGCTGCCGTCCTGCTGCAGCTTGGCGATCACCGACCAGTATTCGTCGGCGCGGAAATGCTCGATCTCGATCTCGCGGTCGACGATCAGCCGCAGCGCGACCGATTGCACGCGGCCCGCGCTCTTGGCGCCGGGCAGGCGCCGCCACAGCACGGGCGACAGGGTGAAGCCATAGAGATAGTCGAGCGCGCGGCGCGCGAGATAAGCGTCGATCAGCGGCTGGTCGAGCTCGCGCGGTGCCTTCATCGCATCGGTCACCGCCTGCTTGGTGATCGCGTTGAACGTCACCCGGTCAACCTTGGCGGGCAGCGTCTTGCGCTTCGCCAGCAGCTCGCGCACGTGCCACGAAATCGCCTCGCCCTCGCGGTCGGGGTCGGTCGCGAGGACCAGCCGGTCAGCGCCCTTCGCCGCGTCGCTGATTTCCTTGAAGCGCTTCTGCTTGTCGCGATAGAGCTCCCAGTCCATCGCGAAATCCTCGTCCGGGCGCACGCTGCCATCCTTGGGCGGCAGGTCGCGGACGTGACCGTAGCTGGCGAGAACCTTGAAGTCCTTGCCGAGATATTTCTCGATGGTTTTCGCCTTGGCGGGCGATTCGACGATGACCAGTTGCATGGAGGTAAAAACAGTCCCTTACGTGTGTACGTGCGTATACGCGCGAAAATGGGGCCCGGGTAAGAGCGCCGTCAAGCGGGAGATTGCACCGCCGCATCTTTGGCCGCTGGCGCCATCAGCAGCCGGTAGCTCGCAACCGACAGCAGGACCAGCCAGACGCTGGCAAGCACGGCAAGCAAGTTAGCAAGGATCGTGAAGGCCAGCGGCGCAGACCCCCATAGGCTGGCGGGCATCGCCCATACCGCCCCGCTCGCCACGCCCAGGAGAAACGCCCCCGCCGCGTGGAGCATCAGCGCGCCGGTCGACCTGCCGGTCGCTTCCCAACTCTGCTTCATGGCCTGCACCGCGCCGTCATTGCGCACCAGCACATCGCAGACCCCGGGCATCCACCGCGCCATCAGGACGAGACCCGGAACGATCAGGAGCAGGAAGCCGAAGATGATCGCCAGCCCCCAAAGGACGGTGAAGACCAGATAGGCCAGGAACCCGCCGCGTTTGCCCTGCGCGAACAGCCCCGCCTCCGCCATCAGGAGGAAGATCAGCACATAGACCAGATAGCCGTCGACCAGCATGATCAGCGTGCCCACCATCGTGAAGTCATCGCCGTAATGCCATTCCTCCACGGCGTAGGCAGCGGTCGTGCACAGGAAATACAGCGTCAGCGGCACCGGCAGCATGCGCGCCAGTCGCAGCATCTCCAGCCCAATCGTGCGAAAATCGACCGCTCTCGGTTCCATCGTGCCCCCGTTTCCGGAAGGCCGGGTAAGAGTGCGTCCCTGAATCGGCAAGCGTCAAACGCAGAACGGGCCGCCCGTATAGGAGGTACGGAGGCGGCCCGTCGCGCGCGCTGCGAACAGCGCCCGCTGTCTGATCTGCTGTGCTTTCGGCGCCCGAGTCGCGGGCGGGGAAGACGCCACGATATGACAAGAACGACATATGGAATTGCAAGAATGCGCCAATTTTCCTGCTTTCCGTAACGTCACCCCCGAGCTCGCCGCGGGATGGCCGGCAGGCGAGGCGGTTACTTCAGGCTCACCCGTCCTGCGGCGTGGCGTTCGAGCTGTCCGGCGATCTCCAGTTCGAGCAGCGCAAGCTGCACTGCCGCGGCGGGTGTGCCCGACTGGCGGATCAGTTCGTCCACTGCGACGGGGGCGGCGGTGAGCAGCCCGGCAATGTCGGCGGGTTCGGCCTGGGCCAGGTCTTCGGGCGTGTAGTCGAAGCCATTGGCCGGTTCGCGGAAGGTCGAGCGCGGTTCGCCGGTGAAGGTGCTCAGCAGTTCGGCCACCTCGCCCGGTTCCTGCACCAACACCGCGCCTTCGCGGATCAAATGGTTGCAGCCGTGGCTGCGCGCCTCGAGCGGGCTGCCGGGGATCGCCATGACCTCGCGCCCCGCCTCGCCCGCCAGCCGCGCGGTGATGAGGCTGCCCGATTTGACCGCCGCCTCGACCACCAGCGTCCCGCCCGCCAGCCCGGCGATGATCCGGTTGCGGCTAGGGAAATGGCTGCCGCGCGGTTCGGTGCCCGGTGGCTGTTCGGCCAGCAGCAGCCCTTCGCTGGCGATCCGCTCCTGCAGATCGGCGTGCTGCGGCGGATAGGCAATGTCGATGCCGCTGGCGATCACGCCGATAGTGTGCGGAAAGGCGCCCTCATGCGCGGCGCCGTCGATCCCGCGCGCCAGCCCCGAAACCACGGTGAACCCCGCCTCGGCCAGCCCGCTGGCGAAATCGCGCGCCAGCTTGACCGCCGCCGCGCTGGCATTGCGCGCGCCGACCATGGTGACGCAGGGCCGCGCGGCCAGGGCGAGGTCGCCGCGCCAGGTGAGGATCGGCGGCGCGCTGTCGAGCTGGCCGAGCAGCGCAGGGTAATCGGGCTGGTCGTGGAACAGGTATTTCGCGCCTGCCTGGCGCACCGCCTCGACCTCGCGCTCGACCGTCTCGGCCGCGATGGCGCGATAGGCGCGCCCGCCGCGGCGGCCCAGATCGGGCAGCGCCTCGAGCGCCTGCACCGCGCCGCCGAAACGCTGCAGCAGCATGGCATAGCTGACCGGGCCGATATTGGGCGAGCGCAGCAGCCGGATGCGGGCGAACGCCTCGTCCTGCGACAGGGCCGAGGTCGCCGCGCCGGTCATCCCCCGGCGGTGTCCTTTCTGCCACCGACGCGGGGCTCCTCGCCCTTGGCCAGCCGCGCGATATTTTCGCGGTGGAGATAGATGATCAGCAGCGCGATCGCGCCGAGCACGGGGAAGAACTGCGGATAGCCGAACAGCGGCGCTGCGGCCGCCGCCGCGACCACCGCGGCCATTCCGGCGAGCGAGGAGATACGGAAGATCGCCAAAATGCTGAGCCAGACGAAGGCATAGGCCAGCCCCAGCGGCCAGGCGAGCCCGAAGGCCACGCCGGCATTGGTCGCCACGCCCTTGCCGCCCTTGAAGCCGAGCCAGACGGGGAAACAGTGGCCGAGCACCGCGGCCCCGGCGGCAAAGGCCATCGCCACTTCGCCCCACAATTGCCCGGCAATCGTGACCGCGGCGAACCCCTTGAGCAAATCGAGCAGCAGCGTGGCCGCGGCCAGCCCCTTGTTGCCGGTACGCAGCACGTTGGTCGCGCCGATATTGCCGCTACCGATGTTGCGCACATCGCCCATGCCCGCGGCGCGGGTGAGCAGCAGCCCGAAGGGGATCGAACCGATCGCATAGCCGAGCAGCGCCGCCCAGAGCACGGTGGTGGTCATTTCTGCTGGCACGATATACCCCAAGCTACGCCCCGAGCGTCCCACCACCGCAGGCGGGCGTTGCCCCGCGGCCGTTTTTGCGTTCTAGCGACCTAGAAGAAAGTACCGGGTTAGGCCAAGACCCAACTGCGAAACCGGCCTGCCAATTCGAACGGATCTGGAGCTTTGGACCAACATTCCCCCATCCTGCTGTTCGATTCGGGTGTCGGCGGACTGACCGTGCTGGGCGAATTGCGCGCGCTGCTGCCGCAGGCGCCGGTGATCTACGCCGCGGACATGGCCGGCCTGCCCTATGGCGCGAAGAGCGAAGCGGAGGTGGCCGCGCGAGTCGCCGGGCTGCTCGGGCGGATGGCCGAACGCTACCAGCCGCGGCTGATCTGCATCGCCTGCAACACCGCCAGCACGATCGCGCTGGGCATGGTCCGCGACGTGCTCGAAACGCCGATCGTGGGCACGGTGCCCGCGATCAAGCCCGCGGCGGCGATGACCCAAACCGGGGTGATCGGCCTGCTCGGCACCGAGGCGACGGTGCGCCAGCGCTATGTCGACGACCTCGAACGGCAATTTGCCCGCGAATGCACGCTGTTGCGGTTCGGCGCGAACAATCTCGTCGCGCTGGGCGAAGCGAAACTGCGCGGCGAGGAGGTCGATATCGACGATGTCGCGCGCGCTGCCTCGGGCCTCGTGCTGCAGGACCATGGCGAGCGGCTCGACACGGTGATCCTGGCCTGCACGCATTTTCCGCTGCTCGAGGCCGAATTGCGCGAGGCCTTCGGCGCGGGCGTCGGTTTCGTCCATGGCGCTGGCGGGATCGCGCGGCGCATCGCCTCGCTCACCGAGGGCCAGTCCTTCGCCCGCAGCGCACCCGATTTCGCCGTGACGACCGGCGATCTCGATGATTTCAAACGGCTTGCCCCGGCCTTCGCGCAACTCGGGATCGAGGATTTGCGTCCCTTCTGACTTGCGAGCCACTCGCAAAGATCGCGGTAGCGATTTGCAACGTATTCGATTAGGGCGACCGGCACAGTCAGCCGCGGACGGGCGGTGCAGATACGGGCGAATACGCCAGTGAATTACGACCAGATCTTCGACGAAGCGATTTCCCGGCTGCACGAGGAAGGCCGCTACCGCGTCTTTATCGACATCCTGCGCAACAAGGGTGCCTTCCCCAATGCGCGCTGCTTTGCGGGCCACAACGGCCCCAAGCCGGTCACCGTGTGGTGTTCGAACGACTACCTCGCGATGGGTCAGCACCCCAAGGTGATCGCGGCGATGGAAGAGGCGCTGCACGATGTCGGCGCAGGCAGCGGCGGCACGCGCAATATCGGCGGCAACACGCATTACCACGTCCAGCTCGAAGACGAATTGTCCGACCTCCACGGCAAGGACGCCGCGCTGCTGTTCACCAGCGGCTATGTCTCGAACGATGCGACGCTGTCGACCGTGGCCAAGCTGCTGCCCGGCTGCGTGATCTTTTCCGACGAACTCAACCACGCCAGCATGATCGCCGGGATCCGCAATTCGGGCTGCGAAAAGCGCGTCTTCCGCCACAACGACCTCGCCCATCTGGAGGAATTGCTGGCCGCCGAAGACGAAGCCACGCCCAAGCTGATCGCCTTCGAAAGCGTCTATTCGATGGATGGCGACATCGCGCCGATTCACGAAATCTGCGACCTCGCGGAAAAATACAACGCCCTGACCTATGTCGACGAGGTCCACGCAGTGGGCATGTACGGCCCGCGCGGCGGCGGCATTTCGGAACGCGACGAAGCCGCGCACCGGATCGACATCATCGAAGGCACGCTGGGCAAGGCGTTCGGCGTGATGGGCGGCTATATCGCGGCCGACAAGAAGATCGTCGACTGCATCCGCTCCTATGCGCCGGGGTTCATCTTCACCACCTCGCTCAGCCCCGCGCTGGTCGCGGGCGTGCTGGCCGCGGTGCGCCATCTCAAATCGAGCAACGAGGAACGCGAAGGCCAGCAGGCCGCCGCCGAATTGCTTAAGACCAAGATGCGCGATGCGGGCCTGCCGGTGATGGACAGCGTCACGCATATCGTCCCGCTGATGGTCGGCGACCCGGTCCGCGCGAAGAAGATCAGCGACATCCTGCTCGCCGAATACGGTGTCTATGTGCAGCCGATCAATTTCCCGACCGTGCCACGCGGCACCGAGAGGCTGCGCTTCACCCCCGGCCCCGCGCATACGCCCGCGATGATGGACGATCTGGTCGGCGCGCTGGTCGAAATCTGGGACCGCATGGATCTGGAACTCGCGCAGGCCGCCTGACCCGGAATGGCGGCGCCTGCTGATCCCGATTTCCGCCACGCGCTTCCTCCCGAACTCGAAGCATTGCTCGACAGCGATGCCGCGCTGGCCGCGAAATGGCAGGCGCTGACCCCGCTGGCGCGCAACGAATGGATCTGCTGGACGATCTCGGCCAAGCAGGAACCCACCCGCGCCAAGCGCCGCGCCCGGCTGCACGAGGAAGTGCTCGACGGGAAGAAGCGCCCGTGCTGCTGGCCCGGATGCCCGCATCGCCGCGCCAGCGCACGCAATTTCGTCGCTCCCTGAAAGCCGATGCAATCGCGTGCCGCCTGTGGCATGCTCTGCGGCAGGGAGAGAGAATATGGCCACCATTTCGGACCGCGCGACGCGCGATACCGGCACGCTCGATATTCGTCCGCTGACCCCGGCGATCGGGGCGGAGATACTCGGGATCGACCTCGGCAGCCCCGACACTGCCGCGCGCATTCCCGAGATCCGCGCCGCGCTGCTCAGCCACGGGGTGATCTTCTTCCGCGAACAGGACATCACCACCGCGCAGCATATCGCCTTTGCGCGCGCATTCGGCGAACTGGAAATCCATCCCGCCACGCCGAAGGACCAGCCGAACCGCGAAGTGCTGCGGATCGAGCATGGGCCCAAGAGCCGCGGACAGGAAAATGCCTGGCATTCGGACGTCACCTGGCGCGAAGAACCCTCACTCGGCTCGATCCTGCTGGCGCGCGAAGTGCCCGATTGCGGCGGCGACACGCTGTTCGCCAATATGCACCTCGCCTACGAGCGGTTGTCCGACCCGATGAAGACCTTCTGCGAAGGGCTGACCGCGGTGCATGACATCGCGCGGGTGTTCGCCAAGCGGCTGGGCAAGCGGCCCGAGGAACTGCACGATACCTACCCGCCGATGCGCCACCCGGTGATCCGCACGCATCCCGAAACCGGCGAACGCGCGATCTACGTCAACACCGCCTTCACCTCGCATATCGAGGGACTGGCGGAAGGCGAGAGCCGCTGGCTGCTCGATCACCTGTTCGCCACCGCCAAGGATGCCGAAATCCAGTGCCGGTTTCGCTGGCAGGCGGGCTCGGTCGCGTTCTGGGACAACCGGGTGTGCCAGCACTTCGCCGCGAGCGATTATTTCCCCGCGCGCCGCGTGATGGAACGCGTGACGATTGCCGGCGACAAGCCCTTTTTCACGCCCTGAACGGCTATCGTAACAGCTTGGTAGGCGGGGCATTCCTCCCTAGATAGCCGCCATGGACGGCCCCGCCCCTGCCCCGCGCGAAGAACGCGCCCTAACGCCGCTGCTGGCGCTCGCCGGGCTGGTGCTGCTGCCGTTCCTGCTGCTCGCGCTGTTCGGCGGGACGCCGGTACCCGCAAACGACCAGCGGGCGAGCGATGCCCGAGCCGAAACCGCCCCCATGCCGGTGCCCGATCTTCCCGCGACGGGCGACGACACCGTGGTCCTCTCGGATCTACCCGTAGGCGTTGCGCAGGCGCGCAATGCAGGCGTGGCGTTCGCCGCGATGGGGCCCGGCAGTGCGTCTCCCTTTACCTTTCGCGGCAGCGCGGCGGACCGCGCCCGCGCGCGTGACTGCCTCGCGCTGGCGGGAATGGCCGAGGCGGGCGGCGGCGATGGCGACCAGCGCGCGGTGATGCAGGTAATCCTCAACCGCGTGCGCCATCCGGCGTTTGCGGGCACCGTCTGCGGCGTGGTGTTCGAAGGCTCGCAGCGGCCCACCGGCTGCCAGTTCAGCTTCACCTGCGACGGCTCGCTCGCGCGGCGCTATTCCGATGCGGCATGGAATGCGGCGCGCGCGCGGGCAGAGGACATGCTGGGCGGCGCGACGCATGCCCCCGTCGGCAATGCCACGCATTTCCATGCCGACTACGTCTATCCGTGGTGGAGCGACCGACTCGACAAGGTGGCCAAGGTGGGGCCGCATATCTTCTTTCGCTGGCGCGGCTTCTGGGGCAGCCGGCAGGCGCTCTCGGCACGCTATGCAGGCGGTGAGCCCGATCCGCTGCGGCTGCGCGACACCGCGCTGGTCATCGCCGCCGCCAATCCGCTGCCCGGCCTGCTGGGCAGCGGCGAGGCGGTGCGCAGCATCACCCGCGACAGCGTGGCGCGCGCCGCCGGCGAGCCGCCGCGCGCAGCCGCATCCCCCGGCCAGCCCGGCCCGGGCGCAGGCGTGCATTTCGTGCTGGTATCGCCCGGCGATTCGCCGGGCGCGCTGGTCGATCGGGCGCGCAGCCTGTGCGCGGGCGGTGGCTATTGCCGCGTGCAGGGATGGAGCGATCCCGCGCAGGTCCCGGCCAGCCTGCCGCTGAGCGACGCAGCACGGCGCAGCCTGCGGTTCAGCTTCGCCGCGGCGAATGCCAATGGCGGCGAAGCGGTGTTCTTCGACTGCCGGCTGTTTTCCGCGCCGGACATCGGAACCTGCCTGCCCGCCATCCCGTAGGGGATTTGTCGGCGCTGGCGTGGCACGCTAGTCCTACCGGCAACACTATTGGGAGCGAGACTGAATGAGCGGCAATCCGGACATGACCTATGACGAGGTGGTGATGGGACGCCGCTCGATCCGCGGCTATCTCGACAAGCCGGTGCCGCGCGCGGTGATCGAGGAAGTGCTGACGCTCGCCATGCGTTCGCCCACCTCGATGAACACCCAGCCGTGGCATTTCCACGTCATCACCGGCGAACCGCTCGACCGGATCCGCAAGGGCAATACCGAACGCATCCTCGCAGGCGAGCCCGACAGCCGCGAGTTCCGCCGCGGCGAACCCTTCGCGGGCGTCCACCGCGAACGCCAGGTCGGTGTCGCCAAGCAATTGTTCGGCGCGATGGGGATCGAGCGCGACGACAAGGACAAGCGGCAGGACTGGGTGCTGCGCGGCTTCCGCCAGTTCGACGCGCCGGTTTGCGTCATCGTCACATACGACCGCGAATTGTCGGGGAGCGACGACACGCCGTTCGATTGCGGCGCAGTCACCACCGCGCTGGTCAATGCCGCATGGAGCCGCGGGCTCGGCTGCGTGATCAACAGCCAGGGCATCATGCAGAGCCCCGTGGTGCGCGAACATGCGGGCATCCCCGACGACCAGGTGATCATGAAGGCGGTCGCGCTGGGCTGGCCAGACGAAAGCTTCCCCGCCAATGCGGTGGTGAGCGAGCGCAAGAGCGTGGACGAGGCCGCGCGCTTCGTAGGCTTCGCATGAGCGACCGCTTCGTCGACCTGGGCAGCGGTTTCTGGACCGTCCGCGGCAGCTTTCGCATCGGCGGCTTCTTCGATGTCGGGACGCAATGCGCGCTGGTGCGGCTCGCCAGCGGCAATTTCGTCTTCCTCGACAGCTATACGCTGACCGATGAAATCCGCGCCGAGGTCGACTCGCTGACCGATGGCGGCGCGAAGGTCGAGGCCGTGATCAACCTGCATCCGTTCCACACGCTGCATTGCGACTGGATGCACACTGCCTTCCCGCAGGCGAAGCTGTATGGCACCGCGCGGCATCATGAAATCCTGCCCGACCTGCCGTGGGAAGATGTCCGCTGCGAGCAGGATGCGCTGGCGCAGCTCTATGCCGATGACTTCGCCTTTTCGGTGCCGCGCGGCGTTACGCTGGTGTCCGATGACGACAGCGTCCACTTCTCCTCGGTCCTCGCGCTGCACCGCGCCAGCGGGACGGTGCATGTCGACGATACCTTCGTCTATCTGCGCAAGGGCTTTCCGCTGTCGCTGCTGCCCTTCACCGGCCGTCTGGGCTTTCACCCGACGCTGGCCAAGGCGCTCGAACCGCGCGCGGGCGCGGCGGACCAGTTTCGCGAATGGGCGATCAGGCTCGGCGTCGACTGGGCGGATGCAAAGCGCATTGCCGCCGCGCACAATGCGGTGCTGCCGCTCGACCGGAAGCCATTGCCCGACCTGATCGGTGAAGCGCTGGGCCGGGTGAAGCCGGTACTCGACGCACACCGCGCCGAATACGACTGACCGCTCAGCGCAGGCTTACCACATTGTCCGCCGCGGGACGCTGGCGGCTGCCGTCGTAGAGGCTCGCCATCGGTTCATCGGTGACCACCACGCGGTCGGCCGCGCCGAAGCCGTTGAAATCGGTCTTCATCGCCGCGCCATAGGCGCCGAGCATGCCGATCTCGATGAAATCGCCCGCCTGGATGTCCTCGGGCAGGACGAAGGGGCCCTGCATATAGTCGGCATCGTCGCAGGTCGGGCCATAGAAGGCGAAGTCCATGTCGGGCTTGATGAGGTCGTCCTCGAGCGCGCGGACGGGGAATTTCCAGTCCACATGCGCGGCATCGAACAGCGCGCCATAGGCGCCGTCGTTGATGTAGAGTTCCTCGCCGCGGCGCTTCTCGACCTTGACGATGAGCGACGAATATTCGGCGCACAGCGCGCGGCCCGGCTCGCACCACAATTCGGCATTGTAGGCGATCGGCAGGTTGTAGAAGTTCTGGTGGATGATCTGGAAATAGTCTTCCAGCGGCGGCGGTTCCATTCCCGGATAGACCGACGGGAAACCCCCGCCGACATCGATCATGTCGATCACCACCGAGGCCTCGCCGATGGCGACGCGCACGCGTTCGAGCGCCTGGACATAGGCAAAGGGCGTCATCGCCTGGCTGCCCACGTGGAAGCACACGCCGAGCCAGTCGGCATGCTGGCGTGCCTGTTGCAGCAGCGCCGGCGCCTCGGTCAGGTCGCAGCCGAATTTGGACGCGAGGCTGAGTTCGGAATATTCGCTCGAGACGCGCAGGCGGACGCACAGGCGCAAGTCCTGCGCAGGCTCGCCCTCATCGTCGCGGCAGGCAATGACGATCTTTTCCAGCTCCTCGACCGAATCGAGGCTGAAGGTGCGCACGCCGTGCTGGCGGTAGGCTTCGCGGATCGCGCTGGGCGCCTTGACCGGATGCATGAAACACAGCGTCGCGCCGGGCAACGTGGCGCGCACCAGCCGCACTTCGGCGATCGAGGCGACGTCGTAATGCGTGACGCCATTGTCCCACAACACCTGCAGCAGGTCGGGCGAGGGATTCGCCTTCACCGCATAGAGCGACTTGCCCGGAAACTTCTCGACGAAGAAATGGGCGGCGCGCGCGGCGGCGTGCGGGCGATTGAGGATGATCGGTTCGTCCGGCTGGAGAGCGCGAACTACGGACCGGGCGTCAGGAAATGTGTGCAACTCAAGGGACCCCCAAAACGGCTAGGTTTCAGACAAGGCTGCCTTGCGGATCGGATCCCCTTGGGGCAGCGGAGCGGCGCACATAAGCGAGATGCGCGATAAAGCAAGCGGAATCGGCCGGTTCGGCCCTGTCTATGTCACTGTATCAAAGGTCGAGCACGCCTGGCGTTCCATGGCGCAGTCGCAGCATCAGCTCAGCCGGTCGCGGAAGGTGTCGTAACCGAACTCCTTGACCAGCTCGAGCTGGTCACTGTCGCTGTCCCAGAGATAGATGCTGGGCAGCTGGACGCCGTTGAACGTATTGGTCTTGACCATCGAATAATGCGCCTGGTCGAGGAAGGCGAAGCGTTTGCCGACCTCCGCCCCGCCGGGGATCCGGTAATCGCCGATCACATCGCCCGCGAGGCACGACGGGCCGCCGATGCGCACCGCGGGGACCGCCTCGTCGCTGCTTTCGCCGAGCATTGCGGGGCGATAGGGCGCCTCGATCACGTCGGGCATGTGGCAAGTGGCCGATACGTCGGCGACCGCGACGGGCAGGCCGTTGAAACCGGTATCGAGGATCGTGCCCACCAATATGCCCGCATCGAGCGCGACTGCCTCGCCCGGTTCGAGATGGATTTCCGCGCCGGTATCGTCCTTCGCATCGCGCAGGAACTCGATCAGCTCCTCGCGCTGGTAGTCGGCGCGGGTGATATGGTGCCCGCCGCCCATGTTGATCCATTTGAGCTGGCCGAACCACGGCTCGATCGCGTCGAACACCTTGTCCCAAGTGGCCAACAACGGCTCGAAATCCTGCTCGCACAGATTATGGAAATGGATCCCGTCGACCTGCGCCATGATTTCGGGGGTCAGCTGGTCGAGCGGGAAGCCCAGCCGGCTGCCCGGGCTGGAGGGATCGTAACGCGGCACCTCGCCCGTGGGATGCAGCGGGTTGATCCGCAGCCCGACATCGAAATCCTGCCCCGCGGCGCGCGCGTTCTCCATGATCAGCGTCGCGCGTTCGAGCTGGCCGGGCGAATTGAAGATCACATGGTCGGACAGGCGGCAGACCTCGTCGAGCTCCTCGGGCTTGTAGGCCGCCGAATAGGTCGCGATCTCGCCGTCGTAGAACTCGCTCGCCAGCCGCGCTTCCCACAATCCGCTCGTGCATACGCCGTCGAGATATTCGCCGATGATCGGCGCGGTCGACCACATCGAAAACGCCTTGAGCGCGCTGAACATCTTGATCTCGGCGGCATCGCGCACCTCGGCCAGCACCTGGCAATTGGCGCGCAATTTCGCCGCGTCGACGACGAAAGCGGGGCTGTCGACGCGGTCGAGGTCGAATTGCGCAAAGGCGCCCGGATCACCGGCTTTGGTTTCCATAGGGTTCAATTCTCTCTTGAAGTATCGGCCACCAGCGCATCGACCTGGCGGGTGATCGAGCGGCGTACGGCGGCAACCTGTTCGGCGCCGATTTCGTTCCATCCCATGATCGCCTGCGACACGCGCCTGCCGCTGGTGAAGGCGATCATGTTGGCGATCAGCAGCAATGCATCGAGACGCGCCTCCTCGCTGCCGGGATCGCTGCCGCGCGCGGCGCGGATCAGCTGCGCGGTCAGCTCGGTCCCCGGCTGCCACAGCCGCTCATAGAGCAGCGCGAAGGCATCGCCCGGCGCGTTCATCTCGCGCGCGACGAACCCCGCCCACAGCGCCGCCTCCTCGCCCATGACCAGCGTTTCGACCAACGCATCCATCAGCTGGCGGAGCAGATCGTGCGCAGTGGCGCGGTCGCCCTGCCCCTGCGCAAGGAAAGCGACTGCGGGCGCGGTGGCGGCCGCCATGCCGTCGGCAAAGCGGTCGAGGATCGCCTGCGCGCATTCGAGATAGAGCGCGTCCTTCGACCCGAAATGATAGTTCAGCAGCGGCTGGTTGACCCCGGCCGCCGCGGCGATCGCACGGGTGCTCGCGCCTTCCAGCCCGCTTTCGGCAAAGGCCACGATCGCCGCATCGAGGATGAGGCTGCGCGTCTCGCTGCTCTTGGCATAGGTGCCGCGGTTGGCGGGTGGGGACTGGGCCATGCGCGGCCCATAGGGCAAGCGGCGGGCAAGCTCCATAGCCTGCCCGCGCGGGTTACAGCGCGGGCTTGTACTGGCTCGCGTCGGTGACGAAATCGGCGTGACCGTAGGTCTCGAGCAGCTGCCCCAGCTTGCGCACCAGCCGCCGGTCGGCCCAGTCGCGCGTAGCCGGAATGGCGGCGAGCGCCTTGTACCAGCGGATATGGCCGTGGACGAAGGCCAGCGCGCAGACCGCCGCCAGCCGGTCTGTGGCACTCATCGTGACGCCGACGCTGGCGGCCAGTTCGCGGTCGCCGCCCATGAAGTGCTGGATGAAGAACAGCTTCGAAAAACCGCCCTCCATCCAGCGCTTCGCCCCCGCCAAGGCCCCCTCTCCCTGGGTCATCTCGGCGTCCATCGTCGCGCGTAGCAGCGCGCCGCAGGTCTCGGGCTCAAACTCGGCGCGCAGCGTGGCCGAGCGCGTCAGCCACAGTTTCTCGATCCCGCGCGGGGTATCGCTCAGCAAATCCTCGGGCAGGCCCAGCAGGAAGCAGCGATAGCGCGCCAGTTCGACCTTGGCGCGTTCTTCGGGGGTGAAGGTTTCGCGGCCGCTGTCGAGCACCTCGCGTGCCATCAGATAGGTGCCGATCAGCCCCGCGGGCATCTGGTCGACCTGCGGGATCGGAATGCCATAGACGCCGACATCCCATTTGCCGCTACGCATGATGTTGGCACGGACCATCGAATGCATCAGCCGGACCTTGGCCGCCGCCTTGAACCCCGCCCCCGAGCGGCGCAGCGCACCGGGCATCAGCGTACAGGTGAAAAAGCTGCCGGTCTCATAGGCGCGGCGCGAAGCGGTATTGTTCGACAGCGTGCCGGTCAGCGCCATCGGCAGCGCGCTGTATTTGTTCATGAAGGTCGCGATGAAGGCGCCGCGCAGCACGAAGGGGGTCAGGTGGACATGCGCATTGCGCTCGGTCCGCGCGCCCTGCTCGACCAGTTCCATGTCGAGCCACTCGGGCGTGGCCTCCATCGCGGCGATGAAGGCGCGCAGTTCGGGCGGCGCATCCTCAACCGTCTCGAGCCCCTCGTCGCAGGCGCGGTCGAGCATGTCGACCAGCGCGCGGAAGCCGTATTCGGGCATTAGCGCGGCATAGGCATCCGCCGTGCGGTCGCCGGTCATCGTATAGGCGCGGATGGTCGCGAGGCATTTGCTGTCGGCGAGCAAATCGGCACGGCGCGAGGCGAAGCGCGCGGGCATCTCGACCTGGTCGGCAAGATCGGTGGAGAAGCGTTCGGGCAGCTGCGTAAAGTCGACCGAGCCATAGATCGCGGGGATCGCCTCGCGCTGCGCCACTACCTCGGGCGGAAAAGCTGCGGGTACGGGTTCGAGCGGTTCGACGTGCGCAAGCGTGGCCATGAAGCGGCTCCCTTCACGCGCCAATTTATATCACTCGATCAAATCGTCAACCCGTTGCGCGATCCTCGCCGCAAACGCGCGGGATACCGCCAAGGAAAACGGGGCGGAGCAGCGCCTGCTGCCCCGCCCCGCCGGGAATTTGCGATCCGCTCAATCGTCCTTGTCGGGACGATAGATCAGCGCCCGCACGGGGCCTTCGTAGGAGAACCCGCGCGACATCATCCGCTCCTGGCCGCTACGCCAGTTGGAGGCACCGAAGCCCGTGTAGACGGCGGTGGTCGACGTGTTCGACACGATCGTATCGTGGCTTTCGCCGACCGGTTCGGGATCGACGGTGACCAGCGCATACCGCTCGTTTTCCTGCGGTACGAACTGGATCGACAGGAGCCCGGGGCGGAACATGTACTTGTCGCGGCGGAAGCTGCGCGTTTCGGCACCGGCGGCATCGAGCAGCACGACCTTGGGCGACAGCACCCGCTCCGGTTCGAGCACCGAACCGATCTCGACCATCTTGGCGTGCGCTGCATCGGGGAGCGCGAAGACTAGATACGGCGCTGCCACCGCGCCGCGCCGCAGGCACGCGCCATTACCGGGGAGATGGGCATCGACCGTCCAGATCGCCTTGTCCTTTTCAGGCGTCAGGCCGATTGCCCCGGTCGTATCGACCACAGTCGGGCAATCGGGCCGATCATAGGCCAGCGTCGGCGGAATGGCCGGTGTGGTCGTGGTGCAGCCACCCAGAAGGGCGGCTGCACCAAGCGCGGTAAACAGGTTCCTGTTCATGGCCCCGCCTAGCGCATCAGCCGGACGGCGGTGTCCGCCACCCGCCTCAGCGCATCGTCGATCCCGGCGGCCAGCCGCTCGGGCTGCGTAATCATGTCTTCGCGGTTCTCGAACACATAAGCCGGGTTCGCAGCGATGGTCACCACACCGGCCTGCGCATCGACCCCGTTATAGACGATACGGTTTTCCATCAGCGTCTTGCCGGTCAGCGCATCGACCATCTTGATGTCGGCGGAGACCGTCGGGCGCCAGTTCTGGTTGCCTGCATTGACATAGCCATAGGCGGTGACGTTGAAATCGACCAGCGCCTGGGTGCCCTGCGGCGCGCCCGGATAGTCGCTGAGGAGTTCGCGCTTTTCGCGATCCGGTCCGGCCAGCATAACCGCGGCGATGCCGCTTTGGGCCAGCGCCGAGACGAGATAGCTTTCGAAATTCGCTTCGGGTGTGTGGTTGACGCTGTCGAGCGCTTCGTTGACCCGGTCACGGCGCGAGGCCTGGACCCCGGCGTCGATCAACCCGCCGATCAGCCCGAAATTCCCCATGGTCGATGCGGCTTCGTATGCGACCGCGTCTTCGGGCAGCGTGTCGTCGACGATGGCGACCGAGGTAACGGGTGCGGCAGGCGCGGTGTACGGCGTGCCGACATAGGGCTTGGCGCAGGCGGACAGCCCCAGCAGCGCGATGGCCGCGACGGATTTCTTCATGGAATTGTGACCCCTCAATGATCCCGGACGGGAGAGACCCGCCCAGTTGTCCGAATGGACGAACCGGGGCTACAAAGAAGCGAAGTCCGGCGTCAACATCGCCCGCAGTCCAGCGCGACTAAGTGGCTGATGGTGGCAGCAAAGACACTTCAAAAAGCGTTACCGCCACCCTCGCCTGTCGCAGCCGGCCACGATCAAAAATCTACCGG
Organism: Qipengyuania sp. HL-TH1; assembly: GCF_036365825.1. NCBI lineage: Bacteria > Pseudomonadati > Pseudomonadota > Alphaproteobacteria > Sphingomonadales > Erythrobacteraceae > Qipengyuania > Qipengyuania profunda. The sequence goes on from NZ_CP142675.1 coordinate 1,636,110, forward strand.
GCCGTCGAGTTCCTTGACCTGCCACGGCAGGCCGTGCGCGTTGAGCATGTCCATGAAGGGATCTGGGTCCATTTCTTCCATGTTGAACACGCCCTCGCCGGTCCACTTGCCGGTGACCATCATCGCGCTGCCGATCATGGCGGGGACGCCGGTGGTATAGGAAACCGCCTGGTTGCCCGTTTCCTCGTACGCCGCTTCGTGGCTGCAGATATTGTTGATGTAGAAGGTCTTCTCGCCCGATCCGTCAAGCGCCTCGCCGGTCGCGATCACGCCGATATTGGTGTTGCCCTTGGTGGTTTCGCCCAGCGATTCGGGCTTGGGCAGCACGGCGGCGAGGAACTGCAGCGGGATGATCTCCTTGCCCTGGTATTTGACCGGGTCGATCCGCGTCATGCCGACATTCTGCAGCACGGTCAGGTGCTTGATGTATTCATCGCCGAAGGTCATCCAGAAACGCGCGCGCTCCATCTCGGGGTTGAACTTGGCGAGGCTCTCAAGCTCCTCGTGATACATCATGTACATGTTCTTCGGGCCGACCGCCTCGAAGTCGAATTCGACCTTCTTGCCCATTGCCGGGGTCTCGACGAACTCGCCGTTTTCCCAGTGGCGCGCAGGCGCGGTGACTTCGCGGATGTTGATTTCCGGATTGAAATTGGTGGCGAAGGCCTGCCCGTGATCGCCGCCATTGCAATCGAGGATGTCGAGCTGGCGGATGGTCTTGAGCTTGTGCTTCTTGAGCCACATGGTGAAGACGCTGGTGACGCCGGGATCGAAGCCCGACCCCAGCAGCGCCATCAGCCCGGCATCCTTGAAGCGGTCGTGATAGGCCCACTGCCAGTGGTATTCGAAGCGCGCCTCGTCCTTGGGCTCGTAATTGGCGGTGTCGAGATAGGACACGCCGGCTTCGAGACAGGCGTCCATGATCGGCAGGTCCTGGTACGGCAGCGCCAGATTGACCACGAGGCTCGGGCCGACCTTCCTGATCAGATTGACCATCGCCGGGACTTCCTCGGCGTCGATCTCGTAGGTCGCCACATCCTGCCCGGTGCGCTCCTTCACGCTCGCGGCGATGCTGTCGCACTTGCTCTTCGTGCGGCTGGCAAGGTGAATGTCGCCGAAGATATCGGCGTTCATCGCCATCTTGTGGACGCAGACCGAGCTGACGCCGCCCGCACCGATCACCAGGACTGTGGACATGGGTAAACCTCTTTCGTGGAATTTCAGATCTTGCGCGCCCCCTAGCGAAATGCGCTACAGGGGCCAAATGATCCGAGACGATATGCGCAAACCGACCCGCGAAGGCGTTCTCGCCGCGGCCGCCTCCATTGCCGAATTGCTTCCGCCGACCCCGCTGCTGCCGGTCGAGGTCGGCGGCGTGCGCTGCCATGTGAAGGCGGAAAGCCTGCAACCGATCGGCGCATTCAAGATCCGCGGCGGCTGGTGGCGGCTGTCGAACCTCGACGCGGCGGAGAGGGCGCGCGGCGTGGTCGCGGTATCGTCGGGCAATCACGCGCAGGGCGTCGCCTGGGCGGCGCGGCGGCTGGGGATCGCGGCGGCGATCGTCATGCCGCGCAATGCGCCCACGGTGAAACTGGAAGCGACCCGCGCGCTGGGCGCGGAGATCGTGCTATACGACCGCCCCGGCGAGGATCGCGAGGAAGTCGCCGCGCGCGAGGTCGCGTCACGCGGGGCGACGCTGGTCCATGCCTTCAACGATCCGTGGGTGATCGAGGGCCAGGGCAGCGCGGGCATCGAGATCGCGGCACAGCTTGGCCGCGCGCCGTCGCGCGTGGTCGTCTGTTGCGGCGGCGGCGGGCTGTCCGCCGGGCTGGCTCTCGCCTGCCCCGACAGCGCGATCCATGTGATCGAACCGCAGGGCTGGGACGTGGTCGGGCAAGCGCTCGAAGCGGGCGAAGTCGTACGCGCGGTCAATCCGCCCGTCACCATCTGCGATGCGTTGCAGCCCGATGCCAGTGCGCCGGTGGTGCTGTCGGTGTTGCAGGGCCGCGCGCAGCCCGGTGTGGTCGTGACCGACGAGGAAGTCCGCGCGGCCCAGCGCTTTGCCTTTGCCAAGCTCAACCTGGTGGTCGAACCCGGCGGCGCGGCGGCGCTGGCGGCAGCGCTCTCGGGCAAGGTCCCGGTCGACGCGGATACGGTGATCATGGTGACCGGCGGCAATACCGATGCGGCGAGCTTTGCTAAGACGCTGATCGCCTAGCCCCGATACCGTCACGAGAGCGACACGCGCGCGCCCTATCGGCGTCGGACGATCGTAACTTTCGGGACGTGACACGCATGGCGGCAGTGGCAAAACGGATCATCGACGATGCGGTGGTCCGCAAGGATGCGAAAGCGGGCGACAAGTTGCTCGACAGGGCTTTCGCGCTGGCCTTCAAGGGGCTGGTCTATGCGCAGATCTGGGAAGACCCGGTAATCGACATGGAAGGGCTGGAAATCGGCCCGAGCATGCGCGTGATGTGTATCGCCAGCGGCAGCTGCAACGCGCTGTCCTATCTGACCGCCGACCCTGCCGAAGTGGTCGCGGTCGATCTCAACCGGGCGCATGTCGCGCTGGGCAAGCTCAAGATCGCGGCGATCCGCAACTTGCCCGGTTACGACCGCTTCCGCCGCTTTTTCGCCGAGGCCGATCACCAGGAAAACCGCGCGATCTACCGCACGATGATCGCGCCGCACCTGGATGCGGAAAGCCGCAAATACTGGGAAAGCCGCGACCTTACCGGGCGCAAGCGGATCAGCCACTTCACTCGCGGCATCTACCGCCAGGGCCTGCTGGGCGGGTTTATCGGCATCGCGCATCTCGCGGCCAAATTCTACCGCATCGACCTCGCCCGTGTGCTGAGGGCCGCAACGCTGGCGGAGCAGCGCGCGATTTTCGAGGCCGAGCTGGCCCCGGTGTTCGACAAGGCATTCGTGCGCTGGCTGACCGATCATCCCGCCTCGCTGTTCGGCCTCGGCATCCCGCCCGCGCAATATCAGGCGCTGGCGGGTGACGAGAAGATGGCGGTGGTGCTCAAGCGGCGGCTGGAAAAGCTCGCCTGCGATTTCCCGGTGGATGACAATTACTTCGCCTGGCAGGCCTTCGGGCGCGGTTATGACCGCACCGTGGGCGCTCCCCCTGCCGCCCTATCTCCAGCGCGGCAATTGGCCGGTGATGCAGCAGCGGATCGGCCGGCTCGATATGCGCCATGCCAATATGGTGGATTACCTGGCCGGGAGCGATGCGGGCAGCCACGACCGCTATGTCCTGCTCGATGCGCAGGACTGGATGGATGACCGGCAGCTCAACGAATTGTGGGCGCAGATCACCCGCACTGCCCGCCCCGGCGCGCGCGTATTGTTCCGCACCGCGGCCGAGCCGAGCCTGCTGCCCGGACGGCTGGCAGACGATCTGGCGGCGCGCTGGACCTATCACGCACAGACATCCGCCGACCTCACCGCGCGCGATCGCTCGTCGATCTATGGCGGCGTGCATCTGTACGAATTCGCCCGATGAGCGAGGCGGGGACAGCCAGCCAGGCGGCGCTGATGGACGGGATCTACCGCGGCCAGCGGCATATCTACGATCTGACGCGCAAATATTACCTGTTCGGCCGCGACGGGCTGATCGAACAGCTTGCGGCGCCCGATGGCGCAACCGTGATCGAGATCGCCTGCGGGACGGGCCGCAACCTTGGCGCGATCAAACGCCGCTGGCCGGGCACCGCGGTCCACGGGCTCGATATTTCGGCGGAGATGCTCAAGAGCGCGCGCACCGCGCTGGGCGCCGGGGCGCGGCTGGCGCAGGGCGATGCCTGCCGCTTCGATGCCCCCGCACTGTTCGGACGCGAAGGCTTCGACCGGGTGGTGTTGTCCTATGCGCTGTCGATGATCCCCGATTGGGAGCGCGCGCTGCAACAGGCCGCACGGCTCGTCGCCCCCGGCGGATCGCTGCATGTGGTCGATTTCGGCTCGCTCGAGGCGATGCCCGCGCCGCTCGCGCGGGGCTTGCGCGGCTGGCTGGCACGGTTCCACGTCAGCCCGCGTACCGATTTGCATGAGGCATTGCTGCGCGCCTGCGCAATCAACGCGCTCGATTGCGAATTCGAGACCGCGCGGTGGGACTATTTCCAGCGCGCAACGCTGCGCCGCCCGCCCGGCTAGGTTGCAATTGACAATCCACCGCGGGGCCAGCACTCTTGCCCGATAAGGGTCAAAGGGGAGAATCCACACATGCTAGCCCAGATGCTCGCACCCGCGGCGGTGCTGATCGCGTGGTCGTTACTTATCCTGTTCTGGATGGCGTTCACGCGCCTGCCCGCGCTGAGCAAGGCCGGCGGGCTCGGCGCTGCCAAGCCAGGCGGCCGGGGACAGGATCTCGAGGGAGTGATCCCCGACAAGATCAATTGGAAATCGCACAATTACGCGCATCTGATGGAACAGCCGACGCTGTTCTATGCCGCCAGCGTGATCATCGCGCTGCTGGGCGCGAGCGCGCTCGATACGGTATTCGCGTGGATCTATGTCGCGCTGCGGATCGTCCATTCGATCTGGCAGGCAACCGTCAATGTGGTGAAAATCCGCTTCCTGCTGTTTATCGCATCGACGATCGCGCTGATCTACCTCGCCTATCGCGCGCTTGCGCTGACGCTGTTCCACGATCCCAGCCTCGTGCTGGCCTGACGGAGACTATCCGATGATTCAATCGCAAATCCTCCAGCCCATCGTCGTGCTCGTCGTATGGACGATGATCATGTGGCTGTGGATGTACGCCACCCGTATCCCCGCGATGTCGCAGGCGGGGATCGACCCCAATGACGCGCGCCGGACCAAGTCGCTGGACGAGACGCTGCCCGCCGAAGTCCAGTGGAAAGCGCATAATTACAACCATCTGCACGAAGCACCGACGGTGTTTTATGCGGTAGCGCTGGTGCTGGCGATGATCGGCGCGGGCGACGGCATGAACGCGCTGATCGCGTGGATCTATGTCGGGCTGCGGATCATCCACTCGCTGGTCCAGGTCACCGCGAATGTGGTGATGGTGCGCTTCGTGCTGTTCGCACTGTCGAGCGTCGCGCTGATCGCGCTGTCGGTCAATGCCGCGATGTTGGTGTTCGGCACCCACATGTAAGCCAACACCCAGTCATTGCGATGAGCCGCAGGCTCCGCGGCAATCCATCTTCCGGCGTAGCAATTCGCTGCAAGGTCGGTTGATGGATTGCTTCGCCTGCGGCTCGCAATGACTGTGTAGAGAGCTTATTCCGCCGCTTCGGCTTCGTGCGCGTGGCCGTCGGCGTCGATCTCCAGACCCGCGATGAACCGTTCGGCGTCGAGCGCGGCCATGCAGCCCATCCCCGCGGCGGTGACCGCCTGGCGATAGACGTGGTCGGTGACGTCGCCCGCGGCGAACACGCCGGGCACTTCGGTCTTGGGCGATCCCGCCTCGGTCAGCAGGTAGCCGCCCTCGTCCATCGGCAGCTTGCCCTTGAACAGTTCGGTCGCTGGCGCGTGGCCGATCGCGACGAAGGCGCCATCGACTTCGAGCGTGCTGTCTTCGCCGGTGACCGTGTCGCGCAGGTTGAGGTGTTCCAGCGCGCCGGTGGGGCCGGCTTCGAAGCTTTCGACCGCCTTGTTCCAGATCACGCTGATCTTGGGATGGTTGAGCAGGCGTTCCTGCAGGATCTTCTCGGCGCGCAATTCGTCGCGGCGGTGGATCAGCGTGACATCGTCCGAATGGTTGGTGAGGTAGAGCGCTTCCTCGACCGCGGTATTGCCGCCGCCGATCACCGCGACCTTCTTGCCGCGGTAGAAGAAGCCGTCGCAGGTGGCGCAGGCGCTGACACCCTTGCCGCCCAGTTCCATCTCGCCCGGCACGCCCAGCCACTTGGCCTGCGCGCCGGTGGCGATCACCAGCACGTCGGCGACATATTCGTCGCCGCTGTCGCCAGTCGCGGTAAAGGGCGAGCCGTTCGATACGTCGACATCGACGATCGTGTCCCACATCATCCGCGTGCCCACATGTTCGGCCTGCTTCTGCATCTGCTCCATCAGCCACGGGCCCTGGACGACATCGGCGAAGCCGGGATAGTTCTCGACATCGGTGGTGATGGTCAGCTGGCCGCCAGGCTGCAGCCCTTGCACCACGATCGGTTCCATCATCGCGCGCGCCGCATAGATGGCGGCGGAATAGCCCGCGGGGCCCGAGCCGATGATGAGCATCTTGGTGCGATGGGTAGCCATGTCGTCAAATTCCGTCAGTCAGAAGGGTGTTCGCGGCTATATGGGAAGCCGCAGCCGCAGAGTCACGCCACGAAGCGGACGATCAGCGCCTCGCGCAGCGCGTCATCCACACCTATCGCGGCTTCGAGATAGGTGTCGAAGCTGCCGTGGCGCTCGGTCGCGATCTCGAGATAGCGATCGAGATATTCCTCGCGCACGCCGAGCAGGTCCTTCGCCGCGCCTTCGTCGAGCTTGCGGCCCAGCCGCGCCTCGATCCCCGGCAGCGACTGCCGCGCGAGGACGTCGAAGGTCGGGCTGTCGTTGGTGCGCAGGAATTCGCGGCGCTGGTCTTCCTCGGCCACGCCGAGGATGTGCAGCAGCATGGTCGCGGCCACGCCGGTGCGGTCCTTGCCGGCATAGCAATGGACGAGGCTGGCCCCCTCGCGCTGTGCAAGGATGGTGAGATAGCGCCCGAACATGTCGATCATCGCCGGGTTGTCGGGCATGCGCGTGTAAACCGCGAGCATGCGTTCGCGCGCGAAATCGGCGGCATTGGTGTCGGGGCCGATATCCATGTGCGGCGGGCTGGAAGTGGTTTCGCCTTCGTAGAACAGCACCTGCCCGTCGAACCCCTCGACCCGGCGGCAGGGATTGGCCGCGCGCTCGCTTTCCCCGCGCAGGTCGATGACCGTGTGGATGCCCAGCGGGGCGATCGCGGCGAGATCGTCGTCGGTCGCCTCGACATGGTGGCCCGAGCGGAACAGCAGACCGGTGCGCACCTGGCCGCCCCCGCGCGTGCGCCAGCCGCCGTAATCGCGGAAATTGTGGATGCCCTGCGTCTCGAGAAATGGTTCGCGAATCATGCGCGCGACGGTGGCAGCGCGGCAGGGCATGCGCAATCACAGCGAGCAGCTTCGCGCTCAGGCCTCGCTCAGATCGCGCAGGAAATTGGCGGTCCAGTCCTGCACATTGTCGTCGCGCACGGTGGCGATCAGCTTCTGGTAGCGCGCCTTGCGTTCTTCCAGCGTCATGTCGAGCGCGGTCTGGATCGCATGCGCGATATCGTCGGGGCTGTGCGGATTGACCAGCACCGCATCGGGCATCTGCGCCGCCGCGCCGGCGAAGCGCGAGAGGATCAGCACGCCGGGATCCTCGGGGTCCTGCGCCGCGATATATTCCTTGGCAACGAGGTTCATCCCGTCGCGCAACGGAGTGACCAGCCCGATCTTGGCGGCGCGGAAGAAGCCGAACAGTTCCTCATGGCTGTAGCCGCGATTGACGTAGCGGATCGGGACCATGTCGACCTCGCTGCGTGCGCCGTTGATCCGGCCGCATTTCTGTTCGAGCTCGGCGCGGATTGCCTGGTAGCTGTCGACATCCTCGCGGCTGGGCGGCGCGATCTGGATGAAGACGAGGTCCTGCACCCGCTCGGGATGCTTGTCGAAGAAGCGCCCGATCCCGTCGATGCGCTCGGGAATGCCCTTCGAATAATCGAGCCGGTCGACCCCGATCATCGCCGTGCGTCGGCGCGACGAGCTGAGCAGCCGTTGCTGGGCCTGCCGCGCTTCACCGGCATCGCCCAGCTGCGAAAAATGATCCCAGTCGATCCCGATCGGATAGGCGCGCGCGATCGTGGTGCGCCCTTCGAAGCTGACGGTGCCCTTTTCGCCGTCGACTTCGGCGCCAAGCTCGTTCTCGCAATAATGCAGGAAGCTTTCGAGCCATTCCTGCGTCTGGAAGCCGACCACGTCGTAATAGAGCAGCGTGCGCACCAGCCGCTCGTGATAGGGCAGCGAGACGAACAGCCGCGTCGGCGGCCAGGGAATGTGCAGGAAGAAGCCGATGCGGTTCTTGAGCCCGCGCGAGCGCAGCCGCTCGCCAAGCGGGATGAGGTGGTAATCGTGGACCCAGACGGCATCGTCGGGTTCGATCAGCGGCGTGACCTGGTCGGCAAAGCGTTCGTTGACGCGTTCGTAGCCCTTGCCCGTCTCGCGTTCGTATTCCGCGAGGTCGAGCCGGTAATGGAACAGCGGCCACAGCGTCGAATTGGCATAGCCGTTGTAATATTCGTCGATATCGCGCTGCGACAAGTCGATCGTCGCGGTGGTCACGCCGTCATTGGTCTGCGTGTCGATATGCCCGGTGCGTCCGCTTTCGCTTTCCTGCCCCGACCAGCCGAACCATAATCCCTTGCGGTCGCTGAGCGCGGCGAGGAGCGCCCCGGCCAAGCCCCCCTGCGCGCCCGCTGCGCCGCGCGCCTTGGGCACCGCGACGCGGTTGGATATGACGACGAGACGGGGTTGATCGGTCAGCGTACTTCGCTCCACGGTTTACTCAGCAGACCCGCACAGTTGATGATACCAACCAGCGAATAGGTTTGCGGGAAGTTCCCCCACAATTCATCGGTTTCGTAGTCGAGATCCTCGCTCAGCATGCCCGATGCGGTGGTGTGGCTGAGCATGGCCTCGAACATTTCGCGCGCCTCTTCGCGCCGCTCGACCAGCGCCAGCGCCTCGATCAGCCAGAAGGTACAGACGTTGAACGCGGTTTCGGGTGCGCCGAAATCGTCCTCGGCGGCATAGCGCAGCATGTGGTCGCCGCGCCGCAGGTCGCGTTCGACCGCGGCAAAGGTCTTGAGGAAGCGCTCGTCGTCGGGCTTGAGATAGCGCAGTTCGACCAGTTGCAACAGGCTGGCGTCGAGATAGTCGCTTTCGAAGCTGGCGCCGTAATGCCCGCCCTCATCGCTCCACGCATTCGCGTCGATCTTGGTGCGGATCGCGTCGGCGCGCTGTTTCCAGTGGACCACGCGGTCGCCCTTGCCCAGCCGGGCGGCGACATTGGCCAGCCGGTCGCAGGCGGCCCAGCACATCACCGCCGAATAGGTGTGCACTTCCTGCCGCGTGCGAAACTCCCACAGCCCCGCATCGGGCTGGTCGTGCTTCGCCCAGGCGGCCTCGCCGACTTCTTCGAGATGTTCGAAATCGCGCTCGTCCGCCATGCGCAGCAGGCGCGTGTCGAAGAAGGCCTGCGCAGTCGGCATGACGATCTGGCCATAGCAATCGTGCTGCACCTGCTTGTAGGCCGCATTGCCCACGCGCACCGGGCCCATGCCGCGATAGCCCGCGAGATGCTCGGCCTCGAATTCGTGCAGCTGATCCGCGCCCATCACCGAATAGAGCGGCTGGATCTGCCCGCCGCGCGCCTGGTCGACGATGTTGCGTAGATAGGCGAGATATTTCTCGAGCACGTCGAGCGCGCCGAGCCGGTTGAGCGCCTGGACGGTGTAATAGCTGTCGCGGATCCAGCAGTAGCGATAGTCCCAGTTGCGCTGGCTGTTGGCGGCTTCGGGGATCGAGGTGGTCAACGCGGCGACGATGGCGCCGGTTTCCTCGTGCTGGCACAGCTTGAGCGCGATCGCGGCGCGGATGACCTCTTCCTGCCATTCGAGCGGGATATGCAGCCCGCGCACCCAGTGCTGCCAGTAGCGCGCGGTCATCGCTTCCATCCGCCGCACTTCGCTGCGGATATTGCCATCGAAGGGCTCGTCGGGGCCGAGGAAGAAATGCTGGTCGCTCTCGACCCGGTAACTGCGCCCTTCGAGGACGTAGCCGATCGGGGCATCGGTCGACAGGCGCAGCGCCTGCGGACCGATCAGATAGCGGATGTGGTTGGTGCCATTGGTCGTCTCGGCCAGCGAGGCGCCATAGCCGTTCATCGGCACCAGCACGACGCGCAGCCGCGGGGCGCCCGCCACCGGGCGCACGATGCGCGCATAGGCGACCGGGCGGTACATCCGGCCCGAACGTTCGAAGCGCGGTGCGAAATCGTGGATCTCGACCGCGCTGCCGTCCTCGGCCTCGAGGCGGGTGACCAGGATCGCGGTGTTGCGTTCGTAGCGCTGGCTGCTGCGCGCCTGCCCTTCGAGCTCGAACCGCCAGATGCCGCGATCGCGCGCATTGTCGTTGAGCAGCGAACAGAACACCGGGTCGCCGTCGACGCGCGGGACGCAGCCCCAAACGAAAGCCCCCTCGCTATCGACCAGCGTACTGACCTGGCAGTTGCCGATCGGGGAAAGCTCGAGGTCCGATTGCATCATATCTCCAACCAATGGTGCACCGCAGCAACGCTGTCGAGTCCGTATCTTGCCCCTTCGCTCGCACGTTCGCCGACCGCAATGCCGAAACCGCCATGTTCGACCGCACCGGCGAAGCCGTCCTCGTCGGTCACATCGTCGCCGATGAACACCGGCGAAGCGCCCGCGAAGGGCGCGACTTCCATGAAGGCCGATACTGCGGCCGCCTTGGTTGCGCCGGGGCGCACCAGTTCGGCCACACCCTTGCCGCTGGTCACGCATAATTCGCGCGCGGCAGCGAATTCGCGCGCGAAGGCCAGCGTCGCTTCGCGCTTTTCGGGCGCGGCGCGGAAATGCAGCGCGCCGCCATGCGTCTTGGTTTCGTAGAACAGGCCATGCGCGTCGGCGAAGGCACGCAATTCGGCAATCGCGGCGTCCGACAGGCGCTGGGGTTCGTCACCGAGCCGCGTGCCGTCGGCCAGAAAGCGCGACGCGCCATGCGAACCCGCGCGGCATATCGCCGGCTGTCCCAGATGCCCGGTCAGATCGTCGAGCGCGCGGCCGCTGACCAGCGCGAGCCGCCCGTCGAGCCGGTCGCGCAGCGCGTGCAGCCGGCCGAGCAATCCATCGGGGACGTGAATGTCACCGGGGCGCGGCGCGATTTCGACCAGCGTGCCATCGAAATCGAGAAACAGCGCCGCGGGTCCGCTGGCAAGCAGCTGTGCCAGCGGCGGCGGGGGCGGAAGCGTGTTCGGGCCATCCATCGCGGCCTGCCTAGCGTTTCGGCGCGCGCGGTCCAACGGGGGATTTCACGAAATCGTGTCCTCGGCGCGCGGCACGAGGATCAGCGTGTTGTCCTCCACCCGCCACGATCCGAGCCGCGCCAGCACATTCATCCCGATGACGTTGAAATCGCCGAAGCTTTCCGCGATCGCCGCATCGGTCCCGCTGGCGCTAACATTGCCGAAGGTCAGGCTGTCGATCGTCGCGACATGCGCCTGCACCGTGCCATTGGCGGTGCCCAGCATGATCGGGATGCCGCCGCGGCGCGGCTCGAGCCCGGCGCGCTCGGCGAGCGGCGCGGAAATCGCGGTGAGCGTGGCGCCGGTATCGATCATGAAATTGCCCGGCACGCCGTTGACTTCGGCGCGGACCCAGAAATGCCCGTCGGCGGACAGCGGGATCTGCGTTTCGCCGCCTTCGACCAGCTGTTCGGGCAGGCCGATCTGCGGCACCGCGACATCGAAGCGCGGGTCGAAACGCGACAATTGCAGCACCACCGTCAGCAGGATCAACCCGAGCGCGAGCGAGCTGCCCACGCGCAGCAGCCCGCCGAGCGCCGAGCGCTTGGCGATCATCGCGCCGATCCAGCCGAGCACCATGGCCGCGACGGCGGCAATCAGCAGCTCGGAGCGCGGGATCGCACGCAGCATATCCGCGGCGGCGCTGAAGACGGGTTCGAAATCCATACCGGGGATATAGGAACGCGCCGGTGTCGCGTCCATGAATACGCGCGGCCTAGGGCGCTTCGCGCTGTTCGGTGGCGCGCGCGAGGATCAGCGAGAAGCGCTTGGCGCTATCGGTCCAGCGTTTGACCGGGGTCCAGCCGCCCGCAAGCAGCAGCATGTTGGCGCTGCGGCGGGTGAATTTATGGCTGTTCTCGGTGTGGATGCTGTCGCCCTGCTTCATCGCGAAACTTTCGCCCGACACCGTAAAGTCGATATCGCGCGTGGCTGTCAGATGCATTTCGATCCGCGCCAGCCGGTCGTTCCACACCGCGTCATGCGTCAGCGCATCGGCGGGGATAGTGCCATCGAGCTCGCGATTGATGCGGGTGACGAGGTTCTTGTTGAACGCACCGGTCACGCCATCGGCATCGTCATAGGCGGCTTCGAGCACCTTGCGGTCTTTCACCAGGTCCATGCCGATCAGCAGCATCGCGCTGTCGCCCACGCCCTCGTCCGCCCCCAGCGTCGCGCGCATCGAGCGCAGCAGGTCGACCGCGGTACGCGGGACCATGTTGCCGATGGTCGAGCCGGGAAAGAACCCCAGCCGGGCAAGCGGTTCGACCGCCTCGGGCAGCGTCACGCGGCGCATGAAATCGGCCTCGACCGGATGGACCGGCAGGCCGGGAAATTTTTGGGCTAACCCGGCGGCGCTTTCGCGCAGGAAATCGCCCGAGATATCGAGCGGGACATAGGCCGCGGGCGCGATCGCCTCGAGCAGCAGCGGCGTCTTGACCGAGCTGCCCGAGCCGAATTCGACCACCGCCCTGCCCGGCCCGATCAGCTTCGCAAACTCGGCCCCGCGCGCGGTGAGGATTTCGGTCTCGGCGCGGGTCGGGTAATATTCCTCGACCTGCGTGATCTTCTCGAACAGGCGCGAGCCTTCCTCGTCGTAGAACCACCGCGCAGGGATGGCCTTGGGCTGTTGGCGCAGCCCCGCGAGCACGTCCTGGCGGAACGCCTTGTCGACGCCGTCCTTGTCGCGTTCGACGAGCGCGATCCCCTTTTCGGTAGTCATCAGATGTCCTTTGCCAGCCTCAGGCCGGTGAATTGCCACCGCTGGTGCGGGTAGAAGAAGTTGCGGTAGCTGGCGCGCGAATGACCGCGCGCGGTGGCGCAGCTGGCCCCCCGGAGCACGAACTGGCCGCTCATGAACTTGCCATTGTATTCGCCCACCGCGCCTTCGGCGGGCTGGAAACGCGGATAGGGCAGATAGGCCGAGCGGGTAAACTGCCAGCAATCGCCGAACAGGCCGCTGCTGCCGCGCGAAAGCGGCGGGGCTGCCTCGTCGAGCTGGTTGCCTTCGTGCGGGTCATGCGCCGGCGCCTGGCCTTCCTGCCCGCGCGCGATCGCTTCCCATTCGAATTCGGTGGGCAGGCGCTGGCCCGCCCAGCTGGCGAAGGCATCGGCTTCGAAATAGGAGATATGCGTGACCGGGGCGTCGGGATCGCGATCCTGCCAGCCGGCATGGGTGAACTGCTCGCCCTCGTTCCAGTAGAGCGGCGCGCGCACGCCGTGTTCGCGCACCCAGGCCCAGCCATCGGAGAGCCACAGGCTGGCGGTGTCATAGCCGCCATCGGCGATAAATTCGGCCCAGTCGCGATTGCTGACCAGCCGCGACGACAGTGCGAAGGGTTCGAGCAGGACACGGTGCGCGGGGCCTTCATTGTCGAAGGCAAAGCCATCCGCCTGGTGGCCGATCCGCGCGATGCCGCCGGGGTGTTCGTGCCAGTTATCAGCCTGCGGCTGTGCGGCTGGCATGGGCGTATCCCACAAGGCCACGCCGAGCGGGTTCTGGAACAGCGCGTGCTTGATATCGGTGAGCAGCAATTCCTGGTGCTGCTGTTCGTGGGCGAGCCCGAGTTCGATCAGCGGCGCGAGCTCCTCGCGCGCGAACAGCGGCTCCATCGCGGCATCGACATGCGCGCGCCAGTGGCGGATGTCCGCCAGCGTCGGACGCGACAGCATCCCGCGCGAAAAGCGGTGGATGCGCTCGCCTTCGGCCTCGTAATAGGAATTGAATACGAAGGGCCAGCGCTCGTCGAACAGCGAATATCCGCCGAGATGGTCGCGCAGCAGGAAGGTTTCCCAGAACCACGTGGTATGCGCCAAATGCCATTTGGCGGGGCTGGCATCTTCCATCGACTGGATCGTCGCATCGGCTTCGGACAGCGGCGCGGCCAGCGCCTCGCTCAGCGCGCGGGTCACGGCGTAGCGACTCTCGATTTCCTCTCCCAGCGCGGGCTGCGCTTGCGGCTGGACCTGGTTCAATGCCGGTCCCCTTGGGCTGCAGTCGCCGGAAGGTGGCAACCACGGTTCACCATGGCGCAATTCAGTTTCGGTTTAAAGGCCGGGGGCCAAAAAGCATGCCCAAACAATCGACTGACGCGCATTACCGGAGAATGCGGGGCCGGCGCCGCGGTTCCCGCGCACGCCTCCGGGCTGCAAGCTCAGGCGGCGTCGGCCTGGCGGATACCGTGTTCCTCATTGAGCATTTCGGCGATGAGGAAAGCCAGTTCGAGCGATTGCGCGGCATTGAGACGCGGGTCGCAATGCGTGTGATAGCGATCCTTCAGCGCCTCGTCGGTGATTGCGACCGCGCCGCCGACGCATTCGGTCACGTCCTGCCCGGTCATCTCGACATGGATTCCGCCGGGATGCGTGCCTTCGGCGCGGTGGACCGCGAAGAAGCCCTTCACTTCCGTAAGGATGCGGTCGAAGGGCCGCGTCTTGTAGCCGCTGTCCGATTTGACGACATTGCCGTGCATCGGGTCGCAGCTCCACACCACCGGATGCCCTTCGGCCTTCACCGCGCGCACCAGCCGCGGCAGGCCGTCTTCCACCTTGTCATGGCCAAAGCGGCTGATCAGCGTGATCCGTCCCGGCTCGCGCGCGGGGTTGAGCGTGTCGAGCAGCCTGAGCAGCGCGTCGGTTTCGAGGCTGGGGCCGCATTTCATCCCCAGCGGATTGCCGATGCCGCGCGCGAATTCGATATGCGCGCTGTTTTCGAAGCGCGTGCGGTCGCCGATCCACACCATATGCGCCGAGCAATCGTACCATTCGCCGGTCAGGCTGTCGCGGCGCGTGAGCGCCTGTTCGTAGGGCAGCAGCAGCGCTTCATGGCTGGTGAAGAAGCTGGTGCGCTGCAATTGCGGCACCACCTGCGGATCGACCCCGCACGCCTCCATGAAATCGAGCGCTTCGCCGATCCGGTCGGCAACGTCGGAAAACTTGTCCGCCCACGGGCTGCGGCCCATGAATTCGAGCGTCCACTGGTGGACCTGCCGCAGATTGGCATAGCCGCCCGTGGCAAAGGCGCGCAGCAAATTGAGCGTGGCAGCCGCCTGCGAATAGGCGCGGACCATGCGCTGCGGATCGTTGGTGCGCGTCGCGGCATCGAATTCGATGCCGTTGATATTGTCGCCGAAATAGCTTGGCAGCGTGACATCGCCCTGCGTTTCGGTGTTCGAGCTGCGCGGCTTGGCAAACTGCCCCGCCATACGCCCGACCTTCACCACCGGCTTCTTGCTGGCGAAGGTCATCACCACCGCCATCTGCAGCAGCACGCGGAAGGTGTCGCGGATGTTGTTGGGATGAAACTCGGCAAAGCTTTCGGCGCAATCGCCGCCCTGCAGCAAGAAGGCGCGGCCCTCGGCGACTTCGGCGAGATCGGCCTTGAGCGCGCGCGCTTCGCCGGCAAACACCAGCGGCGGATGCGTTTCGAGCGTGGTCGTCGCGGCCTCGAGCGCGGCCGGATCGAGATAGTCGGGCAAGTGCCTTGCCTCGTATCCCTGCCAGCTATCGGGTGCCCAGTTGGTCGCCATTGTCTCTTCCATTTGCGGCGCCGGGAATGGCGCCAGATTGCCCGCCTGTAGCAGAC
The DNA here is from genome assembly GCF_036365825.1 of Qipengyuania sp. HL-TH1. Lineage (NCBI taxonomy): Bacteria > Pseudomonadati > Pseudomonadota > Alphaproteobacteria > Sphingomonadales > Erythrobacteraceae > Qipengyuania > Qipengyuania profunda. The sequence goes on from NZ_CP142675.1 coordinate 1,651,783, forward strand.
GAGGCGGCATCATGTCGCAAGCAGCATTTGCTTGGCCAGCGTAAAAAGCCGATTGCAGTGACCGGCCTCAGCGTCCCGCGACGGCGTCCTCGCCGCCCGATGCGGTGACCACTTCCTGCCCCTGCGGGATGACCGCCAGCCGCCAGCCTTCGCGCGATCCGAAGTATTTCTGCGCCAGCACCTGTAAGTCGGCGGGTGTCGTCTGCGTATAATCGGACAGCAGGAAACGCAGCATCGGGATGCGGCGCGCGTCCACGGTTGCGCCTTCGAGCTGGTAGAGCCAGAACAAATTGCCGGTCGAGGCGCGGCTGACATATTGCCGCAGCGGTTCGACCACGCGGTTGTACTCGTCCTCGCCCACCGGCGCGCTCGCCAGTTCCTTGGCGATACGTTCGGCTTCGGCGAAGAACACCGGCACGTCCTCGGGACGCAGCTGGGCGAGCGCGGCAATCCGTCCGCCGCTGTTCACATCGCTCGGCCAGTCGGACCGCACGACGGGCGAATAGCTCGCCCCGGCATGTTCGCGCATGGCCTCCATCAGTCGGTTGTTGAACAGCGACGTGAGCACTTCGAGACGGCGCGATTCGCGCAGGTTCTCGACTCCGGCACCGCTGGGCCAGGCGATGACCGCCGCAGCCTGGTTGGCATCGCCGCGGTGGTGGCGGACCACGGTCGCGCCCGCTTCGGGGAAGTCGACCGCGCGTTCGAGCACTGCGGCGGAAGGCGCCTCGCGCGGGGCCAGCGCGCCAAAGGTCCGGCGCAGGGCTTCGACCGTTTCGGCTTTGTCGAATTCACCGAACACCAGCACTTCGACCGGACCCTGCGCGAGCAAAGGCTCCCAGAATTCGCGGAAGCCTGCGGGGGTTGCCGCATCGTACATTTCGGGCGTCGGAGTGCGGAAGCGCGGGTCGCTGTCGCGCACCAGATATTCCAGATCGCGCTGCAAGATGCCGCCGGGATTGGAGCCATAGCTTTCATAGGCCAGCTTGCCCGCCGCCTTGGCGCGGATCACCGGGTTCGGGTCCCAGCCGGGCATCGCCAGCTTGGCCGCGAAGAGATAGAGCTGTTCTTCCAGATCCTGTTCGCGCGTCTGCGCGTAGAAGGTGAAGGCGCCATCGCCGACCTGGAAATCGAAGCCGAACTTGCGCCCGGTGGCGAGCACGTCGAGCTCTTCCTGGCCCAGTTCGCCGATCCCCGATCCGATCAGCGCGGCATAGCCGAGATTGGCGTAGACCGCATCGTCGGGGTCGATCGCGCGATAGCCCGCGCCGAAGCGCACCTTGACCGCGACGCGGCCGGGTTCGGCATCGTTCGCCCACAGGATCGCCTTCACGCCATTGGCAAATTCGACCTGCTCGATATCGAGCACACCGATCGGTGCTTGCGTGGCAATCTCGCCCGGCTCGCCTACCGGCGGCAATTCGTCGAAGGAAATCGCCTGCGCGGCAATGCGCGCTTCGCCATCGGCGGCAATGTCTTCATTGAGCGCGGCGCGGATCGCCGCCTCGCTCGCCTCGCCCGTAGTTGGGGTGACATAGGCGGCACGGATCACATCGCCCGCAAACAGCGCGCGGGTATGGTCGAGCACGCGCTCGGGCGTCAGTGTCGCCTTCATCGAATTGAACACCGTCAGCACGGTTTCGGGCGCGGCGATCGCTTCGCGGATATCGACCGCATTGACGACATCGTCGGCCAGCCGCGGTCCGGGCAGCACACGCCGCTGTTCGACCTGGCTGGTAAAGACAATCTCGAATTCGGCCAGCTCGCGGTCGATTTCCTCCTGCGACGGCGGAGTCGCCAGCGCATCGGCGATGACCCCGCGAATATCATCGAGCGCGGCCTTCCAGTCGCCGGTCAGCGGGGCGAAATTGACGAAAGTCATGTCGGCCGAGCGGCTGACATCGTCCTGCGACACCTGCGCGTAGAGATAGCTGCCGCCCGCCCGCGCGCGCGATTCGAGCCGGCGGTTGATCAGCGCCTGCGCCAGCGCATCGCGCAGCAGGCCTTCATTATAGGCCACCGTGTCCTGCACCGGGCGCCACGGGCGCATCACCGCATAGGTGAACGAACGCGGCAGGTCGGGTTCGACGATGACGCCGATCTCGCCCACCGGATTGTCCGCATCGGCGCCCGCGGGGGCAACCGGATCGCCAAATGCAGGCGCGGGCACATGCGGCCCCTCGCCCTGCCAATCGCCGAACCATGCCTCGATCTCGGCGGCGAGCTGCTTGGGGTCCATGTCGCCCGTGGCCACGACGACCACGTTTTCGGGCCGGTACCAGCGTTTGTAGAAGGCGCTGACACTCGCCCCGGTGGCGGCGGCCAGCGTTTCCTCAGTCCCGATCGGGGTGCGCGTGGCGAGCCTCTGCCCGGCGAACAGCACTTCGCGGCTGGCATTGCCCGCACGTTCGCCCGGACCGCCGCGTTCGCGCTTTTCGGCCATCACGATGGGCACTTCGGCGCGGACATTGGCATCGCTCAGCACCGGGCTGCGCACCATGCCGGACAATAGCTTCATGCTTTCGGCGAGCTTGGTGGTGGAGATATTGGGCAGGTCGAGCTTGAACACCGTATGCGTCGGGCTGGTTTCGGCATTGGTATCGCTGCCGAAGGTCGCGCCCAGGCGCTGCCAGGTCGGGATAGCCTCTGCCGGGCCGAGATATTTGCTTTCGCGGAACAGCAAATGTTCGAGCAGATGCGCATAGCCGCGCTCGCTCTCTTCCTCGTGGAGCGATCCGGCGTCGATCCGCACGCGGACCGAGACCTGGTCGGGCGGGACGCCGTTGTTGCGCACTGCATAGCGCACACCGTTGGGCAGCTCGCCGAAGGTCCATTCCTCGTCGCGCGGGACATCGCTGCCCTCGTAGATCCATGGAGTCCCGTCGGCGGGCGTGAGATATTGCGGCGTGGGCGCTGCCGGTTCCTGCGCAAGCAGGGGCTGCGAAGCAAGCAGCGCAGCGGGAAGGACGAGCGCGAGACGCTGGATGGCGCGCGGAAAATGGGTCATGAAGGGCATATAGGAGGGCGACCTGTGAAGGCTAGGTGAATGTTTGCCCGACAAGCGTTCCTTCCTTGCCCCCGGTTCCCATGCTTCCTACATCGTGCCCCATGTTCATAGAGACCGAAACGACGCCCAATCCGGCGAGCCTCAAATTCCTCCCCGGCCAGCAGGTCATGGCGCAGGGCACGCGCGAATTCGCCTCCCCCGAAGCTGCCGAGGCCAGTCCGCTGGCGCAGGCGATTTTCGACACGGGCGAAGTCGTGAACGTGTTCTTCGGCGGCGATTTCGTCACCGTTACGGTCGCGCCCGGGGCCAGCTGGAGCGATCTCAAGCCGCAGGTGCTGGCGATCCTGCTCGACCATTTCGTTGCGCAGGCGCCGCTGTTCACACCCGGCAGCGCCGGGGGCATTGCGGTCCCGCCCGAAGACGAAGGCATGCTGGTCGAAGAGCGCGAGGAAGATGGCGACATCATCGCGCAGATCAACGAATTGCTCGAAACCCGCGTCCGCCCGGCCGTGGCGGGCGACGGCGGCGATATCCAGTATCGCGGCTACCGCGACGGCGTGGTCCATTTGCAGATGCAGGGCGCCTGTTCGGGCTGCCCCTCCTCCACTGCCACGCTCAAGCATGGCATCGAGGGATTGCTCAAGCATTACGTGCCCGAGGTCGTCGAAGTCCGCGCCGCCTGATCCCCGACACCCGAAGGAATTCTTCCCGTGGCCGATACCCTTTCGTCCGAAGCGCTCGACCTGATCTTCCGTGAAGCGCGCAGCTATAACGGCTGGCTCGACAAGCCGGTCAGCGACGAGCAGATCCACGCGATCTACGAATTGCTCAAGATGGCCCCGACCTCGGCCAATATGCAGCCTGCGCGGATCGTCTGGGCCAAGTCCGCCGCCGCCAAGGACAAGCTCGCCGCGCTGGCGATGGACGGCAATAAGGACAAGATCACCTCGGCCCCGGTGGTCGCGATCATCGGCTACGACATCGACTTCCACGAGGAACTGCCGTGGCTGTTCCCGCACACCGACGCCAAGAGCTGGTTCGACGGTGACGAGGAAGGCCGCAAGGAAGGCGCGTTCCGCAATTCCTCGCTGCAGGGCGCTTACCTGATCATCGCCGCGCGCGCGCTGGGGCTCGACTGCGGCCCGATGTCGGGCTTCGACAATGACGCGGTCGACAAGGCGTTCTTCGCCGACCAGCCGCGCCATCGCAGCAATTTCATCTGCGCCATCGGCTATGGGGATCGCGAAAGCATCTTCGCGCGCAGCCCGCGTCCCGACTTCGACAAGTTCAACCGTATCGACTGACTTGCAGCCGCGCTTTTGCTGGGGCAGTGCGCGGTTATGCGCATCCTCGCGATAGAAACTGCCACCGAGGCCTGTTCGGCTGCGCTGTTCGACAACGGCGCGCTGGTCGATTCCCGCCACGAAGTGCTCGGCCGCGGTCACGCCGAGCGGCTGGTCCCGATGATTGCCGAATTGCCGGCCAAGGGCCGCGCGGACGAGATCCGCGTTTCGCTCGGGCCGGGCAGCTTTACCGGTGTGCGGATCGGACTGGCGGTGGCGCGGGCGCTGGGAATCGCCTGGCACGCCGAAGTTCGCGGCTATCCGACACTGGCTCTGGTCGCCGCGATGGCGCGGGGGGATAGCGGGCAGACGGTAACCGTGTGCATGACCGGCGGGCATGGCGAATGGTTCGTGCAGGATTTCGGCGGCGACGGCTTGCCGCTGGGCGCAGTCGCTTCCTTCCCGCCCGCCAATGCCGGGGCGCGCTCGCTTGGCGACCTGCTTGCAGGATCGAAGGCCGAAGAACTCGGCGACCTTGCCGGTCGCACCCCCGATCCGGTCCGCCTGCCCGATGCACGCCACGTGCCCGCCCTGCCCGACAGCCTGCTGCGCGCCGATCTCGCCCCGCTTTACGGGCGCGCCCCGGATGCGAAACTGCCGGGGGGATGAGCGAGCTCGACCAGCTGATGGCGGTTATGGAGGCCGCCTTCGACCCGCACTGGCGCGAAGCATGGACGCGCCAGCAGGTCGAAAATTCGCTGGCCATGCCGCACACCTACGCGATTCTGCTCGATGCCGAGGGCGAACCAATAGCCGGCACGAATATCGCCGCGGGCTTCATTCTCGCCAAGCGTGCGCCGGGCGAAGAGGAGATGCTGCTGATCGGCGTCCGCCCCGAATTGCGCGGGCGAGGACTTGGCCGGAAACTGATCGAGACTTTCGCCCGCCTGGCGCTCGACGGCGGAGCCGAGAGTATATTCTTGGAAATGCGCGCAAATAATCCCGCCGAGACACTTTATCGCGAATGCGGGTTCGAACCGATCGGTCGCCGGGTCGATTATTACCGGACTGCGGATGGCACTCGGCTGGACGCCATCACCTTCGCGCGGAAGTTGTAAAAGCGCGACAAGAATAACCTTTCCCAACAGTCGTTGCATTTTCTTGTCGAATTTATACAATGCGGCGAGCGCGGGTCGCGACGCGGGTAACATCCCAAATTTTTGAAGGTAAATGATGGAAGATTTCAAGACCGACATGGGCGAGACCCTGATTACGCTAACCTCGGATATTGTGGCGGCCCATGTGAGCAATAACAGCGTCGCGGTCGACGAAGTGCCGACGCTGATCTCGAACATCTACAACGCACTTTCGGGGCTTGGCGGAACCGAGCCCGAAGAAGAAAAGCCCGAACCTGCGGTGCCCATTCGTTCGTCGGTGAAGAAAGATTACATCGTCTGTCTCGAAGACGGGAAGAAGATGAAGATGCTCAAGCGGCATCTCAAGACCGCCTACGACATGACCCCCGAGGAATATCGCGCGCGCTGGAACCTGCCTGCCGATTACCCGATGGTCGCCCCCGCCTATGCCGAGAAGCGGCGCGAGCTGGCGGTCAAGATCGGACTGGGCCGTAAACCCGGCCAGAAGCGCGGCCGTAAGAAGAAGGAAGCGTAAAGCCCTTCGGTTCGCCTTGAGCAAGACGCCCCGGCCCGATAAGGGTACGGGGCGTTTTTTATGCGGGAAGCAAAATTGCACCAGAAAATCGATCTTGAACAATTGTGCGCCGACAAAGGTCTGCGCATTACTGAGCAGCGCCGGGTCATCGCGCGCGTGTTGTCGGAAAGCGACGACCATCCCGATGTCGAACTGCTGCACGAACGCGCCAACAAGATCGATTCGGGCATCTCGATCGCGACCGTTTATCGCACGGTACGGCTGTTCGAAGAGGCCGGGATTCTCGACCGCCACGATTTCGGTGACGGGCGCGCGCGTTACGAAGCGGTGCCCGAAGCGCATCACGACCACCTGATCGACGTCGAGACCGGCAAGGTCGTCGAATTCGTCGATCCGGAGATCGAGGCGCTGCAGAAGCAGATCGCCGCCAAGCTGGGCTACCGCCTCGTCGACCACCGGCTGGAACTTTATGGCGTCCGCCTCGACCGCGAAGGCTAAGGGCCTCGCGCAGGCCGAGCGGCGGCTGGCCCGCCTGTCCGCCCGCCGGCTGGCCGCGATGCGCGGCGAGAAAACCCCGCTGACTGTGCGCG